>JASFPP010000279.1:0-4333 GCA_050115915.1 Candidatus Aminicenantota bacterium
TTGAAACCTCTTCCTCTTCGGACTCCTTGAGCTCCTCCATATCAGGAGCATCGGCTTTTTCTTTAACCGTCACTTCTTCTTTCGCTTCGACTTTATCTTCTTCCACTTCAACTTTTTCCTCTTCGGTATCCGCTTTCTCCTCCTCGATTGCAATCTTTTCTTCCTCGAACTCGGCCTTTTCCTCCTCGGCTTCTTTTTCTTTGACTATGATTTTTTCTGCGACAGCAGCCGCTGCCACCCCCGCTTCCTCTTTTGCCGGGATCTCAACTTCTTTTTCCGGGGGAGTTACGCTTTGTTCTCCAACTTCTTGGGATGTTTTCTTATCAAGGCTAAATCCGAATTCCGATAGGGTATCCTCGAGCATTTTATCGATCTTTGTTTTCACATCTGTAGTTTGCTCTTCATTGACAGGGGTGGTCTCCGGTTGTGGCATGGGCTCGAGTATCTCGCTGTCACTGTTTTCCGCTTGAAGTTCTTGCTCGGCCACTTTCGCCTCTGCTGTGATATTATCCAAGGCTTTATCAGAAAATTCCTCCAGATTTTGTGTTTCTTCTGCCATGTCTTTTTCCTCAGATTCTTTAATTTTTTCCTTCAACAGATCTTGGATCGTGGAAAGGATTTCTGGCCCCTTAAAAGGCTTGCTCAGGAATGCCGAAGCTCCATAGGCACTCATGGCCTCGATCTTAAACTGTTCCTCTCGATAGAATTTTGTCAGGATGACAACAGGAATTTGTCCGTTGAAATCGTGAGAGATAATGCTGCAAAGCTCAAACCCATGGAGTTTTGAGATCATGGGTTCCACAATGACGAGATCAGGATATTCTCCCTTGCATTTTTCCAATCCGGCCTCGCCGTCGCCTGCTGTACTGACTTTAAAACCTTCTGATTTTAAGTATTCGGACAGAGCAAGCGCGGAATCCTCATCAAAGTCTACGATTAAAATTTTCATGTTTTTCATTCTGGCTCTTCTAAACAGAGAAAGGACTTTTTGGTTTCATTGTTACGCACGAATATTAATGCCACCCAACCCTGAGAGGGTCAATCCTCTTTTGCGGTGAATTAGAGGGTGATTTTTGTTCTCGTTAACGTACCGCCAGAGGTGATGGCCTCGATTTCGACACAAATGCCGCTTCTTCATCATCTTTTTATCCACGATCTGTGTGAAGCCATAAATTTAGTCGGCTTATCTCCATCAATAATGAGTACCTCCTCGAGATAGAATCAGAGAAGATGTTTTTGCTCATGTCCTGATTATTGGGATGATCAGTAATCCAGAGTTTTACCGATGATAGACGAGGTCGAATTATTTGAATACAATGAGTGAAAGGCAAAGGAGTTTACGATGACGCTGAGAGATATATTGAAAAATATAAAGAAGGTAAAGATATCCAAGTCTGCCCATCCAGTCGTGCGGACTGTGGTGAGCGAGTTGATCGAATTTCTCTCGCCAGGAACGGAAGTGTTGTCTGGGGATCCTGTGGGGATGGAGTCCGAGCCCTTCACATTGTGTATTGTTGTTGCCCCGCAAGAGATCACGCAAAAAAAAGCCAAGATCTCATCTTCCTCAGGCAAAGAGTGGGTGTATTTATCCTGTGAGGAGAACGGAAGCGCCTGGCTTGCTAGCTCAAAAACTTATTTTCTCTACGCGTCATTTTCTTATCTCGTAGAAGAACTGCTCGACAAAAATTTTGATCAAGTCAAACACTGGACAAAAGAATTGAGTTTTTCTATGGAGAAATCCACTTTCGACCTCTTCCTTACCCAATATGCACGGTCGGTCCGAGATTTTTTTCCGGAGCGCTACATCCGTCAGTATGCGCGTCTGGGATTCACGCATATTGAGGTCAATGCTCTCGGATCACTATCGCCCTATGAGAAGAGCGTACCCGGTGAGTTTTATGCGGATTTTTACACCTATTGTCCGGGTTTAGACCAGTTTGTGACCAGTCATTTGAATGAAGGATTGTATCCTCAAGATTACTTAGCCGCGAATCTTCAACTTTTAAAAAAAAATGCCCGGGAGGCTGTCAAGTATGGGCTTGTGCCTGGCCTACTCTGTTTTGAACCCCGGTCAGTCCCGGAGTCTTTCTTCGAGAGATATCCCACTCTGCGGGGCGCACGCGTCGATCATCCTTTCCGCAGCTTCAAGCCGAGGTATAATCTTTCCGTTGCCCACCCGGCTGTCCAAGAACACTATGCCGAGCTCATGGATAAATTGATGACGGAAATTCCAGAACTGGGATTTATAACCATCTGGTCCAATGACAGTGGTGCGGGATTCGAACACACCAAATCTCTTTATGTGGGGCGAAACGGAGGCGCTTATCTTATAAGAGAGTGGAAGAGCGATGAAAAAATAGCCGAGACCGCAGCTTCGAACATTATTCGATTTTTTAAGGTGCTGCGTGATGCGGCATCCCGGACTAATCCAGAGTTTCGTGTTATCACGCGTTTAGAACCCTTTTATGGAGAACGAAATTATTTGTGGCCAGAGCTTGCAGACCGCATCGATGTGGAAGCCCACTCTCTACTCACAGAGGGATGGGAGAGCAACTATCCGCATCCTGTTTATGGGGATGTAAAGGTTCTGGGCTCTGCTCTTCACAATTCGCTGCGTAAAGAGGAAGAAAAACCCGTTCAAGACCTCCACATGAGGGGGAGTTGCAGTTTCTTTTATCACAGCTTGGCATGTCATGCCAACCACGAACCGCTTTTGGGGATACCATTCCCCTGGTTGGCCTACGACAAGCTCCTGGCTTTGTATTCCTGTAATATTTCTGCGCTGTCGCATATCGGGGGTTTGCAACCGCCCGAAAAAGTCCCTTATCCTGTGAATCAGGATCTGTTCCGGTATTTTCAGTTTGATCCAGGCCTGGACGTTGATCAAACGGTCCGGAAGATCGCTGAAAGTTACACAGGAGGGGGGGATGCAGAGGGACTTGTCCAGGGATGGCGGTGGATAGACCGGGCCGTTAGGAGTTTTGTCCCGCTTTCCATCTATACGCATTACGGAACGGTCTGGCAGAGACTGCTAGTCCGTCCACTCGTCCCGGATATCGACGGGATTCCGGAGATCCAGAGAGAGTATTACGAAAAACACATGTGTACCTCTCTCCACAATCCCAACAGGGTCAATCTGGCTCAGGATGTTCTTTTTGAGCTCATTTCCAAAGAATACGCGAAAAAGTCTTTTTTGAGGATTGATAAAAAGGTCTGGGATCCGCTGGGACAGGCCATCGATCTTTTTCAGAATAGTATGGCAGCTTCGAAGAAAGATCCTGATAAGCCTGGGCTTCCTGTGTTCCAGGATCAGTGGTTTCGAGCCAGGGCCCTGCGTTGTCTTTTTGAAACCTTAAGGAATACGGCCGTGTGGATCTATGCTGTCCACGAATATTTAGAGACTTCGGACGCTGGCCTCAAAAAGAATTGTCGTAAACTTCTGGATGAGATGATGGAACGCGAGATCGAAAACGCGAAAGAAATGATCGAGTTATGGCGAGAGAGCCCCGTAGAGTGGATCATCATCTCAGGAAGTGTTGAAACACCTTTTATCCATGGGGATAATTTCGGTGATCTTCTCGAGCGAAAGATCGATCTGATGCAGATGCATAAGAACGACGAACCCCGTGTTGACCCTGACTTTATGTTTCGTCTGCCCTCTCTTAGATCCAAATAACTTAGGAGCGTGAATAATTTAGGCTGGATGTCGGCATATCCCGGTCAAAGAAATATGAGATAGACGCTTTCAGCCACCATTGCGGGCTTATCGTGGCCTAGCGCTCTGTGATCTGGATGACATTCCGTTTGAATTCAAGGGCGATTGACGAAAAATTTTTTTTGACATCGGTCGAGACCTGTGGTATAAACATTTTTCGAAAAATGTTGAGAAAGGTCCTGGGAGTAATGAGGATTAATCAGGAAGTCTTTGCTCCCCAAGAAGTATGCTTGATTCGTTTCATGTCGTAGAATTCCAATGATTTGTCCGTATGACCCTCCAAGTGACTTTTTTCTCGAAACATCCAGGCTTGGTATTCAGTACTCTCCAAGGAAGATCCATTTTGTGCAGGAGTCTTGCCCAGCCTGGGTTTGGCATTGAATTTTTTGAAGGAGGCTTAACTTTGCCAGTTGGAACAGTAAAGTGGTTTAATGAGAAAAAGGGGTATGGTTTTATCGAACAAGAGGAGGGGAAAGATATCTTCGTGCATTTTTCCTCGATCGTAATGCCAGGATTTAAGACTTTGTCCGCGGGCGACCAAGTCAGTTATGATATCGAAGAAGGCGATCGAGGCCCAGTCGCCAAGAACGTACAGAAAGCCTAGTCTAAAGATTTTTC
>JASFPP010000280.1:0-4316 GCA_050115915.1 Candidatus Aminicenantota bacterium
CGAATGTACGGAAGAAAGATAAAAAGCGGGATAAATGCCGGATACAATTCCGATGAGGATGAAAAGGCCCAGAACCAAAAAGATCAAGACTGGATTGAAAAGCATTCCTGTTTCTAGGTTGAGATCTAGGTGCTGACTAAGTTGATTCAAGGTTAAAAGAACTGCCCCATAGGCAAATATCATAGCGATAAAAGACACCAAAAGTGACTCACCCAGAAGTTGGAAAACAAGATCGCCTTTTCTCGACCCTAACACTTTTTTCATTCCGATCTCTTGAACACGAGTGGATGAGCGGGCGGTGGCCATGTTCACAAAGTTGACGCAAGCCAGGATCAGGATGAATAATCCGATGAAGAAAAATGCAAAAAGATAAGCTTTGCTCCCCAGCGGAACATCGAATCTGAATCCGAAGGAATTGAAGTGGATATCCTTTAGCTTGAGGAATATGGGCTTATAGACCTGCCCGTAAGATTCTTCATCCACTTTGCAGTATTTTTCGTAAAACGATGGAAATTTTTCATAAAACGTGGTGATGTCATATGTTTCTGGAAGAAGGACGTAGGTGTAGCCGAAGACTTCATACATCGACCATGTGAGGCTTTGCTGGTTTATGTCCCAGGTCCTGTAAGAGATGATCCCATCTATGGAAATGTGAGAATTGCGAGGTGGATCTTCGATTACTCCAGTGACTTTGAGGTCATTTTGATTCTCTATTTGGATAATCTTGCCCATTGGATTCTCGTCTCCGAAATATCTCCGGGCGAGAGTTTCCGTCAGCACTATTGTGTCAGGAGCTGTAAGACAGGTTTCAACGTCTCCAAGTACAAGAGGATGGGTGAACACCTTGAGAAAACTCGGGTCGGCGAGGACTATATTCCTCAGATAAAACCGGTCATTTTCCAGTTGGAATAATATTTCTGGTAAGGGGACAACGCGAACGTAGTCTTCAATCTCCGGGTATTCCTCCTTGAGTCTCGGACCGAGAGCGGGAGATGTGATGGCATAGAGAAGATCCTTTCCGGATGTGACATAATTTGAACTGATCCGGAAGATGCGGTTGGCTTTTTCGTGGTACTGGTCATAGGTCAACTCATTCCTCAGGAACATTAAAATCACGATACTACATGCGATTCCTACGGAAAGACCGAGAAAGTTCAGAAAATAGTGGAACTTATCTCTTCTTATCAGACGCGATGTAAAGACAAGGTAGTTTTTGAACATGACGATACTCCATAACGATTGATTCTTGGCGTATGAGAGAATAGATTTGAAAGCTTGGGTTCGGTACCAAAGACGGGCCTTTCGCGAACTCTTTTCTTCAGCTATGCTGTGGTAGACTTCTTCAAGATCTCCTATGGTGGTATAGCTTCCATTGTCTGGAAACACCCGTTTGAGAAGCTTCTCGGTCAAGCGAGGTGGTCTGGATGGCGCATTGTTTTTCATTTTTTTACCGAGGACATTGAGAACCGGGGAATATCTTTCCACATGTTCTCTTGGAGTTTTTTTATTTCGAGGAGAGCTTTGATTCCGTCTCGGGTGAGCTTGTACATACGTTTACTACGGCCGCCCCTTTTTTGTGTAGGCTCTGACAGGTGAGAACTCAAATACTTTTTTTTGACGAGACGTTCAAGCGTCACGAATGTGGCGCCAAAGGACCAGGTTTTTCCTGTGATCTTGTTCACTTGGTCCCGTATGGTCACAGCATAAGCGTTGTCCTGAAGCTTCCAAATGGCCAGCAGGAATAACTCCTCGGGCCTGGATAAAAGTTTCATTTCGAGCCTCTCATCTTCATTTTACCTAAAAAATAAAACAAATATTTCATTTTGTCAAGTGTTTTTTGTTTTATTTTTTAGGAAAAATTGATTTTTTAGGATATTTCGTTCATTTTGAAGCAGTCAGAATCTCAATTTCTTTCCACGAAAGTTGACTTTTGAATATCGAAATTCTAAAGTGAGAAGCAACTTGATGAAAGGTGAAAATTCCATGCAAAATATCATAACGCGGCGGGATTTTATCCGTGGTACGGCGTATGCTGTGTTGGGCGCGGCTGTTGCCCTTCCGGGTCAAACAGAACAAAAATCCAGAGTTGTCCTCGTCCGGAATCCTGATGCAGTGGATGATAACTATAAGTTAAACGCTGAAATTATTCAGAAAATGCTTGATGAGGCTGTCATGACCCTTCTGGATCAGAGTGATCCAGTCAAAGCCTTCGAAAACTTGGTAAAGCCCGGTGAGATCGTGGGGATTAAGAGCAATGTCTGGTCTTATTTACCGACACCCCCCGAAGTGGAACAGGCGATCCAGCGGCGTCTCATGGATGCAGGAGTGGCGGAGAAGGATATCGGTATCGATGACCACAGGGTCAAGACCAATCCCATCTTCCAAAACTCGACCTCCTTGATCAATGTGAGACCGCTCAGGACTCACTACCTGGCGGGTATCAGCGGTGTTATGAAAAATTACATCATGTTTGCGGCCTCCCAACCCGCTTATCATCCGAACAGTTGCGCAAACCTGGGTGCGCTCTTTAAGCTCCCTATGGTCAAGGGAAAGACCCGACTGAATATCCTCTGTGTGCTTACACCCCAGTACCATGGACGCGGCCCCCATCATTTCAGCCGGCGATATGTCTGGAATTATAAGGGTTTGCTCGTGAGTCAGGACCCAGTGGCCATCGATGCCATCGGTCTCCGTCTCATTATCGCTATGCGCACCCGAAAGTTGGGAAAAGAACGTGCCATTCCCCCGGTACCCAAACACATCGAAGTCGCTGATCTCAAACATGGGATCGGTACGAGCGATATCAATAAAATCGAACTCATCAAGCGTGGCTGGGACGAAGACATTCTGATCTAACACCAAGATGTTGTTTCAAAAGCATTGCTCTAGAAACAGATCAAATAATGTGTGCCTTGGCAAAGGAGGTATTTCATGAAGACTAGGACAAGGATCGCGATCCCTTTTCTTATCGTAATGAGCTTTGTCATTCTCGCCTGCGGTCCTGATCGTGCGAACACAGGCCTTGAATATGTCGGCTCGACACTGTGGACAAAGGCCTATGATATTGCCATTTCTGATAACTATGCCTATTGTGCCTTTCTCAACGGCCTTGTCGTGCTTGATATCGAGGATAGGAAAAAACCGGATTTTGTTTCCCAAGTATATCTGGGCGGAGGCTTTGGTATCGCCGTAAAAAATAACCTCGCTATCCTGGCTTCGGGCAAACAAGGCCTCCAGATCGTCGATGTTTCTGATCCGAAAAATCCTGTGCATAAAAGTCTAGGAGAGACTCCAGGCGAAGCCAAAGATGTTGTTATTGATGAAAACCGGGCTTACGTGGCGGATGGGACATCGGGTCTTCAAATTTTTGATATAACCGATCCCTCTTCTCCTCGACTTATCGGATCTCTGGACACAGAAGGCTTTGCAGGCGGTGTGGCTGCGAAAGAGAAGCTAGTGTGTGTTGCCGATGGTGAGTCCGGCCTGCAGATTATCAATGTCGATGATCCAACAGCTCCAAAACTCACAACGACTTTGGATACACCCGGAAATTCAGAAAAGGTCGTTATTTCGGAGAACTATGCCATCGTGGCCGATGGCTATCCGGGGTTACAAATTGTCGATGTCAGCGATCCCTCAAGTCCTGAGCTTGCCACCACATTCCTCACTTCCAGTTATGCCAATAACGTTTGTGTCAACGGAAGAACAGCCTGCGTCGGAAACCTTTATGATGGAGGGAGCCAACTCGTTGACATCTCTGATCCCGGGGACCCTGTTCTTCTATCCACGACAAAACACACGGCTTACAATGAAGCCTGCAGTGTTGCCATGGATAAAGACTATGTTTATGTGGTGGACTATTTTTCAGGGATCCATATCCTCTCCAAAGCGGATCCAAAAAATCCTGAGTTGATCGGACTCTATTACACCCCGGCTTCGATCATAACGTCCATAACACATGAAAATATTATCTACGCCGTTGGGAACATGTCTGGCTTAAAGATCATAAACGCTAGTGACCTAAACTTGCTGCCAGTCGTGGGCTCATATGTTCAATATCCGGAATATGATGAAGGGACCTACAATCGGTTTATCGGACAACTTCTCGGCCTTAGAAACATCCAGGGATTGGCCTTTCATGAAGGCTATATCTATCAAACGGGGCGGAGGGGAATGAGCGTTTACAATGTGGGCGATCCCCAGAAGATCAAGCTGGTGAGAACTGTGCGGCTCGAAGGAGTCACCCGAAAAGTTGTTATTGAAAACGGCCACTGTTATGTCACTTCTGACCTGGCCGGACTCCATATCCTTGACCT
>JASFPP010000281.1:0-4307 GCA_050115915.1 Candidatus Aminicenantota bacterium
TGATGATCCCACAATCCTTAACCGGACATTGACGATCTCCACGGCTCTATCCCGATGGCGGTAGGAGTAGAGCTTTTTATGAGCCCTGTGAAATTTTGATATATAGGCGGATTTATCGATATCAACTCTGGAAATCGGGATTGTGATCTCATAGGATTGTCCTGAATATCTGAGGTCCATGGCGAATCGAGAGATGAGATCTTTGTCCGCAAATCCCTCCTTTTTCATGTCTTTAATCCCTTTTTGTTCGAGGGTTTTGAAGAGTTTATAGAGCGCAGTATATTGAATACCCTGTGCAGGCTTCAGCACCGATGCCGAGTAATCTTTTATGGAGTCTGCAAGCAAAAGTCCGATGGCAGAAAGAACACCCGCATTTTTGGGAATGATCACTTTTTTTATGCCGATCTGAGTGGCGATCTCCACAGCGTGCATCCCTCCGGCGCCCCCAAAGGAAAAGAGCGAAAAATGCCTGGGATCGATCCCTCGTTCTATCGAGATCACCCGGATCGCTTTGACCATATTGGCATTGGCGATCGTAATGATTCCCTGTGCTGTCTCCTTGGGGGTCTTATTCAAACTCCGCGCAAGCTTAGTGATAGCGGAAAAGCTTTGTTCTGGAAATATCTTCATCTGTCCACCTAGAAAAAAATCTGGAACTAGACGTCCGAGGACAAGATTGGCATCGGTAACAGTGGGCGCATTTCCTTTCCCATAACATGCAGGGCCGGGATCTGCACCCGCGCTTTGAGGCCCCACACGCAGAGCTCCTCCCTCATCGCAATAGGCGATGGATCCTCCTCCAGAGCCAACAGAATGGATATCGATCATGGGCAATCGGATCGGAAATTCCCCGATTTTTCCCTCCGTCGTTGTGTTAATCGCCCCATCGATGAGTGAAACATCAGAGGATGTCCCCCCCATATCGAATGTGATCATGTTCCGGATTCCCGCGGATTTCCCCAGATAGTGCGCCGCAACAACCCCCCCTGCGGGACCCGATAGAGCTGTGCGGAGTGGTTCGCGCTTCGCTGTCAAGGGCAAAATATGCCCTTCGTTCGACTGCATGATCCTGAGATCGGCACCCTTTAACCGAGTTCCGAGCTCTGTCAGGTATCGGCTCATGACCGGCATAAGATAGGCATTGACCGTTGTGACTAATGCCCTCTCGTATTCCCTGTATTCGGGCAGGATTTCGCTCGAGACAGATATCATGAATTTTTCTTTTTTCAAGATCTCTGCGATTGTCTTTTCATGGGAGGGATTTTTGTAGGAATGGATCAAGCTCACCGCGACAGCTTTGATCTCCAGTTTTTGGAGCTTTTCGCAAATATCCTTCAGCGCTCGAGGAGAAAGCTCCTTTCGAACGGCTCCGTCAGCGAGAATTCTTTCCTCGACGCCTAAACAGTGTTTGTTTTGAAGAAGAAGAGCCCTGTCTTCCCCCAATAGGTTGTAAAGCTGTGTTCTTGTCTGGCGTCCGATAAAGAGAATGTCTTCAAAACCCTGGGTTGTGATAAGAGCAACCGGGCCGCCCTTGTTCTCCAACAAAGAGTTTGTCGCAACAGTCGTTCCGTGGATGATCGAGAGCGCTCTCCCGGATCTCAAAAAAGGAGAGATCCCTTCAAGTATCGATCGCGAGGGGTTTTCAGGAGTTGAAGGGATCTTTTTTATTTCGATCGCGCCGTCTTTTTCTATGAAAAAATCGGTAAAAGTGCCCCCTGTGTCGACACCGATACGAACAGTACTCTTCATAAGGCCAGGTTTATTTGCATGTCGCACATGAGGTGGCAGTACAGGAATCACAACTTGATGAGGATGATTTCATCCGGCTTCCTCCGCCTCCGATCCCGAACGAAGAAATGAGCTTTTGGATGTCCTTGCTCCCACATTTTACACAGGTGACTTTTTTTTCTCCTCCGATAGAGGTGAGTGTTTCGAACGAGCACCCACAAGCATTACAGGAAAACTCATATATCGGCATTAGTCTCCCATAGATTAGAGAATCGCAATGGCCTCGATCTCGACTTTCACATCTTTGGGCAAACGGGCCACCTGGATGGCAGCCCGGGCAGGGTAGGGTGCATTGAAATATTCCCCATAGATGGCGTTCACTGCTCCGTAGTCGTCCATGCTCTGGAGAAAAACCGTACACTTAACGACCTTATCCATAGAGCTGCCTGAAGCTTCGATAACGGCTTTGAGGTTTTTGAGAACGATATGTGCCTGTTCTTCGACGGGCCCTGTGTTCAGTTCGCCCGTCACAGGATCGAGCGCAATTTGGCCAGAAGCAAAGACAAGACCATTGGCAATGATTCCTTGTGAATAGGGACCGATGGCCTTTGGGGCGTTTTCTGTATTGATTTCTTGTTTCATCGTATCGCTCCTTTTTTTGCATGAAAATACACTCGGGCCAATAACGGCCATACAGCCGAGACTTATTATCGCCTCTCGTCTTTTCATGTCGTCTCCTTAGGCTGGAATATTCCTAAAAAGCTTGGATGGTTTTTCCTTTCAAGTCTCCGAATCTACCCTGACATTGTATAAAATCCGTACCTTTTATTCTAGAAAAATTTGGTAGATGTGACAAAGGCCTTTCCCAAAATCGTTCTGGAGTGAATTTAAACCAAGTGTGTTC
Source organism: Candidatus Aminicenantota bacterium (assembly GCA_050115915.1). GTDB lineage: Bacteria > Acidobacteriota > Aminicenantia > Aminicenantales > Aminicenantaceae > WTAW01. Next base: position 2,633 of record JASFPP010000281.1, read on the forward strand.
AAAGATCAGATTGTGCGGTTGAAAAAACCGAGAGCAAGGTTCCCTGCGGGCATGGAACACCTCCTGAAGATAGATTTTTTGGGGCACTTGCGAGAGAAATTTTATCCCCGCGGACACAGAGCGGAATTGCGTTCTTGATGTCCTCTAATCGGAACTTCCGGAGGCTTATTCGTACCTGTTTATAAAAGAATGGAGCGTATCCTTGAAAGGAGCCATTCATATATGATATATCATTCTGTCCAAATGAGATGAATGGGAGGACTCATTATGGTTAAAAAAAAGTATTCATGGATGATGCTCGTTTTTATGGCAGTCTTTGTGTTTTTGAATGCGTCCGGCCAGGAAAAGGATCCATTCAATTCCGCTGTTCTCAAATCCCTGACTTACAGAGAGATCGGACCGGCTATACAGAGCGGACGGATAGTCGATCTGGCCGTTCCTTTGTCCCAACCTTATACGTTTTATGTGGCGTCTGCTTCGGGCGGACTGTGGAAAACCCAAAACAATGGGACGACATTCACCCCCATTTTTGATGACCAGAGTGTCATATCCATCGGGGATATTGCTGTGGCCCCTGCGGACCCGGATATCGTTTGGGTCGGCACGGGTGAAGCCAACAACTCTCGGAGCAGTTATTGGGGAGATGGTGTTTACAAATCAGTGGATGGCGGAAAGTCATGGACAAACATGGGGCTCAAAGATTCTCATCATATCGGGAGGATCGTTATTCACCCCGAAAATTCAGATATTGTTTATGTAGCTGCACTGGGCCATCTTTACTCCTTTAATGAGGAGAGAGGGCTTTACAAAACAACCGATGGGGGTCAGACGTGGAAAAAAGTGCTCTATATCAGCGAAAAGGTCGGTGTCGTGGATGTGTGCATGAATTCTTCCAAACCGGATGTTCTTTTTGCGGCTGCATATGACAAGCAAAGGTTACCCTGGCATTTCGAAGAAGGCGGCGAAGGGAGTGCTATATACAAAAGTGTGAATGGGGGAGAAACCTGGGTCAAGCTCAGTGGAGGTCTTCCTGAAGGAAAGATCGGCCGCATCGGGCTCGATATTTACCGAAAAAATCCGGATATCGTCTATGCTGCCATCGAAAATGCGAACACCAGGCCACCCACGGAAGAGGAGATCAAACGGGCGCGAGAACAAGACAGAGAACCCCAGAAAACACCTGTAGGGGGTGAGGTCTATCGTTCGGAAGATGGCGGGACAACATGGGTGAAGATGAATGCAGAGAAAGACAACATCGGAGGCCGACCCGGGTATTACTACGGGCAGATACGGATCGACCCCAATGATGATATGACGATATATGTGTTAAGCATCCCCGTGTATCGTTCTACGGATGGCGGAAAAACCTGGGGCAAAGGACGCGCAGGGAATGTGGGTGCAGGAACACATTCAGACCATCATGCCCTGTGGATCGATCGTCAAAACTCGAACCACATGATCCTGGGGAACGATGGAGGCCTGGCGATGACTTATGACAAGGGAAAATCTTGGGATTTTTACGATAATTTACCTCTTGCGCAGTATTATGCCATAGGAGTCGATATGGAAACTCCGTACAATGTGTATGGGGGCCTTCAGGACAATGGCTCGTGGAAAGGGCCGTCGAACAGCCTCTACGGCCGTATCACCCGTGATGAGTGGCTTTCGGTAGATG
>JASFPP010000282.1:0-4298 GCA_050115915.1 Candidatus Aminicenantota bacterium
ATACCGATTTCTTTGGTCCGGCTTTCTGCGGTAAACGAAGCCAGTCCCAACAGGCCTAAGCAGGCGATGAATAATCCCAGGAAAGTAAAGATCGCGAATATATTCCCTATCTGCTCATCCGCCCGGTACTGACTGTCAAAGTCCGTATCCAGAAAAAAGTACTCAAACGGATTGCCTGGCCATAAAGCTTTCCACTGAGACCTGACAGAGGCCAGAGTCTCATCCAGGTCAGTGATATTTATGGAAAGAGTGATGTACCTAAAAATCGATGGCAAAAATTCCATAACCAGAGGTTCTACTTCAGATTGGAGACCACGGTAATGAAAATCCCTAGTCACACCGATTATCGGATTCACCCGGCCTCCATATCCTGTTTTCAGCCGTTTTCCGAGCGCTTCCTCAGGACGGCGCCAGCCAAAGGCTTTGACAGCCGCCTCATTGATGAGGAATGCTCCCGTAACGTCAGTCCTCATTTCTTTTTGAAAAGCTCGTCCTGCCGCCATATCGATGCCATATTCAGGAATAAAATCATCATCAAAATACATATGGCACATCGATTGATTCATAACATCCTCTTCTCCGACCAGCCTGATGCCAAAAGAGGCCACTCCTCGTCCTGGAACATGGGAGGAAACCGTAACTCCGGATACAGAGGGGAGCTTGGAAAACATGTCTTTTACGGATTCAAAATTCTCCTGGATGTTGATCCCTCCCCGGAGAGGGAGAATGAGTTTCTGCTCTTTTTCAAATCCCAAATGCTGGTTTTTCATGAAATCGAACTGCTTGTACATGGTCAGGGTTCCGATAATAAGCATGACAGAAATGGCAAACTGGACGACAACAAGAATCGTTCTCAGGGCAAAACCTTGAGTGCCGGCACGCGAAACCCCCTTGAGGGCTACAACCGGTCTGAAAGCCGAAAGCACAAACGCAGGATAAAGGCCCGCAGCCAAGCTCATGAGAACTGCCCCACCGATCAGGGAGAGCAACACCCAAGGCATAAGGAGCGCATCGAAGCTCAGCGATATTCCGGTCAATTCGTTCAAGAGAGGAATCGCAAGCCATGATATTACCGTTGCTAAGCCTAACGATAGAAACGCCATCACCAGTGATTCGCCCAAAAACTGACCGATGAGCTGAAGTTTTTGAGCGCCCACAACCTTGCGCAGGCCGACTTCTTTAGCCCTGTTCGCTGCACGTGCGGTGGAAAGGCTCATGAAGTTCAGACAGGCAATAATGAGGATGAAAAGGCCCACAAAGGAAAAAATTGTGATATAAACGGGATTTCCTGGAGACTCAGTCTCGCCCCGGAGATGAGAGTGAAGGTGAATACCGGACACAGGCTGGAGGAAGTAATGATAGGAGAACCCCCATTTATCGAACTTTTCCCCGACGTATTTATCGGCAAGATGACTGATTTGTCGGGAAAATTCCTGCACATTCACACCGGGGCTAAGCTTTAAATAAGTATAGAACATGGTCGAAAACCAGTTAGACATCTCCTCCCAGTCTTTAAGTGTCACTAAAGAAGCGATCAGATCATACTTCAAATGCGTATTCTCCGGAGAATCCTTCACAACTCCTGTTATTTCGTATTCCCTATGATTGATCTCCAGAGTCTCTCCAAGGGGATTGGCATTGCCGAAATACTTAATCGCCATCCTCTGTGACACAACCATTGTGTTCGGCCGGGTCAGTGCTCCCTTCTGATTTCCCAGGATAAACGGAAAAGTCAAAACATCAAATAATTCCTGGTCCGCCAACATGAGTCGGTTTTCATAAAAGAATGTGTCTTTCCGGCTGACCAATCGGGAGCCAACCTGCAAAACCCGGGCGGCGTATTCAACTTGAGGATAGTCGGCCTTTAAAGCAGGGGCGACAGGGGCCGAAACGAGGGCAAAAACACTGTTTGCTGTCTGAGAGCGGCTGTCCATAACGATCCGACATATCCTTTCGCCATCCTCATGATACCTGTCATAACTCAATTCATGATGCACATAGAGGAGAATGAGAAGGCAGCAGGCCATGCCGATAGCAAACCCGGCGATGTTGATAAAAGAATACCCTTTATGTCTATGAAAATTTCGGAGAGCAATTTTTAAATAATTCTTTATCATTATCGACTTCCAGTAGAGAATATCTCTTACAAAAACAGGCAGCGACCGTAGAAGATGCGTCCAGTAGCGGAGCCAAGCACTAGCAAATCCTTTGGTTTCATAAACTTGGCTGAATTCTTCATCAAAATCGCCGCGCAGATGAGGATTGACATCGTATCTGGCTAAAAGCTTGAGAAGCCAATCTCCAAATTTCGGAAGTCTCGATTGAGGATGTTTCATTTGTCGTATGTTTCGAAAGAATAGGGTTTGAGAGCACCCCAGAGCTTTTGGTTCATGGCACAAGCCGCTTTTAAGGCCTCGATCCCGGCAGGAGAGACCGTGTAGTACATGCGTGTTTTTCCTCTGCGTTGAGGTGTGGATTCTCCCGGATGTTTAGAGACATATTTTTTGCGCGTCAAGCGGTCGAGGGCGCTGTACAAATTGCCGAAGGTGAAATCTTTACCGATAATGTTCGAGACATGATGCCGGATTTTAAAGCCGTAGGCTTCATCCTTCAGCTCCCAGATGGAAAGGAGAAGGATCTCCTCTATTTTTGTCAGATCTTTCATATTACATTCCTTTTTATATACTGCTTTACAGTATATTATACGCGTTTACGTGAAAAAAGGTTGCACTAATTTTCTCTGCAATAGATAAAAATTATTGGGAGTCACTCATTGAAAGACACAGAGGACTTCGAATCAGATTTCAGCATTCTTCAGATTTATGCATAATCATACAGTTCACCAGAGAGCTTCCCATCTCTTTCTTCAAACCAGAGCAGCCTGACTGATAACTGCTTAGGTAAGCTTCTACATCTCACTTCTTCCACCCAAATGCCAGGAATCTTCTTGTCGTATGCTTAGTTCGACTGGTATTCTTGTGAAAAAGCTTGCTCTCGAAACAAGATATGGATATCGTATAAAATAATCAGATGCCGTATATAAATTACGCAAAGACGGCGGCAGGATAAAATTCGCCAAAGTAAGCGATAAATCGGTGCTTTCAAAAAATTCCTATCAGAGCAAATGACAAGAACTGATTTGGTTAGAGAATGTCAATTGATTTTGCTTGCAGGTAGGAAGGGGGAATAATGATTCTTTCAAAGATTTTTCATCTCAAACAGGATGGACGCATTTTAACGAACTTTTGGGTTGGGTTGTTATGCACGGCATTGGCTGTTTCCGGCCTGTGTTTTGGGCCGCAGGCTGCCGAAGCCTCAGGAGGCAGCATCTTCCGTGGGCTTAAATGGCGCTTTGTTGGGCCAATGCGTGGTGGACGGGTCAATGCCGTTGTTGGTCATCCAAAGAACAATAACGTATTCTATGCCGGATATACTGGTGGCGGCGTTTGGATGACCGAGGATGCTGGAAACAATTGGGTCAACATATCCGATGGCTATATCAAAAAAGGATCCATCGGTGCGATCGATATTTCGCGAACAAATCCTGACATTCTTTATGTGGGCACGGGAGAGCATGCTCTTCGTGGTGATGTTTCCCACGGCGACGGCGTTTATAAATCCATTGACGGCGGCAAGACCTGGACCAATGTCGGGTTGAAAGATACCCGACAGATCGCGCGAATCATCATCCATCCGACTAACCCGGAGATCGTCTATGTCGGCGCCATTGGTCATTTCGCCGGTCCCAATGAGGAGCGAGGCGTCTTCCGCTCTGAGGATGGCGGCGACACTTGGGAGAAAATCCTGTTCGAAAGTGAAAATGCCGGCGTGATTGATCTCGAAATGGACAGGAAGCGGCCCCATCTTCTGACCGCTGCGACTTGGGAGGTCAGACGGTATCCCTGGGGGATCCGGAGCGGCGGGGAAGGCAGCAAGATTTTTCGCTCGAAGGACGGCGGCGACACATGGGAGGATATTTCCCTCAATCCCGGTCTGCCTCGAGCAAAGGTTCGTGAACGGATTGGCCTGACGTTGACCGAAGCCAAGGAGGGACGGGTCTATGCGCTTATCTCGTCGGATGCGGGCAAGGGACTATACCGGACAGACGACGGAGGCGATACCTGGAAATTCATGACCGATGACATTCGCTTGTTTGCTCGAACCTACTACTATATGCATATCACTGCGGATCCCAGTGTCGCGGATCGTGTGTATGTGTCGGCTGAAGAGCTTTTTGTGAGCGAGGATGGAGGCAGAAGCTTTGAGGACATCAATTGGGTCTTTAGCGATCACCATGA
>JASFPP010000283.1:0-4297 GCA_050115915.1 Candidatus Aminicenantota bacterium
ACCGTGTTTAACGGATTCCCGGCCTTTTTCAGCGCTTTTTGGTAGGCCTCAAAAGCCTGGAATGGATCGACCTGAGTATCCTTTTCCCCGAAGATAGCCAGCACAGGAATAGTCATTTTTCCGATGAGCATCATAGGGTTAAAAAATCCTTCATCGGAGGGAGTGCTTGGGGAAAATTTATCTTCCGGCAGAATCCTACCCCAATTCAAAAAAGAGCTCACGACCTGATTTTTGTTCAAATACTCAGCAGCTTCCAGGTATTCCTGGTAGGTTTTCGCGTGTGCCCTCTGGCGATAGTATTGACGTGCCTTTTTCGCTTCCGCCTCACTGTAACCATCGCAGAGTATCTGTTGTTCTACGAGATAGGCCGATTGTTCGACACCATCCGTGCCTGCGCATGAGATCGCAATCATAAAAGCGATGTCATCTGAATTGGCTACTCCTTTGGGCATCACCCAACCCGCCTGACTGATGCCCCAGAGTCCGATCTTTTTGGGATCTATGGCCGGATGGTTCTTCAGGACACGCACAGCATCCACAAGAATAGAGGCACGTTCTTTGAAGAGCTTCCCACGCGTGAATTCGCCCGTCGATTCCCCATATCCCGGCTTATCGTAAAAAAGGCAGGCAAACCCGATTTCGAGAAAGTGGCTCATGATTTGATTGGGTTCTCCAGATGGCCTCCGTCTCGCCGGCCCGTCCCCATGAACAAATATTATCGCTAGTTGCTTTTTTCCTGGATAGGGGATGTGCAGGTCCCCGACAATTTTGAAATGGCCCGAATCGAATCTTATTTCTTCTCTGCTGAAGATCTCATTATCGAATGGCTCTCCGCAAAGATACAGTGCACTCAGCAACATCGATCCACCCATAAATAGAAGAATGCTCACAGCTGTCATATATTTTTTCATCACATGATCCTTCGCTAACCTTTAGAGTTTAAAAACGAAAAATTGTCTAACTAGGAATATCATCTTTCAAGTTCTCCTCATACATTGTAATGAGTTATTCGTATCGGAGCGCGTTGCTGGGATCAGTCCGGGCAGCTTTAAAAGCTTGGTAACTCACGGTTATCAAGGCGATAGAGTAGGCAAGTGTACCAGCCAGGAGGAAGATCCAGGCGCTTATATCCGTCCTGTAGGCATAGCTGCTCAGCATTCTGTTCATCAACGCATATGCAACAGGCCATGCGATCACATTAGCCAAAGTTAACAGAATTATAAATTCTTTAGAGATGAGACCGATAATATTGGATACCGACGCGCCCAACACTTTCCTCACACCGATCTCTTTTGTCCGTTGTTCGGCCGTAAAGGCCGCTAGCCCGAATATTCCCAGACAAGAGATAAATATCGCAAGAATGGTGAAGTATCTAAAAAGCGTTCCCGTTCTTTTATCCGTTTGGTAGAGCGCCTCGAAGTCCTCATCAAGGAATGAATAGTTGAAGGGGTGGTTCGGTGCGAATTTTTTCCAGATTCCCCCCAGGTCTTTCAAGGTCTGCGACATGTTTTCAGGCCGGATGCGTAAAAAGACAAAGTTGTGGGGCCAGTTCCGAGTGAGTACAAGCACGAGTGGTTCAAATTCGTTGTGCAGAGAGCGCGAGTGAAAGTTCTTGACGACGCCGAGGATTTGGCCTTCGCGGTCCCAGATGGAAAAGAGCTTTTCGACAGGATTTTCAAGCTTCATAAATTTGACCGCCTCTTCATTGACAATGTAGTTTTGTGGGTCTGTTTGAAATTCTCTGGAAAAATCCCTGCCGTCGACGATTTCCATTTCGAAAGTTTTGATATAGTCGAAGTCCATGCCCACAAATTTAAATGTCTCATACTGATCGGGGCCCCGGCCTTCCCAATACACGGGATTTATATTTCCAATTCTTGTGGGTCTGCTCGTTGCGGATGTGACATTTACAACTGAGGAAAGACGCTGTGACTCATTTTTAAAGGATTCCAGGTTCGCACGTATGGAATTGTTCATGGGTAATGAAAGAACCTGTTGCCGGTTGAATCCGAGATCTTTGTTCCGGATGTAGTTGAGCTGCTTATACACGATGATTGTCCCGATGATGAGAACGACAGCGATAGTGAACTGAAAAACCACGAGCACTCTCCGGAGCATCGGCCTGCGTGAACTCTTTGAGTAAGTGCCCTTTATGACTTTGGCGGGATGGAACGCCGAAAGGAATAGAGCCGGATAACTCCCAGATATAAGTCCGGTAAACAATGTAATGCCGATCAATCCTAAAAGAATCGGAGCAATATTCCCGAGGCCTAACGACAGGTTTTTCTGGGCGATAGTATTGAATGCCGGCAGGAGAAGAAGAACCAAACCGATGGCAACACACAAAGCGATAACCGAGAGCAGCATGGATTCTCCGAAAAACTGCTTGATCACATTCGAACGTCTTGCCCCCACGACTTTTCGCATCCCCACTTCTTTGGCTCGCGTACCCCCTCGGGCTGTTGACAGGTTCATAAAATTGATGCAGGCGATGATGAGGATAAACGCAGCAATTGTCGAGAAGATATAAACATACAAAATGTTACCCCCTCCTCGGACATCATACAGATGAATGCGCGAAAGGGATTGAATACCTGCAATGTTTTCTGCTTGTGTTCGCTTGTCGTATTTCATGATCACACCCGCGATTTTTTCCCGGAATACATCGGGCGATGCATTTTTCTGGAGTTTGATGTACGAATTGGACTCGAGCGCCCAGCTATTGAGTCTTTCGTCTCCAAAGAGTTTCACCGGTACGATGATGTCGAAGTTCATGTGCGAGTGGGAGGGAATGTCTTTGATAATCCCTGTCACAGTGAATTCTGTGTCATTATTGATAAAGAGTGCTTTTCCTACAGGATCTTCATTTCCGAAATATTTTTTGGCCGTTCTCTCTGTGATAACGGCGGAATTATTCGTAGGAAACAATGCCTTAGGACTGCCCCCTACTAAGGGGAATGTAAACATTTCGAAAAAGTCCGGATCGACAAAGGCGACTGTTTCATAGAAACTGCGTTCTCCATAAGTTGCTAAAAAGTTTCTGATAGCATACCTTGTGCACAACGTCACCTCTTCGTATTCCTCTTTCAATACAGGTGCCAGCGCCCAGGGAGAGGAGGTATACCATTTTCCTTCATGTTTGAGGATCAACCTGTAGAGTTGTTTATGATCCTCATGGAATCTGTCATAGCTCAACTCATCCTGGACCCAAAGGAGGATCAACACACAACAAGCCATGCCTACTGCCAGACCTGTGATGTTGATGAACGAGAAAGCTTTGTGTTTCTGGATAACTCTCAGTGCTGTCTTAAGATAATTTCTGAACATGACCACACTCCAATACAAGCAAGATTTTAAAAACATAGGCAGGGAGATCAATACTTGGATCCAGTACCAGGAGATGGCACAAAAAACTCCATTTTGGGCAAGGATATCCGTGTAATCTTCTTCGGCATCCCCCAGAAGAGAGAGCTCATCCTCCTGATAAGCCAGACGGCGCAGGATCCATGCAGCGATCTCTGGGGGGCGTCTCTTTTTGGCGTTCATCGATCTTGTTATAGTGTTTTTTTATTCATTCAGGTGTCATGCTGTGTTTTAAACGATGGGTTCTGTGACGTCTTCCCATAGTGATTTCTGATGCTCGTAGGTGGCCCGAAGGGCTGTTCTCCCTTTTTTTGTAAGCGAATAGTAGTACTTCCTTCGGCCGCCTCTTTTATGTGTGGGCTCCCCGACCCGTTTTGTAACCAGGCCTTTTTTAACCAGCTGTGACAGCATAAAATAGAGTCCGCCGTACGAGAGGATCGTACCCGTCTTCTTCGATACCCTTTTCTTGATCGTGACTCCGTAGGCATTGTCTTTAAGCTCCCAGATGGAAAGCAAATAGACCTCTTCCCACCGGCTCAACAAGCTCATCTCCGAATTCATTTTTGACCTCTTTCATTTATATATACTGTGTTCTTGTACAAATAGTTTACTTTTTTTCTCAAATTTTCTCAAATTTTCTCAAATTGGGGATCAAATTGGGGATGGGCCACAGTAAACTCTTGAAAATATTTAAGTTATCTCATTATTTGACGCCAAAATTGTTCTTAGAACAATGTTTTTAGGCCCAAAATGGCCGGTTTAAGGGATCCCTCAGTTGACCTCGTCATGCTGCCGGCATCTTTTTTCGGCAAGTTTGACCTCACTCAGTTCCTATGATAAAAGTTGGGGATAATTCTGCTTCGCAAATATGACAGAGCTAAAAAAAGACCTCCGCCTCTATGGCCTCACCATGGTGGCCATCGGCTCTTGTGTC
>JASFPP010000284.1:0-4249 GCA_050115915.1 Candidatus Aminicenantota bacterium
AGATCTCTACTACCGCCTGAATGTCATTGCTATAGCTATCCCCCCTCTTCGGGAAAGAGAGGGAGACATCCTGTTATTGGTCCAAAGTTTTGCTTCAAAATTTTCCGGTGAGTTCGGAAAATCAGTGCCAAAATTTTCAGATAACGCCTTAAAAGCTTTGCAGAGTTATTATTGGCCCGGAAATGTCAGAGAATTAGAAAATATTATACAGAGGCTCGTTCTCATGTCAGAGGACGATATCATTGATGCGCCGGATCTTCCTTCGCTTATGCGTTACTCGGCGCTTCGTGGCGTGGGAGCGCATCGGACTCTCTCTGAAGTCGAAGCCGAACATATTCTCAGTGTTTTAGCGACTGTTGATAACAATAAAACAAAAGCGGCGGAAATACTCGGAATTGACAGAAAAACATTACGCGAAAAATTGAAAAAAATAAAAAATCCATCCTCCTCTTGATTCTTTCGCACGGAGAGAATTGCCCCACCGGTACAAAATGTCCCGCTTTTTTGTGGTAATTCCTGGCTCATAAGAACAGAACGAAAGAGTTACGTGCAATTGCAGAGCATCTCTAAATTCAATTAAATAAATTATTTAAAAGGTATTTCAGGCATTTCTTTAAGGTCTCTCTCTTTTTTCAAATAAACAATGTGATTCTGGCACCGAAGTTGCAATAGTGTTTGTTGTGAAGTCGAGATAGGAGGAAATAATGAGAAACTCAAACCAAAAAAAGAGGAATTTGGATGATCTGAATCCTCTCGATAAACGGAAAGAATGGAAACTTTTGTATTACCAACACGGAAGGCCAGGGCTTGAGGAAGGCAGCAAATTCAAGGGAATCTGCAGGTACTGCGAGCTAAGGGACATGTGCCCTCTTCCCAAGCCTGAAGGAGGTGTGTGGCGTTGCACCTATTACAGGGCATTCCAAAAAAAATCAAACCTCTACAATCATGTCTTGGATCAACTGGAAAAGGCCAAAGACGTCGTTCCTTTCGACAGCGACATTTGCAAGATCCTAACAGAGACGATGAATGAGATCGTCGTTCACTTTCCGGTCAAAATGAAAGATGGTCGGGTAAAAGTCTTAACCGGCTATCGCGTACAGCACAATAATGCCCTGGGCCCGTTCAAAGGAGGATTGCGCTTTCATCCCGCCGTCGATGTTGATGAGATAAAAGCTCTCGCGACGCTGATGACCTGGAAGACCGCGATCACAAATATTCCCTTTGGTGGAGCTAAAGGAGGGATCCAGCTGGATCCGGCCGACTACAGCTCAGAGGAGATGGAAAGGATCTCCCGTCGTTTTGCTTATGCATTAGGGAATAACATCGGTCCCGAATATGATATCCCTGCTCCTGATGTGAATACGAACTCCCAGATCATGGCCTGGATCCAGGACACCTATATGTCGACTGTCGCTCCCAATGAAAGAAATCGGTGTGTCCACGTCGTCACGGGAAAACCCATCGAGTCAGGAGGAAGCCAGGGGCGTGAGAAAGCCACAGGGCAGGGTGTCGTATTCCTCATCGAAAAGTGGGCCAGTGACAACGGGATGAATTTGGAGGGAGCCACGTACACCGTACAGGGATTCGGAAATGTGGGTTCCTGGGCCGCACGCTTGATGAAAAGGCACGGATCGAAACTCATCGCTGTAGAGGATGTGACGGGCGCAATCTTGAATAAAGATGGGATCGACCCGGATGATCTTGCTGTCTATGTCAGGGAGCATGGGGGGGTCTCTGGATATTTGAAGGCTTCACCGATCGATCATGTGACTTTTTTCAGCACAAAAGCCGACATATTGATTCCCGCAGCTTTGGAGAATCAAATTACAGATGCAACAGCTGAATTGTTGGAGGTCAAACTCATCGCCGAAGGCGCCAACGGGCCCACCGATCCCGAAGGGGATAAGATTCTCCAGCGCCGGAATATTGCCGTGATTCCGGATATTCTCTGCAATTCGGGGGGTGTTATCGTCAGCTATTTCGAGTGGCTCCAGAACAAAAGAAGCGAATTTTGGGACCTCGAAGAAGTGGATGCAAAGCTCAAAAAAACGATCATCGCTGCCTATGAGCGCGTTCGCGATGCAGCCGAAAAATACAAAGTCGATTGGCGCACGGCTGCTCAGATCGTTGCTTTATCCCGGCTCGAAATGGTCTATAAAGAAAGGGGGATCTTTCCTTGATCCCCACTTGATCAATCCCTCAAGGATCGTTAGATTAAAGGGCAGGCTTGGTTTTCAGCCTGCCTTTTATTTTTTATGCCGGAGTGAATGATTACTCTTCCGATCTCCTTTTGAGCCTGGAAGGGAAGCTGAGAATGCCGAGTCTATGGCCATAGTCGAGAACGTTCCCATCGATGTCTGTCGGTGGTAGGGGGGCGCGTTCTTCTGTGTCGTCAAGGTAGCGAGGATAAGAGTGATTAGACCTATCCCTGCAGCGATCAATTCCGCAGGATATGTGGCTTGACAGGGGATCAGGCACATTGACTATAATGGGAGACATTCAAAAGCGATAGTTTTAAGTCAATCTTATGACATTTATAAGAAAAGCCACAGAAACCGTCATCGTTGTTCTATTTATTGTTTTGGTTTCAGCTGTTTTTTTACAGGTTGTCGCTCGGTATGCTTTTAACAATCCCCCCACATGGACGGAAGAGTTGGCCAGGTATTGTCAGGTCTGGATCATTATACTGGCCTCATCGATCTGTATACGGAAGGGAAGCCATCTTGCTGTCGATTATTTGAGCCATAAATTTCCTCCTTTTATGAATCGTTTTATCCAGATTTTCATCGGCCTCCTAATGGCAGTATACGTCGCTGTCGTGACTTTTTTTGGCTGGCGATTGATGGTCGTCGGACACTACCAGGTGTCACCGGCCATGCAGATTAATATGTCGTACATCTATATTATCTTTCCTCTGGGAGGATTATTGATGTTTGTCGAAGCTGTTTTGAGTGTATACAGAATTATTAAAAAAAGTGAAACGTCTATCTCTCCGATTCCTGACGAAAAGGATCCCACATCGGCATGATGACTCGAAAATTTACTAAAAATCTGGAGGAGTAGGACTGAGATGCTCATCATCCTATTCTTGACGATCGCAATTCTCTTCATTATAGGAATGCCGATCGCATTTGCGTTGGGGATCGGGTCGTTATTCGCTCTGTTTTCGGATCCCAACACACCTCTGGTCCTCATTCCTCAACGAATGTTCGTTGCCCTAGATTCTTGGCCGCTCATGGCTATCCCTCTGTTTATGCTCGCGGGTGTTCTCATGGACAAGGGGGGGATCTCTCAAAAGATCGTCGATTTTTCCAGCGCATGCTTGGGATTCATTCGCGGGAGCTTGGGAATGATCACGGTTGCTGCGTCTATGGTTTTTGCCGGGATTTCCGGATCATCAACCGCGGATACGGCGGCCGTTGGGTCCATTCTTTTACCCGCTATGAAAAAGAAGGGCTATGACATGCGGTTCGCCACAGCTCTACAAGCAGCCGCAGGTGCCATAGGGCCGATCATCCCTCCCAGCATTTTGATGATCATTTTGGGATACGTTACGGATACTTCGATCGCTCGTCTCTTCCTGGGAGGGATCATTCCCGGCTTGATGATTGGGGTTAGCCTCATGATCATAGCGTTTATCCATGGGATGAAAGGGGGAAAAGCCTATCTTAACCCTGAAAGGTTTCATTTCAAAGAGGTTATCAAAACAGGGAGAGCTGCTCTTCCAGGCCTAGGGCTCCCCTTCATCATCGTCTTCGGCATCTTGAGCGGTGTTTTCACGGCCACCGAGGCGGCAGTTGTTGCTGTTGTCTATGGGCTTGTTGGCGGGATGTTCATTTACAAAAAGATATCAGTCAGAGATCTGCCCAAACTCTTTATTCATGCGGCGGAGATCTCGTGTGTGGTCATGTTCATCGCCTCCACGGCATTTCTTTTTGCCTGGTTGATCACGGTCAAGCAACTCCCCGTGGTGTTGGGCGATTATCTCCAGGAGCACATCGCAGGTAAGATCTTGTTTTTCGTGTTGTTGAACGTCATCTTGCTCGTGATCGGGATGTTTATGGAGAGCTTCTCTGCGATTATTGTTTTTATGCCGATCCTTTTTCCCATTGCCAAAGGTTTTGGTATCGATCCCGTACATTTCGGGATTATCGCCAGCGTCAACCTCGCCATAGGCTATATTACTCCTCCCTATGGAACCACACTTTTTGTGTCCTGCAGCCTCTCGGGAGAGAGTATTAGGAAAGTC
>JASFPP010000285.1:0-4247 GCA_050115915.1 Candidatus Aminicenantota bacterium
TTTGGCCGCCACATCTATGCCTCTTGTCGGTTCGTCGAGTAAAAGGACATCCACATCCCGTTCGAGCAATCTGGCGAACGCGATCTTCTGTTGATTGCCTCCGGATATATCTCCCACTCTCTGTGTTGGCCCCTGACACCGGATGTCCAACCGTTCGATCCATTTTTGTGCAGCACTATGCTGTTTCTTGGGCCAAACCAATCCGATTCGGCCGAACTGTTCCAAATTGGTCATTGTAACGTTGTCCGCCAGATTCATTTGGATGTTCAACCCTTCATCTTTCCGGTTTTCACTGAGGTATCCCACACCTTGCAGCCATCTCTTAACAGGCGAAAAAGGACCGATGTAAACACCGATTTTGATCTCACCCCTCCGCACCGGGCTCAACCCAAATAGGGTACGCAAAAGCTCTGTTCGTCCAGAACCCACAAGGCCGGCGATACCTAAAACTTCCCCTTGATAAAGCGTTAGGCTGGCGGATTCGGGTTTTAAAATTCCAGCGAGTTCTTTGATTTCAAGAACAGGTTTACCTCTTGTTCGGGACGAGTGCGGATACATCTCTTCGACCTCTCGTCCAACCATCAAACGGACGATCTCTTCAAGCTGAACTGTACCCACATCATGAGTGCCCATGACTTCTCCATCACGTAATACCGTGATGCGGTCCGCGACAGAATGGACTTCCTCCAAAAAGTGAGAGATGTAGACAATCGCCAATCCCTGGCTTTTGAGTTCTTTGATGATTTCAAAAAGCCTTACTGTATCAGATTGATTGAGGCTGCTTGTGGGCTCGTCGAAGACCAAAGTACGGCACCCCATGGTGAGGGAACGTGCGATCTCAACGATCTGCTGCTCGCTGATGGAAAGCTCTTGGACGCGTGTTTCAAGGTCGATCTCAGGATGCCCCAAACGATCGAGGGCGGTTTGAGCTCTGCTCTTCACTTCCCTCCCACGGATGAATCCGAAGGTCGAAGGCTCCTGCCCTAGGGAGATATTCTCTTCGACTGTCAGATGGGGAGCAAGTGTCAATTCCTGGTAGATCATGCCTACTCCGAGACGTTTCGCATCTAGAGGATTGTTCGGCTGATACGGATGTGTGTTGAGAAACATTGAACCATCATCCGGAGGATACACACCAGAGAGAATCTTCATCAGGGTACTTTTCCCCGCACCGTTCTCTCCGACGAGTGCGTGAACCTCGCCGGATGAAACTTGAAAATCCACTCCGTCGAGCGCAACAGTAGCGCCAAAGCGCTTGTGAATGTTGCGCATGTCGAGGAAAGGCTGGGCCATGATTCCTGGTATTATTTCTGGCTGAGCCAGTATTCGAGATTGGGATCTATCAACTCTTGGATCTCAGGTTTTTCTAGATCCTGTTTGACAACGAATGTCACTCCCGTATCGATGCGTTTTTCGACGGGAACACCTCGAAGATGGTCGAGCATGACCTTAACGCCTAGAAAACCCATTTGGAAGGGATTTTGAACAACGAGCCCATGGATCTCTCCCTGTTCAAGCCCTTTAACCAGAGGATCGTCAGAATCGAACCCGATAAAGATCAGCTTGCCTGCTTGCCTCTGTCTTCGCAAGGCTTGGAGCATTCCATATGTGGAGGAGGCATTAGGACAGAAAATCCCGTCAATCGTCAGGTTTCCCTGCTCATCTTTAAACCGGAGAAGAAGGTTTTCGCTGGCCTGCTGGGCCTGTGCCCTTGTAGCTCCAGCATACTGTTCGTCGCTGACGAGTGTGATCTCCGGAAATTCTTCCAGAGATTCGAGAAATCCCTCCTCACGATTGGTTGTGCTGGCAGAACCCTCCATGTAACGGAGGAGGACAACCCGGCCTTTACCCCCGAGGAATTTTCCCATTTCTCGACCGGCTATACGGCCTCCTTTTCTGTTATCTGTAGCAATAAAACTCGTGTAAATATCCTCAGAATCATGGAGAGCCGAGTCAAAGATGATCACAGGGATGTTTCTTCGAACAGCATCCCTCACAGGTCGTCTTAAGGCCATCTCATCCAATGGAGCCAACACAATGCCTGAAACATTGTTGAGGACTTGATTGTCGACAACTGCGATCTGCTGCTGCCTGTCGTCTTCCTTTTCCGGCCCCACCCAATTGATATCGACACCAAGCTCAACAGAGGCCTTGATCGCACCTGCATGCACAGACTCCCAAAATATATGTGTTGAGCCCTTTGGGATGACTGCGATCGTAATCGTTGGCTCTTCGGTTTCGCTTGTCGTGCATGCAAAAAACGTTACACTAAGGACGCTTACAATCAGCGTAAGCAACAGGATCCTTGAACTCTGACTATTTTCTCTATTCATCCAAAATGCCCTGCCATAGAATATTTATTCTGTGCGTTGTATGAAGTATATAATGAATAAGCCTAAATGACAATGACTCTCCACCTATAACTTTTCCTGAAGTATTCACGGGCTGATGCCAATCCATTCCACCTCCAATCCTCCCCACCCCTTCAAAAATGTTGAGGCAGATGCTCCCGAAACGCTGAACACTCTGCACTTCGTTTTTTCCTCCAGATCTATTCATTGGTAATATTTCGGTTTTGGTTCAACTCTTAAAAAAGATCTTAAAATAAAGCTCAACGGGCTGTCACTTCAAGGCCTGTAGGACTGATATCGTATTCAAAAAACCGCGCCAAGGGATTGGGAGGATTCTTTTCCAGGTATCGTCGGGCCTCTATGGCATCTCTGGGGGACTTGCAGACGACTAAAAGAAATCCACCCCCTCCTGCTCCCAAGAGTTTTGCTCCATGCATAAAAGGTTTAAATGCCGCAAGGATTTCCTCGACCGCTGGAGTGGATGAATCGGGGTCGATCTCCTTGTTTAAACGCCATGCAAGATTGATACTCTCACCAAATCCTTCGATATCTTTTGTGGAAAGCGTGCGCTCTATTAAAGGCGGAAGCTGGTGCAGTTTTTGCAGGGTGGCCAAAGCGCTTCTGTCACGGTCCAGGTAGTTGCCCACAACATTTCTCAAGATATTCTTTGCGAGACGTCTCGTCCCTGTGTAATACAAAAGAGTTTGTCCTTCATTTCTGGCGGGATCGCAGATATCAGGAAGCACACTGCGAATCTCCGGATCAGGGACCATTCCTGGAGCCGCATCAATAAGCTTCACGCCTTTGATCGTACCGCCGATCTGATCCTGCCAGCCTCCGCCGGTCGTCAGCGCCTGCTCCAATTGGAGAACCCTGTGAAAGAGCTCGCGGTGGGACAGCTCCCGGCCCATCATCCTGTGGATCACAGACAAGAGCACAGCACCCATGATGCTGGAGGTCCCCAATCCGCTACCACTGGGGATGGCGGCAAGAGTGGTGAGTTCAATCCCCCCGCTAAAATGCCTCAGAATATCCTTCAAAGTTTTAACTTTCTTGGGCCATCGAACCCTATCAAGAGAAAATCCCGAAAGGGCCAGGGCAGCCTTAGCCAGTGCGAATTCGCTTGTGGGCTGTTTATAATCCAACAATTCATCGAGCTCTTTCAAACAGATCCTAACGCCATGATCGATCGATGCGATTCGGATCTCAAGCGCATCAATACGCCTTGCGTACACATGGATCGGGGGCTGCCCGTTGAGTTCAACGGCCGCATTGATAACCTTCCCTCCTCGTTCCAGAGCGTAGGGAGGTGTGTCTGTCCAACCTCCACCAAGATCCAGGCGAGCAGGTGCCCGTCCCCATATGATCTCGTCTCTGCGAAGCGTTTTTTGAGGACACCGATCTTCGCCCTTACGAGTCAATACAATGGCTTGGCTCAAATCAAAGAACGCGAGGTCTTGCAGATTCCGCGTCAATTCAGAAGTCTCAGTTTTTGAGGTTAAATCAATCCCACGCAACTGATACCAGGATTTTTCAGCTTCATCCAATCGGCGCCAAACTTTGCCCAGGATCTTTTTCCATAAAACACTGTCATTGTCTTCTGAAACCTTGATAGAAGTAGCGAGTGTATGGAGCACACGGGATAGCCTTAAGCGAGACAGCCCGGATGTTTCTGAATCCTTGGCCTCGAGTCCGCATGCCGTTGAAAGAATGGAACCACACAACTCAACACAATCATCTTCATCGAGATGACTGAAGAGGTAGGCCAACTCCCTGGCTGAAAAATCGCTCTCCGGTTGGAATAACCTCTCCGTGGATCTCAGAAAATTGCTCGACCGATGAGTCCTTCTCCGGGTGTAGAATTCCTCCTGATCGATCAAGCGAGCCATATCTTCG
>JASFPP010000286.1:0-4246 GCA_050115915.1 Candidatus Aminicenantota bacterium
ATCAGTTACGGATGAAATGGTGGAACAACTCCCTGTTGGAAGGGAGATCTATGAATTAATGAAAACAGTTCCCAGTGTCGTTGATGAAGGACCGGCTTCAAGAACACATCGAAAAGGGGTTTCAATTCATGGAGGGCATATTTATCAAACCAAATATGCAGTCGATGGTGTTAAGCTAGAGGACCCCTCTTTGGGTTCCCTTGCTCATGACATCTCTTTTGATACTGTTGATGAAGTGGAAATCATAACGGCAGGTTTTCCTGCGGAGGTTGGCGGCTTATCTGCTGGGTATATTAATGTTGTGTCTAAATCCGGCGGCAATACATTCAGCGGTGGTGTTATCTTCCAGTATACAGGAGAATCAATTCAGCAATCTACGGTTCCGATTTATCAACTTGAAGGAATGGGATTGGCACAACCAGAGATTGACAAAAGAAATATTGATCTTTCATTGGCCTTTGGCGGCCCGATCATTAAAGACAGAGTGTGGTTTTTTCTAAATCCCCAAATAAAAGAGCATTCTAGAGGCAGTCCATTTATTCCTTTTACAGACACTCTAGGGGAATATCATCCTCCATATGACATTGATAAGCAGTATATAATGGGATCTTTTAAGCTTACAGCCCAGGTCACGGACAAATTAAAATTTATGGGGAGGTATGGATTATTAGATTCTGAAGAAGATCCAAGTTCTGTAATCGCAGGGCCGAAAATGCCATATGATGCTCAAGCGTATGTCCCTGAGTATGATTGGCATCTCAGTAGCGTGTTGACCTACATATTCGATCAAAATACTTTTGTAGATCTTCAAGGTGCATATGTATACAGACGCTATGAATGGTTAGATATCGCAGAAAGAGACGGAAGAATAGTCCCACGAATTTATGATAGATACACAGGTTATGCTTGGAATAGGTATTGGCGGAACGAGTCTTATGAAAGAGATATGTGGAGCGGATCCATAAAACTTACAAGATTTCAGGATGACTTCCTGGGTGCTGATCATGAAATCAAAGCAGGAGCAGAGTTTGCAAGTGCCAAGAGCAAATCAGAATATTGGTCGCAAAACAATTGGAATCTTTACTGGTACAATGGAACGCCTTGGTACTGGCATAACTATTATCCGTATGTGGGACTTTCCTATGTTTATTCTAACGGCGTGCAGCGGGGTGATAACCCCATGTATAATGAATTCACAAGAACGGGCTTTTTTGTCCAAAATTCGATGACTTTCGGGCAAAGGCTCACTGTGAATGTTGGATTAAGATTTGATGCCACCCGTGCGCACAGACCTGATGACATCAGAAAAGGATGGACAGATACCTACTACGATGGCTTGCTACATATTATAGCTCCGGATACATTCAAAAAAGAGGATATGGTTTCCCCTGGTTTTAGAAATATTATGACTTGGAACCTATGGCAGCCGAGAATTGGTTTTACGTATGATCTATTCGGGGACGGGAGAACAGCTATAAAAGTTTCTCTTTCAAGATATCCTGAGGCATTTACGACCCAATTGTTGGGCGGTTTGCATGCGTTTGGAGCGTATTCTGGAGCAGAGTTTGAGTGGTATGATTTGAACAGAAATGGGACATTTGATCTTCCTCCTGTCGATGGCTATTACGTATATTATGAACCTCGGGTAATACTAGATCCAGAAGAATTCAAGAAAAAGGTTGATCCAGACATGACCGCTCCATATGTTGACGAAGTCGCAGCGGGAATTCAACATGAACTCGTCAAAGATTTAAGCCTATCGTTGAACTTTATTTACAAAGAGGAAAAAAACATCGTTGAGACTCTTGATCGAGCGAATCCTCTAGATGGCGATATGTGGCTTCCTTATGAGGTAACGGATCCTGGAGATGACCAGACATTTGGGACTGGTGATGATCAACAGCTTACTGTATATGCCATAAAGAGAGATGCAGAGGTTCCGTTCACGGTAAAAACAAATGTAGAACAGGCAAGAAGGAAATATTGGGGAGTTGAATTTATTGCGTTTAAAAGAATGTCAAACAATTGGCAGCTGAACGCTGCTGTTACTTATTCCAAAAGCTATGGTAATGTAGGAAGTGGAGGTTGGGATACCACCGGGGCTCAAGGATATTTCACGGATCCAAACAGTCTTATTAACAGGTGGGGGAGAGGAACTTGGGATAGGCCCTTAATGGTCAAAATTTCTGGTACGGTGTTGTTTCCATATGGCATCAATGTGAGTGCTTTTTACAGACATTTAACCGGGGCTCCTTTTGAAAGAGAAGGAAGAACTTCTCTCAATAGAACGTTAACGATTTTTTTCCCGGCAGAAGTGAATGGATTTCCACGTAAACAATCAACTGTTACTGTTATGGCTGAACCACATGGATCAAAAAGAACTAAGGCATTGGACATGATTGATCTTAGAGCAGAGAAAGAATTCGATATTGGGTTCGGGAGATTGGGGATAATGCTCGATGTGTTCAATTTACTCGGGTACAGCAGGCTTCACATTGACACGAATAACGGTGGTTATCTGTATCCTGATGGAACATTCGAACCATATCCCAATGCAGGACAAATTCTCTCATTACAAGATGGGGCAAGAATAGTCAAAATCGGCATCCGATATACTTTTTAGATAAGGACTCTGAAAAGCAAGAGAGAACCTCAAACAAGAAACAATCGTTAAGATTGTTTAGGAAGTCCTAATTAACATGTGATAGGACAAGAAAAAGATTCTTTTGTCTTTCTCCATGCCTTTTGCGGCTGAATATCAGAGGGAAAAAGTCCGCTAGAAAAGATTTCCTATCAAGAAAAAATCGATTAACACTTTTTAACACATTGGAGTCAAACATATATCGAGCTTTCTTCGAAGATTTGAGTTTATGATAAGGAGAAAAAAATGAAGACTCGCCGGAAGCTATTAACAATTTCATTGGCATGGCTTTTGATCATTGGGCTTGTTGGGTGCCAAAAGCCATACGAAGGCCCCTCGGCCGATCTTGTGGTTGAGAATGCTAAGATTTTGACCATTGATGTCAGCAATCCTCGAGCTGAGGCCATTGCTGTAAGTGGAGAGAAGATTATCGCGGTCACTTCAAACAAAGACATCAAGAAGTATATAAAAGATGATACAACCAAGGTAATAGATGCCGAGGGCCGGCTGGTGGTCCCAGGGTTTAATGATGCCCACATTCATTTCAGTGGAATCTATAGTGAAAATATTGATCTTCATGATGTAACCGATTTCCAAGTCATCCAGCAAATGGTCAAGGAGCGAGTCGCCGAGTTGAAACCAGGGGAATGGATCACTGGTGGAGGTTGGGAACAGGAGCGATTTCCGGATAAGAAATGGCCTACTAAGGAAATATTGGACGAGGTTGCTCCTGACAATCCTGTAAGACTCAGCCGTATAGACGGCCATTCAGTATGGGTCAACAGTTATGTTATCAGGATGTCAGGCATAACCAAGGACACTCCAGATCCTCCTGGAGGGACGATCGTCAAAGATCCAATTACGGGAGAGCCAACCGGAATATTTAAAGAAACCGCAGGCCGTTTATTAAAAAGGGAGATAATCCAAGCCCTAACGCCAAAGGAGGAGATGGAACGGAGTGATAAAGCGATAGAGCGGGCTATTCAAGAAGCAGCCCGCTTCGGAGTGACAAGCATTCAGCATCTTGAGGGAAGACATAATCAATTCAAGAGGTTTTTAGATGAAGGAAAACTCACTCTGCGGGTTACTTTTAACAGGTCGCTTAGGGAAAGTGAGGAACATTTAAAAAAGATGGATGAGCTGCGGAGGCAATATCCCTCTGAGAATAATTGGCTGCGTTTTGGCTATCTAAAAGGCTTTATTGATGGCACTCTTGGCTCTGGAACCGCTTTGTATTTAAGTCCGTATGAAGATGATCCTGGAACAAGTGGACTGCCCCGGATGTCTTACGAAGAGCTGGAACGTAGGGTTATTGCTGCTGATAAAATGGGATTCCAGATTGGCATCCATGCAACTGGGGATGGAGCGAATCATTGGATTTTGAATGCCTATGAAAAGGCACAACAGGTCAATGGTAAGCGGGATAGCCGTCATCGCAGTGAGCATGCTACAAGTATAACTCCGGATGATTTTACACGCTTTGCAGAGCTTGGTGTGGTCGCTTCGGTGCAACCGAGTCACCTCATAGTCGTCAAACGCATCGCGCAGAAACGGATCGGTCTTGAACGCTGCCAAAGCACTTATGCCTTCAAAAGTTTTTTAGAC
>JASFPP010000287.1:0-4200 GCA_050115915.1 Candidatus Aminicenantota bacterium
TCGACGTTTCCATCGATACAGGACCACACGATCTCGGTGTCGGCATGATTTGGGAAATGGATGCCGTATCCGGGCCCGGAGTAGGGCTGGGATAATCGGACCGGGCGAGACGCTTTGCCGTCGCTGATATCGCTCAGATCGAAGTGAGTTTTCATCTTGTACTTGCCTTTGTCATCGATGAAGGCATACTCGTCTCCTGTTCCTGTTTCCAGCTTGGATGTCATAATGCCTGGGATCCGCGGTACAGCAGTCCTTCGAGGCGGTCGGTATTGCCTGTCGATAACGATGGCCTCAAAATCATTTGCATAAGTGGGAACGAACTCCTTTGATTCGGGGAGAATATTGAAAAGACCCCTCTGTGTTCCCCGGGAGACGATCCTCGTGAGGAGATACTCTGCCTCATTCCATTTGTCCAGGTAGTGTTTGCCCATTTTAAATTTGAATCCGGCGCGAAAGAGGCGGCAATCGCTCGTCCCCAAATAGATTTCACTCTTGGAGAGGATCTCCTCATTCCGGATCTGGGCTAAAAACTTGCCTTCACTGGTATCTTTGAAATGATTGCCGTATTCGTAAAAAGTGCCTGGTGCGTCTTTATCGATCTTGCTATCGGCGATGAGATTTTTTGTGGGCGTTTGATGATTGTAATCTTTCAGTTTGACCTGTCCGGTAACCACCTGTGTTTTGCAGCAAAACTCGCTCAGGGTCTCTTTCTCGAACACCGGAACTCTGTCTGGATTGTAATAAATATCCTCCGCCTGTTCGATCGCCGGAAGCGTTTCGTTGGTGTCTGTAAAGACAACGACATCGTTATCGTCCCGATGATCGAAGTAATAGAATATGCCATAGTGCTCGAGGCGGCGGTTGATGAAGTCGAAATCTGTTTCCTGGTACTGGACGACGTATTCCAAATCGGGATACGACCCTTTCAATTTATTGAATTCATAATCTTGTCCCGAGAGACCAGCATCGTCCAGAACTTTCGACACCAGCTTCTCGATGTTCAGGTTTTGGTAGACCACACTCTGATACGTTAATATTAAGCGCCATATTTTTGGAACCAATTCCGCATAATAGTAGACATAATTCGAAGACCTGCCTCTCTGTTCGAATCGGGATATGATTCCATTGATGTTGATTGGGTCTTCATCGCCACGGTTCATCACAAATGTCGCTTTTTTGTTGAGGATATCTTTCGGATCGAGTTCTGGATCCTGGGAAATAAGCTCTATACGGTATCTGAACAATCGCGAGATTTCCTCTTCTCCCAGAAAAGACAGGACGTGCACTGTTTTTTCCGGCAAATCGCTCAAATTAAGCAGATAATAGGGTTCGTTGTACTTATAGGTTACCATTGGCTTTCCCCTTACCTGAATTATTCAGGTCAGTTGAATTTGTACTGAAAGTTCTTGGCTTTATCGAGACTCACATTCAAGGTTGAAGGCTCTTTCCCTTCGGCCATGAATCCGAGTAGCTTTTTGGAGATCTCGGGAGAGATCCGGCGGTCGATGATGGCGTCGATATTCCGGGCGCCTGTCTCTGCACGCGTACACGATTCGACGATCTCTTTTATGACCGGTTTCGCAAATTTGACATCCAGGTTTTGGTTCTCTTTGAGTTTTTTCGATAGCCTGGACAGTTTGAGTTTCACGATATCTGTCATGACTTCCTGACTGAGGGGCAAGAACAAGATGGGCTTCAACCGGCCAAGGAATTCGGGACGGAAGTATTGATTGAGATAGGGACGCAGTTCTTCCAACAGATCATCCGGCGATGTCATGCCTTCTTCGTATTTTTGGAAAATAACCTCTGATGCAAGGTTGGATGTCATAAAAATGATCGTGTTATTGAAGCTGATATGCCGGCGCTCCGCATCCTGGAGCATTCCCCGGTCGAAGACTTGCATGAACAGATCGATGACGGAGGAATTGGCTTTTTCGATCTCATCCAGGAGAACCACGCTGTAGGGACGCCGGCGTACGGGTTCGCTGAGGGCGCCTCCCTCGCCATACCCGACCAATCCGGGATCTGCCCCGATCAATCGCGAGGTATTGTATTCATTTTGATATTCCGTCATGTTCAAAGTGACCATAAATCTCTCGTCGGCAAAAAGCGCCTCGGCTACGGTGCGGGCGAGTTCTGTTTTCCCCACACCGCTGGGCCCGACGAGCATAAAGACGCCGATCGGCGCATCCTCGCGTTTCAGGCCGACTTTTGCCCCCCGGATCACATCAGCGATCTGGCGTATGGCATGGTCTTGGCCGATTACGCGTTTTTTCAGCTCCTCCTCCAGTTGGAGAACGGTCGTCATCTCATCCCGTGTCATGTTCCCTACTGGTATCCCTGTCCAGGATTCTATGATCTCCGCCACCGACATTTCAGTGACATCGGCAAATACTTGAGGATTTTCTCCCTGGATGGTTTCCAGCTCCTTTGTTATGTCTTTGATCTCTTGCTCGATTTTTTCTCTGTCTTCGTCCTTGGATTCCGCCTTTCTCTTGCGGGCATCGATCAACTTGTTGACGAGTTCAAGCTCTTTTCTCCAGCGTTCTTCTTTCTCTTTGATGTCCTTCTCCAGCTCGGTCTTTTGTTTCTTGAGATCCTTCAACCTCTCGACATCGAGTTCGATGTTTAAATCCTTGTCTTTTTCCAGCATCTCGATTTCCAGTTTCATGGAGTCCAATTCGCTCTCTGCGAGTTCGAGGCTCGGTGGTTTGCTGGTGAGGGACATTTTGACACGTGTTGCGGCAGTGTCGAGCAGATCGACGGCTTTATCGGGCAACTGGCGCCCGGAAATATACCTTCGCGAGAGCTTCACAGCGGTTTCAATGGCCGCATCGGAAATGTGGATGCCGTGGTATTTTTCATATCTGTCTTTGATCCCCCGGAGCATGAGCATGGCCTTATCGTCTTCGGGTTCCCCTATATGAATGGGCTGAAAACGCCGTTCCAGAGCGGCATCTTTGGCAAAATATTTATTGTATTCCAGGTAAGTGGTCGCAGCCATGGAGCGGAATTCACCGCGCGCTAAAGCCGGCTTGAGGAGATTGGCGGCATCGCTTCCCCCGGCCGAGGCGCCGGCCCCCACAAGTGTGTGGGCTTCATCGATGAAGAGAATGATCTGATGGGCTGATTTTGTCACCTCATTGATGACAGCCTTGAAGCGTTTCTCGAACTCACCGCGCATTTTGGTCCCGGCCTGCAGTGCTCCCAGGTCGAGCGTATGAATATTGACATTTTTGAGGACATCCGGGACATCGTCCGCTGCGATTTTAAGCGCTAGTCCCTCGACGACTGCTGTTTTGCCCACGCCGGGTTCCCCGAGCAGGATCGGATTGGATTTTTTTCGGCGGCTCAGAACCTCGATAATTTGAATGATTTCGTCATCACGGCCGAGAACCGGATCGATTTTTCCATCTTTAGCCTGTTGTGTCAGATTTGTGGTGTAGATATCCAGAACAGTGCCCCCCGCAGGGATCTCTTTAGCCTCTTCGACAGGAAGGGCTTCCACGGAGGCAGCTTCATCTTCGACAGAACCTGTCACGATTTTGTAAAAATCGGATTTAAGCTCTTCCTGGTTGATCGGTGATAAGACATCCATCATGTCCGTGCTGATCACCAACTCGGATGCGATAAAAACTTCGAACAACGCTCCTGAGCGGATCTTCGTCTCTTTATGGTGAACAGAGCTTGCGATCCAGGCTTCTTCGAAAAGGTCTGTGAGAAGAGGCGACAGCTTCGGCTTGCCCGTGTTTCCCTCATCCATATGGTCGAGGCTTTTATTACATTTCTCCTGCACTTCCCCCCCGTCAATTCCGTAATGCCTCAAGATGAGTGGAACATCTCCCTGGCCATCTTCGATGAGTGATATCAAAAGATGCTCCATCGTGATCTCATAATGACTTCTTTTAATGCCGAGCCCTGTTGCTGTATCGAGATTTCGTATCAGATGATTGTTGAGCTTGAGCAACATGGATTTCAATTCTTTACTTTTCATGGTTCTTCTCCTTTATATAAGGACTGATTTGACGATTTTATGATTGATCCACTAAAAGATGAATTATTCACGAATCGATATCGCTGCAAAGGCGAAGCAGTGGCCCCTGAAGACGTAGTGAACGACTTCGAAGGGGCTACAATGAAGGCTTTGTAGTGAGATCGGCGAGTAGGTTGGGTCGGCGCCTGAAAGGTAAAAAATGTCGA
>JASFPP010000288.1:0-4197 GCA_050115915.1 Candidatus Aminicenantota bacterium
CAATCGGAGGCGGAGGCTCAGGCTTCCTAAACTCTGTCTCTTCGGCAATCCCTTCTTCTGGGGCGGCAATCTCTTTGGCCTGAGGTGTCTCCTCCAGAATCTCCTTCTCCTCTTCCTCCGGAGGAGATTCTTCTTCTTTCACAGGCATAACATCGGCTTGTAATTCGGCCGGTGCTTCATCCGCCACCTTTTCTTCGGCTTTTAATATCACAGGAGGTGGTTTAAATTCCCTCATGATGAGGGCATAAGGCTTTTCTTCTGTCATTACTCCGGTGTGATACAGCGCAAATGATCTCCCCTGAGGGGATTCAGTTATTCCGTCCGTAATTGTTACGACTGGAGGTGGCGGCTCGGGCTTCTTGAATTCCTCTGCCTCCACTTCTCTAGTTTCAGGGGTTGATATTTCTTTGGCTTGCGGTGTTACTTCCAGGATCTCTTTTTCTTCAGGTTCGACTTCTGCTGGCTCAGGTTCCGTTGGAACAGGTGTTGGAATTTCAGCTTCCTCTTTTTGCTCTATCTGAACTGGTTCTCTCTTCTCAGCTTCCGGTTTAGCCTCTGGTTTTATCGCAACTGGCACTGGCTCAGGTTCTTTTTCTTCCTCTTTTTCCTCAGAAACGGGCTCCGGTTTTTTCTTCGCAAATGCCGCCCTTAAATCAGGTAGCTCCTCCTTAGGCTTCGGCTTTTCTTCTGCCTCAGCTTTCATCTCCGCTTCTGTCTTTTCCTCAGTTTTTTGCCTCACCGCTTCCGCCGCTTCCTCCTCTTCCATCCGCCTCTGGTCTTCTCTCAGCCACTCCTCTTCTGTAAAAACCAAATCCCTCTTGATAAATCCCGTCACCTCTCCTTTCCATCTCTCGGACCGGAACGCCACATACCACCAATCCGACGTTTCGATCCCTTTCTCGAACAGTGTTAGCTCCGTACCCCTTCTTACTATATCGATCCTGTAGCTGTTCTCACTGGGTTCGGCATAGACAACCGCTCTATCAACCTTAACAAACAATTTGACCTGCTGGCCCCACAAAGCCGAAATGCCTAGAAGGAAGGATATGAAGATTACGGGGATTTTTTTCATTTGTGCTTCATATGTTCCATTGCTCATACTTTACGGCAGTTGCCTTTAAAGGTCAAGACGACTCCGCCAGCCTCCTCAACGTCCTTTTGGCGTTGTTCAGGATCGCATGCACTCTCCTCGAGGATATCCCAAAGATCCTGGCGATCTCCATCTGGGATAGATCTATGTAATAATAAAGATACAGCATATCCGCATGCCTTGGTTTTAAGGTTTTGATCAGTTCCCCCACATAAATGGCTGTTTCCCTGCGCTCGATGTGATCCTTGGGATCGAGGAATTTCTCTGGCACCTCCACAGTAGACGCTGCTTTGCCTTTCTTCCTGATGGCATCGACGATCTTGTTGCTGGTTATGGAATAAATAAATGTTCCTATCGAGCTTTCTTCCCTGAATCTTCCGAACTTGATGGCCTCGACGACACTCAGGAGGATTTCACTCGCTGTGTCTTCCCACTCGGGATTGTTGTATCCAAAGGTTTTTATAACCCTGTAGCGGATCTGAGGCCAGTATTTAAGAATCACCTCCTCGATGTCATAGGAGTTGGCGTTCGCCTCAGGATTTTGTGTAGTCGCTTGCATCTTTGATGCCGGTTTTTTTGTTTTTTTCTCTTTTCCTGTATTGGATTGTTTTGTAGACATCTACAAAAAGTTTAGTCGAGCGACCCGGTGTGAGTATGGACCATTCTGGAAGGCATCCCTAATTGGGGTCAGGCACCTACCTCCAGGGGTAGCAAAAAAGTGGACCTGGCACCTATTTTTATTGATTCTGGTTAGGTATTAGAGATAGGTAACAAAAAATAGGGGACAGGCACCTCACAAAATTCGGAGCCAGTCCCCATTTTTTGTTGGGTACAGGCACCCCACTCCTTACGGAATAATGGAGCCAGTCCCCATTTTTCGGTTGAATTCTGGGGGAAATTCCACTAGAATGGACAATTCATATGGGGAACATCCACGATGAAAAAGAAGCCTGTGACATCTAGAGAAGGAATGCCAGACGATTCGTCTCTCCTCCTCGAAGAAGAGGACATTTTTGGCGAGCTCGTCGAGAAAAAAGGTACCGAACTCTTTCTCGGGAAATACACGATGACAGGCATTCGCGCAGCCCTTGAAAAGAAGAGCTTCATCAAGGATGCGAAAAAGAAGAATCTGTGGCCCGTTGTGTTTGCCCTGGATTCCTCGGAATATCCCCCTCTCCAGAGGTTTCAGATATTCTACAAGGAGAAAAAACAGGACAATATGGTCGTTGACCTTAAGATCAGGGAGACCATCTTTCGCCCCACAGGTGCGCTGGCCGAGGCGACATCCCATTCGGCTTTTAAAATGCTCTTTGTCGAGTGGTTGACTCTTCAGAATCCTCTCCTTGAGTTTACACCGGAGAGACATGCCCTTCCCGGACAGAAATATCCCGGATTAAAGCTCGGGAAGAAGATTCTGGATATCTTTGCCTATCTGGCCTGGATCAACAACAGCGACGGAATATTGGCGTTTCCCTGCTATTTTCATAATGCCCTGCTCTTTATGCGGATGTTCCGTTTTTTGCGCCCGGAGAAGAGGGGAGAGGTCTTGGCCATCCGGAAGGCTTTCAGCAGGGATATCCCCTTCCATAAGCTGGCTTGGGTCGTTCATCTCAATTGTCTGAGGGATAAAGATGGAGAGGTCTATGAATGGAAGGCCGAAGAACAGATCTACCCCATGAACAAGAGCCTGAAGCATTATTTTTTCTCGAAAGAATACAAAGAGAAGGTGAGGGAAGTGGAGCAGAGTCTCGATTTTAGCGTGGATTGGGAGCTTTTCGATAAGAAGATAGCCGAGGGAGCAGAAGAGACTGACAAGCTGCAAGGGGATTGAGAATTTTCCAACCTGAGAGATTTTTAACGATTTAGACGTTATATAACGTTATATAAATTTAGCGAGGCGCAAAGCTTAAGGTAAGAAACGAGAGGCGAAAGCTAAGCTCGCGAGGCGCCAGGAAAGGAAGTTGAGGTTGGGGCATTGCCGAAAAGTATAGCTAAAAATCCGTTTTTCCTTGTCTATGTGTATGCCTTTTTGTTGTTTGTGGGAGTGGTGATTCCTGATACGGATATCGAAAAGCTACAGAAATCCAACAAAGTTCTATCGATATTATTGTCTGATAAAACTCTTCATATTGTCGGATTCGGAGTATTGGCCTGGCTTTTATGCTATGGATATCACAAAGCGAAATGGAGCCGGATGCCCTACTTGAGGGCTGGTTTTTTTTCGTTGGCGTATGGATTTTTTATCGAGCTTGTTCAGATCCCGTTGCCCTATCGTGTTTTCAGCATGATCGATTTTGCAGCCGATGCAGTCGGGATCGTGGTGGGACTCTTCGTGTTTTATCTGTTTCAAAAAAAATGGTGGTCAGGCACCAACCTCTAAAAATAGGGGTCAGGCACCAACCTCCAGGGGTAAATAAAAAGTGGACCTGGCACCTCATTTCTAACGAAATTCGGAGCCTGTCCCCCTTCCCACCCCTACAATTTTTTTGGTATATCTGATATAATGCACCTGAGTTAAGGAGTAACTGAAATGAAGAATGACATTCATCCTGAATACGTTGAAGCGAATGTGACATGTGCGTGTGGCAACACCTTCACCACCCGGTCGACTAAAAAAGAAATCCGCATCGAAATTTGCTCGGCCTGCCATCCCTTCTTTACGGGCAAACAAAAGTTCGTCGACAGCGCCGGACGAGTCGAAAAGTTCAAGAAGAAATATGGCGATAAAAAGAAATAAACGAAATGTTGCAAAAACTCGCGTCTATCGAGGAGAAATTCCGCACACTCACCACCTCTCTGTCTGACCCCACCTTAGTTTCCGACCCTCAAAAGCTCAGGGAGATCTCTAAAGAACGGGCCGAATTGGGACCTGTGGTCAAAAAGTACGAGGAGTACAAGAAGGTGAAGACCGATATCGAGGGATCTAAGGAGATTTTGAACGACGCTGATGTGGACGATGACCTCAAGGAATTGGCCGAACAGGAGCTTAAGGAGCTCGAGGAAGCGGAGGAGAAAATAGAGGAGGAGCTCAAGATCTTGCTCCTTCCGAGCGACCCCAACGATGCCAAAGATGTGCTCCTCGAGATAAGAGCCGGGGCAGGAGGAGA
>JASFPP010000289.1:0-4189 GCA_050115915.1 Candidatus Aminicenantota bacterium
CGAGGGAAATCGGTCCACAAAAATACCACAGTGAGGATTTCCCATGGAAACAAGAGTTATGTCAAAAACTTTCTGCTGGATGGATAGAGGATAATCGATCACTGTTTCGTGTGTCGATCCATCGTCGAATGGAATGTCCTTGGAACTCAACCTGGGAATCCCCATATCATTTTTGATCTTGAACAGGTTGTCTTTTCTGTCGATGGGTTCGCATTCCCGTTGACCGACGTTTGTCGAAAAAATGATACGTGAAGGTTTGATCTTGTTCTGATAGTAAAGGTATGCGGCCGCACATCTCAGGCCGTTTCCGGAGATTTCTGCTTCGGTGCCGTCAGCATTAAAAACGCGAAAGTTGACATGACCGTTGTCTTTATCCTTTATGGAAATAACCAGGAGGCCATCTCCACCGATCCCTGTATGACGATCGCAGATCCGTCGGGCGAGAGCTCCCTTTTTGGCAGTTGATTTTACTTCTTCTTCCTCGAGGATCAAGAAGTCATTGCCTAAAGAGTGAACTTTGGCAATCTTCATTCAGGTATCCTGAGTATTGCGATCGACTCCTGGACTTGACCGTTCCGCTCTCTGACAATGCGGAACATGATGGGCTCGCCCGGGTCGGTCTTCTTGATTTCCTTCTCCAGATCACCTGCTCTGCTAACAGGTTTTCTGTTGACTTCGATGATGATGTCGAATTTCTCCAGGCCTCTTCTGTACGCCTCGCTGTATTGTTTGACTTCGGTGATTATCAAGCCTTCTTCCGTCTTGAATCCATACCGGCGTGCGATTCTGGGCGTCATTTCTTGAACGGTAATTCCGATATCCTTTTCAGGAGAAACGTCTTGGGCAGTCTCCGGTTCTGTATCCAGCTCGGTGATCTTTACTTCCACCTTTCGCTCCTTGCCATCACGTATGATTGTGAGTTCCACTTTTTTCCCAGGCTCGATATCGGCGATCTTAAATCTGACATCAACGTTGTCCTTGATGGGTTCGCCATTCAGAGCAACGATGACATCGTATGGTTTCAGTCCGGCCTTTTCAGCAGGTGTTCCCGGTTCCACTGTGTTAACAACAGCACCTTCTTTGGACTTGAGGTTGAGGAGTTTGACGTAATCATCCGTGACTGGGTATATCGTTACGCCAAGGTAACCCCTTACGACTCTCCCCTTTTCCTTGAGTTGCCTGATAACTCCTTTGGCTAAACTTGTTGGGATTGCCAGACCGATCCCGATGTTCCCCCCTGAGGGAGAGATGATCATACTGTTGATCCCGACGACATCTCCCTTCATGTTGATGAGGGGACCACCGCTGTTTCCTCTGTTGATGGAGGCATCTGTCTGGATAAAATCTTGATAGTCCGGAACACCGCCTCCCCCGGCAAGCTGACGTCCCTTAGCGCTGACGATGCCAGCAGTTACGGTGTGTGACAGACCCAGAGGATTCCCCACGGCGAGTACCCATTCCCCCACTTTAAGTTTTGATGAGTCCCCCAATTCCAGGAAGGGAAGATTATTCGCTTCCACCTTCAAGAGTGCCAGATCAGTTCTAGGATCCGTACCAACGATCTCTGCTTCGTATTCGTCACCGCTTAGAGAGATGATATCCACTTTGATTGCATTTTCAACGATATGGTTGTTCGTGACCATGTAGCCATCCTGGCTGATGAAAAATCCTGTTCCTTGAGAGGATGAGCGGAATTCCTGTTCTCTTTCGCGACCGCGGGGCTCTCCAAAAAAGAACCTGTCCCAGAAATCGAAAGGAGAATCGTCAAAAAAACCGCGAACACTTCGTGTCTCCACTCTTTCTGCTGTCACTCTCACACACGCAGGAGCGGTCCTTTCAGCGATCGTTACAAAATCTAAATCCTCTCGAGATTGCGCGGTAGATGAGGCATAAAGATTAGACGATAAGGCAGGTGCTGTTTGTGTTTCTGCGAAGTTATCCGGATAATTTTTTTCCGGAGAATAAATAAATATCAGGCCTGCAATCACCATTCCGAGAAAAAAACTGATGGTGGCTATTATTAGTGTTTTTTTCATTTGTCAACCTCCAGGATGATAGGATAAATTAGCATACAACATATAAAAATTCAAATCAGATTAACTATATTAAAACTACAAAATTACTAAATCGTTGCACATCCAATTTTACTTTTCGCCTTTCACCCACTATCATAGTGACAAATCTCTACTCGATTTTTTCAGGATGTAAAATGGTCAAGTTGAAAAGAGGCGTTTTGATCGTATTCGAGGGCATCGACGGCGCCGGAAAATCCACGCAGGCGGAAATTTTATTAAAAAAACTCCGTGAACTGGATTATCCTGTTGTGTACTATTGCGAGCCTTCAGATAGCAAATGGGGGCGGGAGATAAAAAGGAAGGCTCAGTATGCCGATTCGCTGACGCCGCAGGAGGAGTTGGAATTGTTCCAAAGGGATCGTGAGGAAAACGTCAGGGCTCATTTAAAGCCCTCGCTCGAGAAAAAAGAAGTGATCATCCTGGACAGGTACTATTTCTCGACGATGGCCTATCAAGGGGCTAAAGGGGTCGATCCCGAATCGATACGCGAGAGGAATGAGGCATTCGCTGTGAAGCCGGATCTGGTCTTCATATTGGATGTGGAGCCTGATCGAGGACTGGAACGTATCGCAGATAGGGGACAGAAGGATTTGCTCTTCGAGCGTGAAGACTATCTCGCAAAGGTGAGGCAGATCTTTAAAAGCTTACAGGAAGATTTTATCTATCATATCGATGCCACTCAGTCCATCGAACACATGGCCGAACAGATAGAAGAGATAACGATCAATCTCCTCCAATCCATAATCCTGAAAAGGGGAACGATCGTTAAATAGGGGTCAGGCACCTATTTCCAGGGGTGAGAAAAAAGTGGACCTGGCACCTATTGAATAATGAGTTCTCTAGGTGTATCTTGAATCACCGAATCTAGACCAATATAGTGAAATTTGTTATATTTGAAATGTGTTAAATAAATTTGTCATCCACCTGAAAAAACCTAATCTAAAAAAGTATACGCTTAAAATCCCCAGTCTAAAGACTATTACGCAAAAGCGGCATTTTAAAAAAGTCGTCTGGATTTTGTGTGTGCTCTTTATTTTGGCCTTGGGCGTTATAGTCGGCAGCTATAAAGCGATCCTCCAGAACCTTCCTTCTATCTCAGATCTTGAAGAGTTCGAGCCGAATATAATCACGAATATCTATTCGGATGACGGAGAGGTCATCGGGGAATATGCGATCGAAAAACGGATCGAGATCGCTTATGAAGATATTCCTGAAATTTTGATAAACGCCATAATCGCCACGGAAGACCCCAGGTTTTATGGCCACAAAGGGATCGATTTTTTAGGGATGCTTCGGGCCCTGAAAGAAGATGTCAAACTTATCCTGACTCCAAGGAGATTGCATGGAGGGAGCACGATCAGTCAGCAGCTTGCGAGGGAACTTTTTCTCCATCGCAGACAAACGATACGCCGGAAGATTAAAGAGGTTCTGTTATCACTCCAGATCGAGCAGAATTATTCCAAGGAAGAGATCCTCACTCTCTATTGCAATCAATTCAACCTGGGCCATGGCGCTTATGGCGTCGAAGCCGCTTCACGCCTTTATTTTGGAAAACCGGTCTCTGAAATAACGCTGGAAGAAGCCGCTCTGATCACAGGGATTTTCCGGGGGCCGAGTGTATATTCGCCTTACAGAAATCCTGAAGGAACACTCCGCCGTCGCAACCATGTGATCAACAGGCTAATGGATGAAAAATACATCACAAAAGAAGAGGGGGAAGCCGCTAAACAAACTCCAATGAATGTCCTCCCCTTGTACCGCGATGTTTCAGGTTTTGCTGCATACTTCAAAGAAGAAGTCCGTAAATATCTGGAACAGAACTTTGGTGCGGACGCCCTTTATACCCAGGGATTGCAGGTCTACACCACTCTGAACAAAGAATATCAGAGATATGCAGAGGCTGCACTTGTCAAGCACCTCCACGTTCTGGATAAAAGACAGGGGTGGAGGATGGACAAGATCAATCTTCTCGAAATGGGAGTGGAAAATCTTGAGGAGATAACAGGACCCATTAAAAATCCCGAATCCAATGAAACCTTACTTAAAAGCTGGCGCAAACATTCCCTGGAAGTCGACCAGATCATAGAAGTTGTCGTTCTCTCTGTGGAAAGACG
>JASFPP010000290.1:0-4187 GCA_050115915.1 Candidatus Aminicenantota bacterium
ACTGGAAAAGAAGTATGGAAAAAAGTTATAAAATGAAGTAAGTTGCTCTTTTGACGGTGTGAGTTAACCACAAACAACTTACTTCATTTTATAACTTTTTTCCATACTTCTTTTCCAGTACTGACTGAGTCAAATATAAGAATTCTTTTGTGATATTTTGTCATTGGGGTTTCGAAATGTTCTGAATTAAATTAGGTTATGCAGCCTTGCAGGTTGTGTTGTGGTAAACTAGTCTGAAAAGGCCGGATCAGAACAAAATATGGAGGGATGCTCGTGAAAGCGATTGTATTTACAAAATACGGCTTACCGGATGTTCTCGAATTAAAAGAAGTCAAAAAACCTATTCCCAAGGACAATGAGGTACTCATAAAAGTGCATGCGGCGTCCGTAAATGACTGGGATTGGGGTCTCCTGAGAGGCACGCCGTTCACGAACCGCCTTTTCTTTGGGCTTCTAAAACCGAAAATCAAGATACTGGGTGGTGACATCGCGGGGCGGGTTGAAGCGGTTGGTCAAACCATAAAGCAGTTTAAGCCAGGGGATGAGGTGTACGGAGACCTGTCCGGGAGTGGCTTTGGCGGTTTTGCCGAATTTGTGTGTGTTCGTGAAAATGCGTTGGTGTTGAAGCCGGCCGGAATGACATTCGAGGAAGCAGCGGCGGTACCTCAGGCGGCAATCCTGGCCCTGCAGGGTTTTCGCGATAAAGGCCAGATTCATCCGGGGCAGAAGGTTTTGATTAATGGTGCGGGTGGAGGTGCAGGGACATTTGCGGTGCAGATTGCCAAATCATTCGGGGCAGTAGTGACTGGTGTGGACAGCACGAGGAAATTGGACATCATGCGTGCGGTTGGTGCAGATCACGTCATTGATTACACTCAAGAAGATTTCACCAAAAAAGGGCAATGTTACGACTGGATTATTGATTTTGCGGCCCATCATTCGATTTTCGATTACTACCGTGCATTAAATCCCAAGGGGATTTATGTCATAGTCGGAGGTGCATCAGCTCGAATTTTCCAAATTATGCTTCTGGGGCCAATGATTTCGATGGTCACGAGTAAGAAAATGCGAATACTTATGCATAAACAAAACAAGGATTTAGCCGTTATGGAAGAGCTTTTTAAAACCGGCAAAGTTAAACCTGTTATAGATAAACGTTATCCATTAAGTGAAGTTCCTGATGCTCTCAAGTATTTTGGCGAAGGTCTCCACAGAGGAAAAGTTGTCATAACTGTGGAACATAATAACAAAAAACTCCAAGGGATATAGAGGAAATGGAGAAAATTACATAAGCGATGTGAAATTATTACAAGCGATTTATTGGAAAAAAAGGTGATACTTCCTTCCAAAGAGCTGCCGTTGGACTTGCAATTTTGAGTGTGGTATATCTACGGAGTTAAATCCGATGATCTTAATTCAAAAGCGGCATTTTATTACGCTTTTTATCGTATTCCTTGGATCTACTCTTCTTACCGCCCAGACGCGTGGGTCGAAATTCGAGCGCATCTCGGGTGCGTCCGGTCTTTCAGTGAGTACGGTTCGGTCCATCCTTCAGGACCAGACAGGATTCCTGTGGTTTGGCACCGACGATGGCTTAAACCGGTATGACGGGTATTCGTTCAAGATCTACAAGAGACAAGCACATGACAGCAATTCCCTGAGTCACAACATGATTTGGTGTTTATTGGAGGATCGAGAAGGGAATCTTTGGATCGGTACCGAGATGGGTTTGAACAGCCTTGATCCTGAAAAAGAACGCTTCCAGCGCTATCTCAATAAATCTGGTCAAGTCAACAGCCTGAGTCATAATTCTGTTCGGGTCTTATGTGAAGATCCGAATGGAGATATCTGGGTAGGGACAAACAACGGGCTCAATCGCTTTAATCCAAAAACAGGGGAATTTGAGCGGTTCTATACCTCAGCCGACGATAAAAATAGCTTGAGCGACAGCAGGATTCGATCTCTTTTTGTGGATTCCGAGGGAATGTTATGGATCGGGACTTTCCACGGTCTTAACAGGCTAGATCGTGAGACAAACTCATTTGTCCGCTATTACCCCAATCCTGGCGACACTCCAGCACAAAGTCGCAATCGTGTGCGCTCTATGGCACAGGATCAAGACGGACTTTTGTGGATTGCGACCAACGCCGGACTGCTCGCTTTCGATCCCCGAACGGGTCGGTTCATCCCTTCTTCCTCGATACTCGGGGACAATTATTCTCTGTGCGGTGAATCCATTCGTGCCCTGCTGGTTGACCAGGCCGGGGATCTTTGGCTGGGGACGACCAATGGTCTAGGCTGTTACGACCGCGAGATCGGCGCTCTTATCTGTCATCGATTTGACGCTCAAGATCCCTACAGTATCAGCAGCAACCAGATCCGCTCCATATTTCAGGACCGCGGTGGGATCGTATGGATCGGGACCTATATGGGATGGCTTAACAAATTCGATTTTAAAAAAAGGAAATTCGCTCACTATCACAAAGACAACCTCTACCCGGCTCGGATCAATCACAACGAGGTCAAAGCCTTCTATGAGGATGGTTACGGTAAAATCTGGATCGGGACCAATGGCGGGGGTCTCAATGTTTTCGATCGGGAAAAGAGGGATTACTCCTATTACCTCACTCAGGCGAACGATCCCCGCAGTCTTAGCAGTAATCGAGTCTATGCGATCCGTGAGGACCGGACAGGATCTGTCTGGATTGGAACCAATGGAGGTGGACTGGCTAAAGCGATAGTTTCACCAGCTCCTCAGAGGAAAATCGTCGAATTTAAACACTTTAGGCATAATCCACAGGATCCTTTGACGATCAGTTCCGATAGGATCCGCTGCATTATCGAGGACCACTCCGGTTCTCTCTGGGTAGGGACTTTCGACAGGGGTGTGAACCGGTTCGACCCGAAGGCCGAGACATTTACCCAATACACATACGATCCCGAAGACCCTCAAAGCCTGAGTAACGATACGGTGCAAGCCCTTTATGAGGACAGTCATAAAATACTCTGGGTGGCGACCAGGAACGGCCTGAATCGTTTTCATCCAGAAAACGGCCGCTTCACTGCCTATCGGGCAGATCTCGACGATGAGACAAGTCTGAGTGATAATTCTGTCCTGTCGATCCATGAAGATGCGTCAGGAGCTTTATGGGTGGGCACACATAGTGGCTTAAATAAATTCAATCGAGACAAAGAAATCTTTGATCACTATCATGAGGAGGATGGTCTTCCCAATGAGGTGGTTTATGGGATACTGGAAGATAAACATGGCAATTTATGGCTCAGCACTAACAAAGGGGTAGCCCACTTCGATCCCCACACAGAAATTTTCAAATCCTACGATACCAAAGACGGTCTTCAGGGAGAAGAGTTTGCCATGGGGGCGTATTACCAAAGCCCGAAGGGTGAATTGTTCTTTGGCGGCAACAAGGGATTCAACTCCTTCTATCCTGAAAAGATCATCGATAATCCTCACATCCCTCCGGTTGTAATAACCGACTTTCAGTTATTCAATGTGTCCATTGGAATCCAGGAAAGCCATAGATGGCCGTTAGAGCGGACCATCACCTACAGCGAAGATCTCAAGCTCCATCATCGTGAAAACAGCATAAGCTTCGAGTTCGCTGCGCTCGATTTTTCTGCGCCCGAAAAAAATAAATATGCCTATATTCTTGAGGGATTTGAGACCGAGTGGAATTATCCGCAAGACAGGCGATTTGCTTCATACACTAATCTTCCCCATGGGAACTACGTCCTCCGTGTGAAAGGATCCAATGACAACGGCGTATGGAACGAGGAAGGGATGGCTCTTTACATTACTGTCGTTCCCCCCTTCTGGAAAAGGGTGGGATTTCAAGTCTTTATGGGGCTTTTTATCCTAGGATCTGTCTTTCTGGGATATAAAATACGCATCACGGCCATGAAGAGGCAACAGCAGAAACTTGAAGAGCAGGTAGCTGAGAGAACCGAAGAATTGAAGGAAACCCAAGCTCAACTGATTCAATCCGCTAAAATGGCCTCATTGGGGGATCTTGTGGCAGGTATCGTTCACGAATTCAACTCGCCGATGGGAGCCCTGAGTAGTTCAACGGATGTTTCCATTCGCGGATTGAATAAAATCTTGGACGGATTGGAGGAGTTTGGTACTTTACAGGAATTTAAAGACGATCAAGAGATGCAGAGAGCTG
>JASFPP010000291.1:0-4177 GCA_050115915.1 Candidatus Aminicenantota bacterium
TTAGTAAGAGGCTTCGACCAGAACATTCCAAAGACAGGGATCGTCGGTATTCAGTTTCCAAAGGATAGTTGGAAAGAGGTTTCTAAGGGGAGTGGAAAGCTGGAATTTTTTGAATATCCCAGACGGCTGGAAAAGACGATGAAGCGGTTGGAGGAGGAGTTGAGGCGCGAACTCAGCCAAAAAACGTTAGACATACTGGAAAATATCGATGCTAAGTCCGCAAAAAAATTGAAAAAGCAGGTGAGTAAGGGAAGTGATAAAATTGCCAAGGATTTTATCGCAAGCATGAAGGCCACTTTGATCAAGGAAGAAAAAAAAGCTGCGACCCAAGAGAAGGCCAAGGCTGATAGGCCGAAGCCTGAAGAGAAACCCACACCAAAGAAGAGCGCTGCAAAAAAGGTTGCTAAAGCGATCGGTGAACCATCAAAAAAAACGGCCCCAAAGAAGCCGGTAAGAACTCAAGCGGCCAGGCCTAAGACAGCACCCGTTCCAGGAAAAGTCGCTCAGAAAAAACCAGTCAAAACACAAGCGGTTAAACCGAAAAGAGCTCCCGCTCCCAAAAAAGCTGTTCTAAGAAAACCTGCACCGAAAAAAGCAGATCCCAAGAAACCCGTGACTGCAAAAGCCAAGTAGAAATACTCCGCATCCCCAAAATATATGAGTCAACTGTAATGGAAGAGCAATCCAAAACAGTAAAGGAAAAGCCCCAAAAAACGCACATCAGTAAAGAACTGAGCTGGCTCACTTTCAATGAGCGAGTCCTGCTGGAGGCAGCCGATCCCACCGTACCTCTTATGGAGAGGCTAAAATTCCTAGGCATTTTTTCATCCAACCTTGATGAATTCTTCAGGGTCCGTGTGGCGACCTTGAACAGGCTCAGGAGACTCGGAAAAAAGGCCAAAAAACTGACAGGACATGATCCGGCAAAAGTGTTGAAACAGGTCCAGAAAACCGTTATCCGGCAACACAAGCGTTTCGATACGATCTACCAGCAGTTGTTAAAGGATATGTGCCTGCAAAATATTTTTATCATCAACGAAAAAGAGCTCAATGAAGAACAGACGGCATACATCGAATCCTATTTCGACCAGGAAGTCCGCCCAACACTCGTTCCGATCATGGTGGATCAGGTGGAAAAGTTCCCAAAGCTCAAAGACCAATCGATTTATCTTGCTGTACACCTGTTTAAAAAAGAGCTTGAAGAGAAAGCAAAATATGCGTTAATCGAAGTTCCCACAGATGTCGTCCCCAGATTCTTGATCCTTCCGAACATTGAAGGGAAAAAATACATCATTCTTTTGGACGATGTCATCCGGCACCAATTGGGAAAAATATTTTCATTCTTACCATACGACATGTTCGAGGCCTACACCATCAAACTTACCAGGGATGCGGAATTGGAAATCGATGATGATTTAACTGAAAGCTATATCAAGAAAGTCTCCAGCAGCCTGAAGAAGAGGAAAGGAGGATTGCCAGTCAGATTTATCTATGATTCTGCCATGCCAGAGTCTCTCCTCGCATTCTTAACTCGAAAACTTCATCTGACAAAGGATGACACGATCATCCCTGGCTCAAAGTACCATAATTTCAAGGATTTTATGAATTTTCCCGATATGGGGCTTAAAAGGCTCAAATACAGGCCCGCCAAATATCTGCCTCATAAAGACTTAGGTCACAAGAAAAGCCTATTTAAGGTTCTCTCAAAAAAGGATATTCTGCTACATTTTCCCTACCAGTCTTTTCACCCCGTTATAGATCTGTTGCGTGAGGCAGCGATCGATCCCAAGGTCACCTCGATCAAAGTCACACTGTACAGATTGGCTAAAAATTCGGCTGTCGTGAATACACTCATCAATGCTGTGAATAATGGCAAATCCGTTTTTGTTGTCATGGAATTGCAGGCAAGGTTTGATGAAGAAGCGAATATTTTTTGGGCCCACAGGTTACAGGACGAAGGAGTCCGGGTGATCTATGGTGTTCCCGGGCTCAAGGTTCACTCTAAACTTTGTCTGATCGAGCGCAGAGAAAAAGGGGGGATCAAAAGATTCGCTATCATCGGGACGGGCAACCTCAATGAGGATACGGCCAAAATTTACAGCGATCACACTCTTTTCACCACGGACCGACGTTTGACCAATGAGGTCGCGAAAGTCTTCGAATTCTATGCGGATAACTATAAAACCACGACGTTTAGCCATCTGATCGTCTCTCCCTGGCAGATGCGAAAAAAAATATTGAAATTGATCAAAAACGAAATCAAGAATGTAGAGACGGGTAAGGAGGCTTACATCCATTGGAAGTTGAATAACCTTGTGGATGCCGAGATCATCAATTGTTTATACAGTGCGAGCCAAGCGGGTGTAAAAATCCAGTTGAACGTGAGAGGCATGTTTTCTTTGGTGCCCGG
Source organism: Candidatus Aminicenantota bacterium (assembly GCA_050115915.1). Classification (GTDB taxonomy): domain Bacteria; phylum Acidobacteriota; class Aminicenantia; order Aminicenantales; family Aminicenantaceae; genus WTAW01. Next base: position 2,411 of record JASFPP010000291.1, read on the forward strand.
GATTCCCGGGATGAGTGAAAATATCGAGGCTATTCGCATCGTGGACAAATATCTCGAACACACACGTATTTTTGTGTTTTGTAACGGCGGGGATGAGAAGATCTATATCTCCTCTGCAGATATAATGCCCCGGAATCTGGACAGGAGAGTGGAGGTTATCTGTCCTATTTATGACAAATCCATTCAAGAGGAATTGGGTAGATTTTTAGATCTTCAATGGAAAGATAATTTGAAAGCGAGGCTGCACAGCGATGGGACACTTCATAATTGTCAGGAGAATGCCTCCAAAAAAAATAGAGCTCAAGTGGATATCTACAACTATCTACAGAAAGCGAAGGCATGAGATTTTTATCATGGACATCGGAGCTATTGCTGGATTGAATGATGGAGATGGCGATGTATCCTGAGTGCCTTTGGACGTATTATGGGAACCTTCAGAGGATTATCGAGGAGAACTATAACCTCGCCGTCAAATATTCTGATGAGGATGGTATTCATGATTTGCGTGTGGCCATCAAGCGCATGCGGGCTTACTTCAATTTGATCGAGTGGATAAATCCTGTTTTCCAGGCGAAACAGACCCTTAAACCGGTACGAAGGCTGTTCAAAGCCGCGGGGAAGGTTCGCGATATCCACGTGCAACAGGAATTGGTGAGGAAATGGGCGGCTGAATTGAACCTCGAGATGAGCGAATATTATAACTATTTAAAACACTGTGAAATGGAGGAGCGGAAGCGATTTTGGCCGTCTGCAAAAAAGTTCGATCTGAGAATCTTACAAGACTATTGGTCGATGATCCAGAACACTCTGACTTTTATTTCAACAGAATACATCCAATACAAATCCGAAGAGCGGTTCAATTCGCAGATCGAAGAACTGATCAAATTCAGGGAGAAAGAAAATTTTATTGAGGACGACTACCATGCTATCCGAATACTGGCCAAGGAAACGCGTTATACACTGGAAGTCCTTCAAACATGTTTTCCCGCAAAAGATATCTGGGAAAAGCTGAACGAAGCCTTGAGGAAAGTCCATCAATCCCTAGGCCGATGGCATGACGATGATGTGGCTCGGCAGTATTTAGACAATTTTTTATTTATGTACAGGGGAAAAAGATTTTATAACAGAAGCGCATACACAAAATACAAAAGAAACCTGACCTACCACAAAAAAAGACAGCTGAAAGAATTCGAGCAACGTTGGACGGAATTCCTCGCAGTCGTGAATTAGGACTGAGAATGAAAAAGAAATTCCCACCAAGTCTGGATAGCTTTTTTATGGCTAATGTGAATGAAAAAGTTGACATCACTCTTGTTATACCAGCTTATAATGAAGAAAAGCGCCTGCCACAGACTCTGGAATCGGTCAACAAATATCTCCAACAACAGAGCTATAGCTATGAAGTCATCATCGTCGATGATGGCAGTGCCGATCGGACAAGCCAGATCGTTAAAAATTTCCAAAAAAATCAGCCCCGATTTGTATTGATCGTACTTCCCAGAAATAAAGGGAAAGGATTCGCTGTGCGCACAGGTATCCTTCATTCCAAAGGCCGTTTTGTGATTTTCACAGACGCTGATCTATCCACACCCATCGAAGAGCTGGAAAAACTCTGGCCTCTTTTAGAGGAAGGGTACGATATAGTGATTGGCTCGCGAAGAAGCACTGGCTCCAGGGTTATCGTGCCCCAGAGTTGGCTTCGCCGCTTTATGGGAGGGATGTACATCTTGCTGAATAGATGGCTGGGCATTAGAGACGTTGAAGATG
>JASFPP010000292.1:0-4172 GCA_050115915.1 Candidatus Aminicenantota bacterium
TTACAGGGAGTATAAGGCGCAGTTCGCCGATCGTGAAATTTTTCGCCTCGTTTCCATCCGAAACCGTCCACGTGGAGGAAGTTAAACCCCTGCGAGGGAAAGCTCTGTTCGATTGGATCGAGAAACGCTTTAGAGAACTGGGCAAAATAGCCCCGCCGGAAACAAAAAAGCGGATCGTTGAAATCGTCGGCAATGATCTGGGTCGTCTGTCGAGCGAGATCGAAAAGATCGATACATTTGTGATCGATAAGAAGGTCATCGAGGTGGATGATGTCAATGAGGTTTCGGGTTGGTTCAAGTCCTATGCGGAATGGGAAATGACCGATAGTCTAGAGAGTGCGGATTATGATTTGTGTCTTCGTGTGCTCCACAATCTGTTCAGTGAAGGAACCCGGCCCGAATACATCTTGGGAATCATTGTGAGGTTTTTTCGCAATATTTTGATCGCAAAACTGTGGTTGAAGGAGAACAAAAAGGAAAAGAAGGAGATCTTCAAAGAGCTCAAGCCACAGATCAAGGAAAAATTCGGCTCCTTTTACACGACAAAATTTAGACAATTCTTCGACATGATTCAAAGTGTCGGTCAAAAGGATCTGACTGCATTGCTCAGCGAATTGGAAAAGATTGATCTGGCTTATAAGACCTCTAGCCTCTCTCTTCAGACGCTTCTGGAAGGCTTCCTGCTCGAGTACTGTCGTTTGAGAGGACGTGCTTCGGGAACATCCCTCAGCAAAGGATAGAACCGGAGGGGACACATAAAGCTGTTTGGTGGGGGAAGGGAATGATTTTACTTTGGCGTTGAGGGGTTGATCAACTCGGCCTGTCGACTCAATCTGGATTTGTATCGATTTCCTGTGTTCTCGTGGATGGTTCTTTTCTTGACGGATTTATCGATGACCGAAAAAGTCTCGGGAAGAAGCTTTTGCACAGATTCCTTGTCTTTATTTTTGATCGCCTCTCTCAGCTTTTTGATCTGCGTGCGTAGGATAGATTTGTTGCGCCTGTTTATCGCGTTCCTTCGGAGGCTGTGTCTCCATTGGCGCTTCGCTGATTTGTGATGAGCCATGTCTTTCTCCTGTTTGGAATCCGTATTCTAAGATATCTTCCCTTCTCTGTCAACTCCTTCTGTTTGGGAGGAACCGTCTCCTTACGATTTTAGTAAGATCCACAAACTGATCGAAGCGCTACAGCGTTTTGATCTTCCACCCCTTGCTTTTCAAAATCAAACTTAATTAAGCAAACTAGTGTCACCTCTTGGAGTATGGCATTAGAAATACATTGAAAGGAGTCAAAACATGAATGATGCTTTAAAAGAGCAAACGGTTGGGAGCAGCAATGCTCCTAGGGATGAGGGACAACAAGACAAGGCTGATTGGGATCTCTACACAGCACACTACGGTATAAGCGGAGAGAGGATTCCTATGCTCCGAGTGCTAGGCTGGGGTACTGACTGTTATGTTGTTGAGATTACAAGCCTATCGAAAAATGAAGGCAGAATCATTGCTGAATGCGATTTCAATGAAGGCGAATATGGACCGTATTTCACAACAACAGCTGAGCAATACGGTCACCTAGCATTATGTCGTTTTCTGTGGAGCCTGGGCGTCGGCGGTCGTTACAAGAAGTGGCTTAGAGCTGTTAATGAAAACCAGAAATCCCTGGCAGAGGAATTGCGTGGATCAGCAAAGATTCAATTCTCACTCAGACTAACAGACGCCAAGCCCGAAGATTGGACAATCAACACAACTCTTGAAGATGATGCTGAAGAAAAGGAACACACACCAGCAGAAGAGAGCGCAGATTGATCACCTCACTCCTCCTTTCTGGCCCTGGGAGAGATCTCAGGGCCAGCCCCCCTTGGGGGGAGATTGCTTGAAATGGCGTGTTTAAAGATGCGCATATGAACGAATACAACTCCCCTAAGGGATATGTATAGGTTCCTACTATAAGCGCTAAAAATATGTGTTTTTAGGGCTCAGGAGAGGAGAAGCAGAAGATGAAAGCAAATGACATTATTCGGATACGAACATTGCCCAATTCAACGGCATTTCTACACAGACATAGAGAAATATGCAGACAACAGTTTTTGGCAACTGGACTTTCCTTTTCCTACTCAAGAGGAAACGATTGCTTTCTTAGGCCCACCACCAAAAATCGAAGATCTGCCCGATTGGATGAAGATGAAAGACCACGAAAAAAATACAGAAAAGCTCAGAGGATTTCATTCCCAAATCCCGCACGAATTACTTTGCGATCCAGATGTCCCTCATGCTGCGGTGCGACTGTATGCCGTCTATCATAAATTTTGTAAGGTTAAAGATCTATCGAAGAAGCCCACAACCTTTGTAGGAAGAAAAACAATAAGAAAACATATGGGTGTCAGTGAAGTGTATATCTGGAAACTCACAAAATTATTGGAGCGCAAGGGGTGGGTAGATATTGAGGTCCGAAAGGGAAAGTCCAATATTATTACCCTTTACGGCATTCCAAAAAAGAGATAGAACCCATTAACTATAGTTAATAACCCTATTAACCCTAGTTAATGCGAAATAGATAAAGAAATAGATAAAAAATTAGAGTAGCCCGAAGGGCTTTTGAAAAGGAGCGAAGCGAGTTTTCAAAGTAGGAATAGGTTATCTCTTTGTCCTGCGGAAAGCTAACGCTTTCCTTAGTCCAAACGGCCTCCGGCCGAAATAGAGAACTTCCTTTCAACTGAAAGAAAAAATGAATCAAAGCGAACTCATTCAATTTTGCCGCTTTTTCTAGAATTACTCTTTCAGCTAGGAAAATGGCGTGTGGAGACGGCTTCGATTAGACGATCCCGAACCGGTTAAGGGCTAGGTAAGGGGAAATCAATTGAGATGCCTATCATCTCGTCACAGAGAGGCGCAACGTAGTGGCCGGCTGTTGTCAGCAAAAGGGGGTAAATGAAAATTTAGTGGCAGGAGCTCTCTCCAGCCGGCGAGAGAGAGCTGTAGTTATTGTACCATAATTGACTATGCCTTCGGAAATTGTTATGCTTTTCTCATCCCAATAAGAGGGGGAATATAGTGTCTATTAAATGCCCCAAATGTGATTTTGAGAATACTTCTGACTCCAAGTTTTGCAAGGAGTGCGGCACTCAGTTTCCTTCCCCAGAAGAGGTAAAAGTCACCGAAACCATAGAAGCCCCCAAAGAAGAACTAACCAGAGGCTCCACTTTAGCCAATAGATATGAAATCATCGAAGAATTAGGCAAAGGCGGGATGGGAAGAGTCTATCGAGTTGAGGACACAAAGCTAAAGCAAGAAGTTGCACTCAAGCTTATAAAACCTGAAATTGCTAAGGATAAGAAGACTATTGAAAGATTCAGGAATGAGCTGAAGATCGCACGGAATATCCGCCACAAAAATGTGTGTGGAATGTTCGATCTGGGAGAAGCAGATGGTGCACGTTTTATCACCATGGAATATGTCTCCGGCGAAGATCTTAAGAGCTTTATTCGAAGAGCCGCCCCTCTGAGCACATCAAGAACCATTTCCATAGCCAAACAGGTGTGTGATGGACTTGCAGAAGCCCACAGGTTAGGAGTTATCCACAGGGACCTCAAACCCAACAACATCATGATCGACAAAGATGGCAACGTGCGAATAATGGATTTTGGAATCGCTCGTTCTCTTGAGGCAAAAGGGATCACCGGTGCCGGTGTGATGATAGGAACACCTGAGTACATGTCCCCAGAACAGGTAGAGGGGAAGGAAACAGACCAGCGTTCTGATATCTATTCAATCGGTGTGATCCTATATGAGATGGTGACTGGAAGAGTACCATTTGAAGGAGATACGCCATTCACAGTAGGCGTTAAGCACAAGAGCGAGACTCCAAAGGATCCAAGAGATATTAATACACAGATCCCTGAGGACATTAGCCGTGTAATACTGAAGTGTTTGGAAAAGGAAAAGGATAAAAGATATCAGAGTGCAGGTGAAGTAAGATCTGAGCTGATGAATATAGAACAAGGCATCCCCACGACTGAGCGAGTAATCCCAGAGAGAAAGCCTCTCACATCAAGAGAGATCACTGTTCAGTTTAGCCTAAAAAAGGCGTTTATCCCTGCCCTTGTTTTTATCGCTGTCGTTATTATCGGCATCATCATTTGGCAGCTTCTTCCGCAAAAGGAAGTGGTGTCAGCT
>JASFPP010000293.1:0-4169 GCA_050115915.1 Candidatus Aminicenantota bacterium
AGGGCAAAGCCATCGAGAACTACGAAAAATTCCTCGACCTATGGAAGGATGCTGATCCTGGGATATCTGAGGTGGATGATGCGAGGGAGAGGATGGCGGGGCTAAAGAGTCAGTAATCATCTACTAAATCATCTGAATCCGATTGACACCAATTCTCTAAATCTATATTCTATACCCATCAACGAAGGGGACGATGACGACACAGTGTCCTAAATGCAAAGCAGATAATCCCGAAACCAAGCAATTCTGTGGTGATTGTGGTACTCAATTAACACCAGCAAAAGAAATTCCTATCCCCACCCAAACCATCGAGGCACCCAGAGAGGAATTAACCACGGGCTCTACATTCGCGGGACGCTATCAGATCATCGAAGAGTTGGGCAAGGGAGGAATGGGTAAGGTCTACAAAGCCCATGACAGTGAGATCAGAGAAAAAGTCGCCTTAAAACTCCTCAAGCCTGAAATCTCCGCAGATAACAAAACAATCGAACGTTTCCAGAATGAATTGAAATTTTCTCGCAAGATCGGCCATAGGAATGTCTGTCGAATGTATGACCTCAACAAAGAAGAAGGTAACTATTACATTACGATGGAATATATCGAAGGACAAGACCTAAAAGGTTTAATCAGACAAGCGGGACAATTAACGGTAGGAAAATCGATTTTCATTGCGAAACAAGTTTGTGATGGATTGGCCGAAGCTCACCGGTTGGGAGTTGTCCACAGAGATCTCAAACCCCAGAACATCATGATCGATAGAGAAGGCAATGCGCGGATTATGGACTTTGGAATTGCCCGGTCAATATCTGAAAAGGGAATCACAGGGGCCGGCGTGATGATTGGCACTCCAGAGTACATGTCGCCCGAACAGGCAGAGGCCAAAGAGGTGGACAAAAGGTCGGACATCTACTCCCTCGGCGTTATAATGTATGAGATGCTCACTGGGCGTGTGCCTTTTGAAGGAGATACAGCCTTGAGCATCGCCATGAAGCACAAGGGTGAAATCCCCAAAGATCCGAAGGAACTCAATCCTCAAATCCCAGATGATCTCAATCGAATAATATTGCGGTGTATGGAGAAGGATAAAGCAAAACGGTATCAGAATGTCGAAGACCTTCTGTCAGAACTGGACACCATCGAGAAAGGGATGCCAACAACAGAAAAGATCGTTCCCAAGAGAAAACCTTTAACTTCGAAAGAAATCACAGTCACTTTTGGAGTAAAGAAGCTCTTAATCCCTGCACTTGTTTTGCTTGCGATAATAATCGCAGGGATGATTTTTTGGCGTTTTGTCCTCAAAGGAAAACCAGCTCTTCTCCCGTCAGAAAGGCATTCTATCGCAGTGATTAGCTTTAAAAATCAGACGGGCGACCAGGCTTATAATTATCTTCAAGACGCTATCCCAAATCTCTTGATAACCAGTCTGGAGCAATCGGGTTACTTCCAGGTTGCTACATGGGAACGACTCCATGATCTGCTCAAACAAATGGGCAAAAAAGATGTTGAGGTTATTGACGAAGATTTGGGATTTGAACTGTGCCGTATGGAAGGCATTGACGCCATTGTTCTTGGGAGCTTTGTCAAAGCCGGAGAGATGTTCGCCACGGATGTGAAAGTGTTGGATGCCCACACCAAGAGCCTCTTGAAGAGTGCCAGCGCAAGAGGAGAAGGCGAGGGCAGTATTCTAAAAAGTCAGATCGACGAATTGAGTACAGAGATTTCGCGTGGCATAGGCATCCCCGAAAGCCGAATCAATTCGTCACAGATTAAGATCGCAGATTACACGACCAGCTCTATGGAAGCCTATAACTACTTTCTAAGAGGTAGAGATGACTGGCGGAAGTTTCTGTACGAAGATGCACGGCGCTATCTCGAAAAAGCTGTAGAGCTTGATCCCACATTTGCGTTTGCCCACCTCTATCTTGCTTTAACCTATAATGATCTTGGATACTCCGATCTTAGGGATGAAGCTTACGAGAAAGCAAAAGCGAATTCGGAGAAAACGACTGAAAAAGAGAGACTTTTTATAGATGCTGCCTATGCTTATTTTGTAGGCAGAGATTCTGAGAAATTTTTCCGGCTTGTATCGAAAATTACGCAGAGATTCCCCAAAGAAAAGCAAGGCCACTACTGGCTTGGTCTTTATTACCAGATTGGCGAGGAGAACTTTGAAAAAGCGATCGAGGAATACACAAAGGTATTAGAGCTTGATCCCGATTATGGATATGGTCTCAATCAGATGGCTTATGCGCATAGTGATCTTGGAAATTATGAAAAAGCTATCGAATATCTTCAAAGATACACCTCCGTCTCTCCTGGAGATCCCAATCCCCTTGATTCTATGGCTGAGCTTTATTTCACAATGGGACGAATTGATGAGGCGCTCGAGAAATACAAGGAGGCCTTAGAAGTTAAACCGGATTTTTATCTTGCGATCCAGAACATCGGATATGTGTATGCCTTCGCTCAAAACCATTTGGAAGCCTTAAGATGGTTTGATCGGTTTGTTGAGGAAAGTCCAACTCCTGGAACCAAAGCTGAAGCATATGCATGGCGTGGTTTTTATTTATGCTGGCTCGGTCAGCAGGTTCGTGCTATGGACGACTTTGAGGTTGCCGCAGAACTGGCTGAATCTGTGGGCAATAAAGAATGGATTGGCCACATCCACCGGATTCTGGGATGGGTATATTATGATCAAGGAAATTTAAAACTCAGTCGGGAACATTTCAAAGAATGGCTTGACGTGAGAAAGGAACTCCGCACATCCATCTCTTCTTACAATACTGCTTGTTATAATTTTTATCTTGGATTGGTGGATTTAAAAGAAGGGCAATTCGATTCAGCAAGGTCTAAACTCGATATTATCCAGTCTCATTTGCCTGATATTACATCGAATAAAGATATGGCTGAATTCTACCACGATTTCCTTTTAGGAGAACTTCTACTCGCTGAGGGTTCAATAGAAGAGGCCATTAGAACCAGCACAGAGGCATCGTCAATTGGGGCATATTCTTCAATGTATGTGTCAAATTTGCTGCCACACAATTTCCCATTCGAAAAAGATACATTGGCGAGGGCTTATTTGAAGGTTGGGGATATCGATAAGGCCATCGTTGAATATAAGCGATTGATTACATTTGATCCCAATACTTTGGAAAGATCTCTCGTTCACCCAAGATATTATTACAAACTTGCTAAGCTGTATGAGCAGAAAGGCCAAAAAGCCAAAGCCATCGAACACTACGAGAAATTCCTCGAGCTGTGGAAGGATGCTGATCCTGGGATATTTGAGGTGGAAGATGCGAGGGAGAGACTGATGGGCCTTCTGTAGAGCTCCCCAGAGGTCTTGAATATAGTCCCGCCAAAGCGCCAGGTTCCTCTGTGGGATGAAATCACCATGCCCAGAAACGATGTGGTTCCACGTCTTTCCGTCCAGTATCTTGTTAAGATTTTCTCCATTTCGTGACAATTGATTTTGTTGTTTTGGGTGTGATATTTTTCTTTCAGGATCTCGGTGGATATGAAATATTGGGAGTGAGCATACGTTTACAACACGGAGGCCTTATTCAATGCAAACGAAACAAATAATCCACACTGTCAGCTGCCACGCTGAGGGAGAAGTGGGGGATGTCATCGTTCGAGGGGTGCCCGTACCCCCGGGTGAGACACTTTGGGAGCAATCCCGCTGGATAGCGAGGGACCAAACTCTTCGCAATTTTATGCTTAATGAGCCCCGGGGAGGTGTTTTCCGGCATGTGAATCTTCTTGTTCCGGCCAAGGATCCCGCCGCACAAATGGGTTTTATCATCATGGAGCCCGAGGATACTCCACCCATGTCTGGGTCCAATAGCATCTGTGTGTCCACCGTCCTGCTGGAGAGAGGAATCCTCCCCATGGAGGAGCCTGAGACGACTTTGACACTCGAGGCCCCGGGTGGATTGATAAAGGCGATCGCAACCTGTAAGGATGGAAAAGTGGAGCGGGTGAAGATCCACAATGTGCCCTCTTTTGCCCATCGGCTGGATGCGAATCTCGAAGTGGAGGGGGTTGGAACACTGACGGTAGATACCGCTTATGGAGGAGACAGTGTTGTCATTGTGGACGCCGAAGCGCTCGGATTTGCTATCTCGCCCGATGAGGCCATGGATCTGGTCAAAATCGGTTTGAAG
>JASFPP010000294.1:0-4130 GCA_050115915.1 Candidatus Aminicenantota bacterium
TATTGAGGATGTCGATATTCGTTCCTATGAGTGTTGCCTGTTTTACAGGAGATGTCAAACGTCCATTCTCGATGAGGAATCCTGAACTCACAGAAAATGTGAATTTTCCCGAATCCTCCACCTGTCCACCCTGGAATTTCTTGGCATAGAAGCCCTTATCCACGGATTTTAAGATCTCCTCAGGATCATGCTCACCCTTATCGATATAGGTGTTGCTCATCCTCGGTAGGGGAATACAGGTGTAATCCTGTCTGCGGCCATGTCCGGTCAGAGGCAATCCCATCAATCTGGAGGAAAGCCTGTCTTGAAGAAGGCCGACAAGCTCTCCCTCGACGATGAGGGGGGTTTTTTGGGGGATTGTGCCTTCGTCATCCACGTTGTAAGAACCACGGAAACTCGGCAGTGTGGGATCATCATAAATCGTCAATGCGGGGAGGCTTACCTGAGTGCCCATTTTGTCCCAGAATATGGATGTTTTTTTCCGGTTGAAATCTGCCTCGAGGAGATGCCCTACCGCTTCGTGGATCAGAACTCCACTATGTCCGGGCGCGAGGACGACAGGCATCTCCCCGGCCGGGGGAGGGATGGCCTCCAGAAGGTGTAGGGCCTCTTTGGCCGCTTCTCGACCGATCTCTCCAGGTGTAAACACATCCTGAAAGTACTCCAGGCCGACTCTGCCTCCTCCTCCGCAATAACCCGCTTCCCGCTTTTGGGTATGTTCGGCAACTGCAAAACAGACCAGTTTGATTAGGGGTTTCCCATCGGTTATGTCGAGGCCCTCGGAGTTGATGATCCGCACATGCTGGATTTGATCGACGAGCGAAACTTTCACTTTCTTGATTTTGGAATCAAGCGTCTGCGCTGCTTTATAGGCTTTGCGCACATGGGCAATTTTATCTTCGAGCGGTTGAGTGTGGGCCGGATCGTAAACAGGATAAAAATTATGAGGGAGTGTAACGGAAGAAAGGGACGCAGAATATTGCACCGGGCCTCCCGCTGAAATAGTGGCTGCCGTATGAGCGGTCTTCTTGATCTTTGGCATGGAAATGTCGTTTGTGTAGGCGTACCCCGTTTTATCACCAGCATTGACTCGTATCCCCAAGCCCAGGCTGATACTCTCTGAGGTTTCTTTGATGATGTCCTCTTCCATATTTATGAGGCTAAAGGCTCTGTGCTCGAGGTAGATCTCTGCAAAGTCACCTCCTTGGGAGAGAGCGACATCCAGGATCTTGCGCAAGTCTGCGTCCTTGAGAAAGAAATGATCCTCATAAGATAAGTGTTTCAATTCGTCTCCTCTCTTCTATAGCTCGCCCGCTACAGCCAAAAGGCGGATCTCTTTGATTGTCATTTTTTCTATTCCAAGTTTCTCCACTGTTCGCCCTTCGACCCAAAAATCCTTGTTCCGGATGGTCGAGGCGAGGTGGATAATAAATTTGATCGTAGGAGTTGTGACTTTCAACATGCTGCCGAGTGATGCAATCGGCACAAGGCTCATGGGAACATCCTCATCGATGTAGCGGTGGAAAAGCCGCTCCGGAGCTTTAATTCCCTGATAGCCAGGATTTGCATGGATCGCTTCGTAGAGGTCTCGTCCTGTCGCGCCGTACGCTGTATACAACCAGTCTCTGGCGCTTGTCGCTTTGAATCCCAATGCCGCGGCAACTTCCAACCTTTCTTTATCCAATCTCTCAAGAACTTTGGCCACAGATGGGCTAATTCCCTGTATGTAGAATTCAAAGTCACCGTGTGTCTCTTCGATCCATCCCGCATTCAAGATCGTAAGGGCCGGGTGAAATATGGCGCCGATGTTGTCGAAACTCGTTTTGAATATGTTATCCCCGGGAACGAACTGGGGAAAAGCTCGGTTGATAACCTTAACAACTCCAGGGATCCAATACGCGGGGAGTGTAGCGAGCGGGACTGTGTGTTTGACTGAAAATATTTTGGCATGAGCAGGGCCTATAGCTCGAGATGCGTAAAGAAAGGTCTGAGACTCCGCAATGAATGGATAGGCTCCCACACCCTTCTCTCGAAGGATGTTGAAGAACTCCAGAGCGCCGCCTGTGCGTCCGGGATTCAGGATGACAATTTGATTCTCTCTTAGATGAGGAGCACAAATTTCAGCTATGAACCTGTGTCCGTTTGCAGGAATCACCACCATTATGATATCGATACCATCCAAACATTCCATGATGTTGTTGGAAACCAAGTCTATCTGACCAAATCCTTGCACTTCCCCCTCGACCTTTATGCCTTTTCTGTGTGAGATTGGTCGAATTCTCCTCTTCCCACGGTTGTAGAGATTGACTTTGAAGCCTTCGAGGGCCAGATGGCCAGCCATGGCCAATCCTCCGTGTCCTGCGCCGATCACACAGAATCTTAAATCTTTGAGGTCTTTTTGAAGGAGTGATTTGATGTATCCTTTTCTTCGGGAATCAGCCTGTTTAATGAGTCTTTTTCCCATTATTTTCTCCTCAAACTTTCCATTTTATTTGATATCCCTTTTGCATAAGTGAATATTATAAATATGCCCTATTTTTTTAAGGATTCAAACTCTTTTTTTTGGATAAAAAAAGTAAAGTTAAAAGGAGGATACTGAGGATACCCAGAGAGTATTCGAAGATGTTGCTGATCAAGTGGACACCGATACCTGAAAGGATGGCGATTCTTTGCTCAAAATCCAACAACTGGAATGTCAATGCCCAACCCGATTCCCACGTTCCGAATCCAGCTATTCCTTTGATGGGAAGAGCGCCGGTCATCTCTGCACCGGTGATACCCAAAATGGTTTTCCAGAAACTCAGATTCGCCAGAGAATAACCATAGTACCGAAGGAGTGAGAGGAGCAAGAAATAGAGGGAACCGTATTTTGCCGCTCGTATGACTAACGAGAGAAGAAACAAGGGCCATTGGATCTTTCTGCCTTTGATGTCTTGGAGAGCTTCGATGGTGAGTTGGAGCTTGTGTATCGAAGTTTGAACCCATGTTTTCGATTCGAGCCTGAAAAATTTTAAGAGATATGTGTAAACTCTGAGGACTATCCTGGTGATGGGGATAATCCGGTACAGGACGAGGACAATAACAATTAAAAAGACAAAAGCGACGACGAGCAACGTCACGTTTGATATGGATGTGGCCCCAAGTCCCACTAAAAGCATGGATAGGATAAGGAATGGACTCAGCGTTAGAAAATCGAACACAAAGGCAACGACAAACGTGGATGCTGCCAGTTCGAAGGGGTATTTCAGTCCTTTGTTGAGCACATAGACATAGGATAGGGAGCCGATCCTCGCAGGGAAAAGGTCCACGAAGAGATTGCGTATGAATGTCACCAACAATATGTGCCCGAAACCGATTGGTGTGGGCGAGAGAAGCCATTTGTAGCGCAAAGCCCGCAGCACAGATGAAAAGAGAGAGATCGTTAAAAACGTAAAGAGTGCGGGATAATAAATATTCGAAAACGTTTGCACAAGATCATCGACAGTAATGCGGGAAAGTAAAAGCCATCCAAGACATAGGGAAAGTAGGGCCGAAAGGACGAGTGACAGGATCCTTTTTTTTGACATGTGTCCTGTATTTTCAGGCACTTTCCTCAGAATGTCAATTGTCCTTCTTCAAGTTCGGACGTCATAGAATCTACGATAAACAATGTCCGCGTATCCCTAATGACGGTTTGAAAACGAAGTTTCGCGAAGTTTCCCCAACGAGGAAACTTCGCTCGATCGCGGCGGGTTCCTCACATCTCCCTTTAGGAGATGTCCCATGCCTTTCCTGCCCTCTATACGGTTTTCTCCACCACTAATAGGGACTAAATAAAGTACCTGATCGCGGCATCGGTAAAGCTTAATCCTGCATTTTTAGTTCGTCCATTGACGGTTTAGGAGGAAAAACTTATAATTTCACCCATGACACCTGAAATTGACGCGATAATTGAGGCCGCGCTTAAAGAGGATATGCCGGATGGGGATATCACTTCGGAAAGCCTTGTCCCGCCCGAATCTATATCCAGGGCGATCTTTCTGGCAAAGGAAGATGGTATTCTAGCCGGGATCGATGTGGCAGCGCGTGTTTTCTGGAAAATCGATCCCCATGTTCTGTTCCAGAAGGATGCCGAAGACGGGAATGCCATA
>JASFPP010000295.1:0-4127 GCA_050115915.1 Candidatus Aminicenantota bacterium
TACAGAGGGCCTCGGATTCAGGACCGCACGAAGGAAGAAAACCATACGTCTCCACTAAAGTCGTTATCAGATCGATGGCCTCCCGGGCGGTTTTGCATCTCTGGAGCGCAAACAGCTGGGCTTGCTCGATGGTCATTATCTGTTTCCCCGAGCTGATATCCACCTTCAACTCATCCCTCTGGCTCAGAGTGCTTTCCCCGATCGCCAACTGATGCTCATTCATCTGGGGATAGCCTGTGTGAAAATAGGCATAGGTTTTTTCGACCTGGGGAATGTATCCTAAAACTTTTCCGTACTCCTTTAAAGGCTTTCTCACATCCTGGAGCCCGTAGTAGACCGGTGCCTTATCTCCCTTTTTAAAGGTTTGTGCGGGAACAACGTGGACGCGGCATTCGGAGCAGCAACCGGTGTGCGATGTGATGACAGACCCGTCTACAGAGGCATCCTTCCCAACAATAATGTCGGTGCATGCATCCCTGGATATCTCTCTCTTTTCGGTATTCCCAGAGAAAACATAGATCGTTAACAGACATATGAATAAAACAAACATACACAGTACACTTCTCATTTTCATTGTTCCGGTCCCTCCTTTCGGTAAAAGATATAGTAGTCTCTTCTCTTCATTTTTGTCATTTCTAAAATATAATTTGAGACGAAAAAAATCCATAACTTTATTGTTGCGATTTGAAGAAGAGACTATAATCTATGAACAACCACTCTGAACTTATCATGATCTGACATCGCTCGAAAACCGAGACAGTGGCCAACGAATTTTATGCACTGTAGAGCCTATTAAGGAGTGAAAAAAATGATTTATGATTTTGACACGATAATCGACCGCAGGGGCACATCCTCGTCCAAATGGGACCGCCGTAAAAAAGATGTCGGTGAAGACGATGTGCTACCCATGTGGGTTGCCGATATGGATTTTCCCTCTCCCCCACCTGTTTTGGAAGCTCTCCGCAAAAGAGTCGAGCACGGGATATTGGGCTACACAGAGAGAACCAGCTCGTATTATGCGGCGCTCGCCTCCTGGATGAAACGCAGGTTCGACTGGGATATCCGGGAGACGAAGATCGTGTATACTCCTGGGGTTATCGTCGCATTGAACTTGATCATTCAGGCCTATACACAGCCCGGAGATAAAATCATTATCCAACAGCCGGTTTATCATCCCTTTGCTTATGCTATCCAGAATAACAAACGTTCTCTCGTCAACAACCAACTGCAAATCCAGGATGGCCGATATGTTATGGACCTCTATCATTTTAAAAAATCCATCGATGGCTCTACACGTCTTCTCATCCTGTGCAGCCCGCACAATCCAGTGGGAAGAGTATGGACTAAAGAAGAACTTCTGCAATTGGCTGAGATCTGTCTGGAGAATAACATCATCATCGTCTCCGACGAGATCCATGCAGATTTGGTCCTTGAAGGACATATCCACACACCGACCTCCACTCTTTCCGAGGAAATCGCAAACATCACCGTCACATGTACAGCGCCCACAAAAACATTCAATATTGCTGGCCTTGGTGTGGCGAACACGATCATATCGAACACAAGTCTTTATGAACGGTATTTTGATGTTGTCAACAACGCCGGACTGGAGATGACGAATGTCTTTGCTAAAGTCGCCTCAGAAGCCGCGTACAATCAGGGAGAAGAATGGCTTTTGCATCTATTAAGCTATCTCAAGGGCAATTATGAATTCCTCATTTCATTCCTCAAAGCCCGTATCCCTCGAGTCTCGGTTTTTCCCTTGGAAGGGACTTATCTTACCTGGCTCGATTTCCGTAATTGGGGCCTTCCCGACCGTGACTTGAAAAAATTCCTTCTCCACAAAGCGAAGGTTTGGCTCGATGAAGGCACGAAGTTTGGAGGAGGCGGTGAGGGATTCCAGAGGATGAATATCGGCTGCCCGCGTAAACTTCTCAAAGAGGGACTTGAACGGATCGCGAATGCAATGTCCGCATTATAGTTCGTCCTGACAGTAGAACTTTCGGTTACACTGGCAGCATTTCCACACAACGACTTCAACAGCGCACGATTCGCTCTAGACTGTGTCTTTTTTTTACGGTCTTAAGCACAAAATTCGACCTGCACTTGGGACACTTTACATCTTCTGATTTGAGTATTTCTCTTTTTACGATCTTTTATAAATTGTCTAGAAATCTGTATTTGGGATTCATGGGGGAATTCTCAGTTCTTCTTCTCTCCATAGAGGTGATCGAGAAGGTTTAAAACTCGATCAGGTGGGGTGTCTATAAATTCGATACCCGCTTCAAAAACCTCGCCATCATAAATCTCGCTCACCCATTTTACCCTTCCGATGACACTGATCAGTTTTTTGCTTTTTGCCAAGGCGAGTTCAATTTTGAGCACTGTACCTATATCAAGCTTCTCATCGGTATGCATTTTCAAACCATTGAGAGAGATATCCTTTGTGAGTGCAAAGAAATTACCACTCACGTGCGCCGATTTATCCTTAGAGAAAACAGATATCGTTACCTTGTTTTCCTCATTAAGCCTTCTCTCTTTGCGTTTCTCCTCCATCGCTACGCTCCTCTATCAAATAAAAATATCATCTCATCAAGGGGGGGTCATACCTTTGTTTTGGGACAGCCTCCTCTCTATCTATACAACCCCACTTCACACCTATTTATATAACACGTCATTCAGATTCTTTCAATAGGCAATATGAGACAGGTGGGTCCACCTGTTCCCTTTCGGAACTCAGATAGATCGATGGCATGCACCATAACTCCCCTATCCTCGAGTATTTTAATGGCTTCAGCATTCTCAGCGATGTTGGCGATAACCTCATCTTCGCTTAAACAGATAACATTTCCCGTTGAAGGGCCTCTGTGGGAGACCTCGACCGTCTCAAATCCCTCGAAAAAACTATCCGGGAAGACTCCACGGCAGCAGAGCACTTTCTCAAAGCCGATCATGCTCATAGCACCGCCCAGATGAAGATAACGATACTCCATGCGCTGGATTCTCACTTCATAGCCCATTTTTTTTAGGAAGTCCGATATCTGATTGACCCCCTCGAGGTTTGTCCTCTGGGAATGACCGATAAAAGCGACATTCCCCGCAAGTATAATATCTCCCCCCTCGACGGTGCCTGGAGCTTCGATCGATCCCACACGTGGCTCATGCAGTGAATCCAGGATCGAGGCCATCCATTCCTCCTCCCCTCTCCGAGAATCCAATCCCATTCTCAACTGGATATAGCCTTGCGGCGTCACCAAAGAGACATCCCGAGTAAAAACCGAATTGGGATGCCCTGCTAATTCGGGCGCATCGATGATAGCGCATCCGGACTTTTTGAGGACTGATTTCAACAGGGAAAATTGCTCTAGAGTCCTTTCTGCATTCGGAATTTCTGTGATGTTATGAGATTTGAGGTCTGTAACGCTGAAATAGGCATTCCCCGGAGTGCAAATCGCAACTTTTACGAGTTTACCCCCTTCATTTCTGAGCATTTATCCCGTCTCCTTTCCGGTATTTCAAGAGAGCTTGCGCATCGAAGCGCCTTCGTCTTTTCCAGACATAGAAAATCGGGATCCCCGCTGCAGTGAAAAAAAGGCCGATCAGGGATTCTACGGGTTTTTCGACCAGTGCATTCAAGAGCACACCTGAGAGGGCGATGATAAATATTAGAGGCACAACAGGATATCCCCAGGTTTTATAAGGCCGCTGGAGATCCGGATATTTTTTACGGAGTGTAAACACCGCCCCTGCAGCGATGACCCAGAACAAAACGCCGATAAACATCGCATAGGTGAACAATTGTTCGAACGTTCCGGTCAATCCCAGAATACACGCCCAGATCGCCTGGATGAGAATAGCAAAAGAGGGTGTCCGAAATCGGGGGTGCAAGTGCCCCACTCGATTGAAAAAAAGCTTGTCTTTCGCCATTGCGTAGTAAACGCGCGCTCCCGCAAATATCGCGCCGTTTAGCGCCCCGAGCACAGACAATATCACAACAACAGAGACAAGATCCGCAGCCGTCCTCCCTGAGAGAGCTGTCGCTGATTTTTCTGCAACGCGGACAACACCCGACATCTCCGGTATGGACAGCGCGTAGAAATAGATAAGATTCATGAGGATGTAGAGGA
>JASFPP010000296.1:0-4111 GCA_050115915.1 Candidatus Aminicenantota bacterium
AGCTCTCATCCAGACCGAGAAGATCTTTCTTCTTGAGGAACACTTCTCCCGCGATTTTATTGATCTCTGCCTCAATCTTAACGATTCGTGATACGGGTCTTATCCTTTTAGACATCTTTGAAACCGCGGAAAAAAACGTTACCTTTAATTCTAACCTGAGGAACCCTCTTTTATCCTAAATGTTGACTTCGCTTCAAAAATGAATTCCTGGAGATTTGTCCGCTTACCAGTCTATTTCTCTTTGAGCAACGTCTCCAATTCTTTCTTAAACTCCAAAACATCCTTAAAATCCCTGTAAACCGATGCAAACCTAACGTATGCGACCTTATCCAGCACCTTCAGCCGGTCCATGACAAGCTGACCGATCTCTTCTGCGCTGATCTCTTTCTCGGGTCTCTCCTGAAGGCTCGTCTCTATCTCTTCAACGATCTCTTCCAGTTTGGCGACCGGAACAGGCCTCTTCTCGCAGGCCTTGAGCAAACCCGCCATGATCTTTTCGCTTTCGAAGCGCTGCCGTCTTCCGTCTTTTTTGACGATCATATAGGGGATTTCTTCGATCTTCTCATAGGTCGTAAATCTTTTCTCACAGTCAAGGCACTCTCGCCGCCTGCGGATAGTCAATCCATTTTTACTCTCGCGGGAGTCTATGACTTTGCTCTCTTCATGATCGCAGTATGGGCATCTCATTGCTCTTGTTCCTCTCCCAATTTCTTTAACTGCAGAAGACTAATACCTTCTTTCCATAATATAGCATACCCAATAATACAAGTCACCACAAGCTGGACAGCATGCATAACGATCGTGATGCTGACTGCGAGGTTGGACTCGATATTCAGGAAAGAGGTCATGCCCAGCTTGCTGAAATAGTGAAACCCACCGACCATCCCAGGAGTGGGGATGGAAGCCCCGACACCAGTCAGAAAGACAAAGGGTACAATCGAAAAATACGGAACATTGATACCGTATGCGAGTAAAAACACCCAATAATGGAGGATGATTCCTAGCCATACGACCAAGGAGAGCAAAATGTATACGAACAGATTCCCGATCGAGTGAAAAAACTTGAGCCCTTGGATGAACTCTTCGAGGATATTAAGGATCTTCTCCGCAATTTTTTTTGAGAGAGGCCTCAAAAGAAATTTAAAAATGGCAAGAGCTCTCTCTTTGTAGAAATAAACGGCCAGTATCAACAGCAAAAGAAAGGCAGCAATAGAGATCCCGAAAATTCCCCAAAATGAGATGAGAGAGTACGCATCCTCATCCGCGTGATAAAAGGAGGGAAAGATCGGCCGCGATATCAGATAAAGCCCCAGGAGCATACAACAGGTGATGATATCGAAGATCCTTTCGACAACAACTGTCCCGACCATGAAACCTTTTTTGATATCCTCTTTCTGCGCGAGATAGAGCGGCCTCACGAGCTCACCAATTCTGCCGGGAAAAATAAAATTAACGGTGAATCCCACGGTATTGGCAGCAAATCGATTGAACAGGCTCACCCCTTTCTTCTCGTATTTGATCAGATACTGCCAGCGGATAGCGCGCGTCAGAAGGTGGAGAGGAGCTGTCAAAAGGATGAAGATGAGGTATTTTGATTTTATGTTCGTCAAGTTCGATAGAACTTCATTCCAATCGACACTTCTGAAGAAAAAGAAGAGAAAAACAGCGGTTAAAAAGAAGATAATACCGATACGAACCCAAGTTTTTCTCATTTGGTGCGAAATATTATCATCATCCCCCTAGCCTGTCAATCAACCATCCTGAATTATTCACAGGCCGAGGCCAACCCACCCCACCCATTCACAAAGGTCTAGGAAGTGGCTCATGAAGTCGTAGTAAACTACTACGAATGAGCTACGACGAAGGCGATGCTGTAAGATCGGTCTGCCCGAAGGGTAAAAGATACTGCCAATGAAATTTAAAATTGTTTTCGTATATCAGTTTGGCAGTAGCTTTTATGAATAATTCAGGGTAAAGAATTGACTTTTACCATGGAAAAAAAGAGAATGGTTAGCTCGACAACAAAATTCTAAAGATCAGCGGAATGGACGAATCCACTATTCTCCAACTGTTACAAAGCATAGGTGTCTTTGGAGGGACCTATGTCGTCTGTCTCGTTAGTGGTTTCATTCCCCTTGTCAATGCAGAGCTTTTCCTGATTTGGATTTCCCTGATAATATCGAAGACAGAGTACATCCCGATACTCCTTTTGGCGACAGCAGGGCAGATGACAGCAAAAATCCTTATGTTTCTCTCCGGGAAGGGTGTCATTCACATGTCCAAAAAGCGCTATGAGAAGAAGATCGGGGAGATCCAAGCCAAAATGAAAAAATGGGAATCCAAGATCGACTTTTTCATTTTTCTGAGCGCATTTACAGGCTTTCCCCCTTTATACGTCGTGTCTGTTCTCTGCGGAATGACTAACGTCAATATCATCCGCTTTTTCATCGCTGGAACGCTGGGGAGACTCCTGCGTTTCGGAATCGTTATGTATTTTCCCCAACTATTCAAACAGCTATTCGCATAATCTTAGAAAGGGATTTTACTCCCAGTTATAGGAGTGGTTTTTTAGATTTTCAAGCCTGAAGCGTAAGCTTGAAAAATGAGGTCAAATTCGCTATTATGTCGCTACTGCTGGGAAGTCGTCCAATGGCAGGACACATGACTCTGGATCATGGAATCGGGGTTCGAATCCCTGCTTCCCAGCCATACCATTAGCACTATCTACAGTCAATATCTCTTAAAGACTTTCAGTACAGGGCATCTGGAATCATAGATGATTTCAAATATCTCCTCATAAAGTTTTTTAAAAAAGGCAACCTTTCTTACAAGAAACGCGTATATATAATATGAATATCTACAAGTTACTTGTATTTAAATGAAAAGGCTATCGAATGAGAGAATTGACTAAAGCTGAAGAAACACTGCTTTTAGCCATCCTGAGGCTCAAAGACAATGCCTACGGAGTGGCTATCAAAAAACACATTCAAAAAACCACTGGCAAATCCCTCCCCTACGGCACACTCTATTTCATCCTGGAGCAACTGACAAAAAAGGGATTTGCCAGACGGTCCAAAGGCGAATCCAGACCAGAAAGAGGAGGCCGGAGCCGGATCTATTATGCCCTCACTCCCGATGGAAGCATGGCGCTTAAACATGCTTATAAGACACAGAAAAAAATATGGGATGGGTATGCAGAGTTGGCCGGTGCGGAGAAGACTTCTAAATGAAAAGAACAAGTCCTCAGAAACTCGCTGAAAGAATTCTCGGCATCCTTTCTTCCTCAAAAAAAGCCGGTATCCTGGGCGACGCGGAAGAAGAATACCATATGATCCTCTCGGAAAAAGGTAGATTCAAGGCGGACGTGTGGTATGTCTGGCAAATTCTCAAGCCTATACCATTTCTCATCCGAATGACACTTTATTGGAGATTCATCATGTTTAAAAACTATTTAAAAATCGCATTTAGAAACATCAAAAGACAAAAAGGGTATTCCTTT
Organism: Candidatus Aminicenantota bacterium; assembly: GCA_050115915.1. Lineage (GTDB taxonomy): Bacteria > Acidobacteriota > Aminicenantia > Aminicenantales > Aminicenantaceae > WTAW01. The sequence goes on from JASFPP010000296.1 coordinate 3,500, forward strand.
ATCAATATTACCGGACTTGCTGTGGGAATGGCATGCTGCCTGTTTATTCTTTTTTATGTTCTCTATGAATTCACTTATGATACTTTCCATGAAGATGCGGACAGAATATACCGGGTTGCCATGGAATTCCGTGCAAAAGACCAGCCCATAAAATATGCAGCTACGACTCCACCGCCCGTTGCCCCTGCAATCCTCGATAATTTTGCCGAAGTTGAGTATGCCGTGCGTATTACCCAGGTTAGCGGTATTGTGAAACACGGGGAAAAACAGTTTTTTGAAGACAGGATTTTTTATGCAGATCAGTCGTTCTTTAACGTTTTTTCATTTCCAATCATAAAAGGCAATCCTGAAACAGCTCTAAAAGAGCCCTACACTGCTGTTCTGACGGAAAGCATTGCAGAAAAATATTTCGGCAGTGAAGATCCTGTTGGCAAAACAATATCGATCAATCATCGAAGGGATTACAAAATTACCGGCGTTGTCAAAGACGTGCCGCCAAATTCTCATTTTTCTTTTAATTTTCTGTTTTCTTTTGCTCCTATAGAAGAATCTTTACAGAATGCTTCTATCGGTAAATTGTGGTTCAGTCATAGCTATTATACCTATATCAAA
>JASFPP010000297.1:0-4071 GCA_050115915.1 Candidatus Aminicenantota bacterium
ATGCAATAATTTTTGTGCCTACTGTATCGTCCCTTTTACAAGGGGGAGGGAAAAATACAGACCAGAGAGATTGATCCTCGAAGAGATCCGACAATTGGCCCAGGAGGGATATCTCGAGATCCAGCTTCTCGGCCAGAATGTCAATACCTACAGAGATCCTGAGAAAGGACACTCCTTCGAGCATCTTCTCGAAGAGGTCAACGGTATCGAGGGCATCCAGTGGATCCGTTTTCTGACATCTCATCCCAAAGATTTCCCGCCTAGTCTGGCACAAACCATGAAGAAGGCGAATAAAATCTGCCATCAGCTTCATCTCCCCATACAATCGGGTTCTTCCCGGATTCTCAAGAGTATGAACAGGGGCTACACGAAAGACGAATACCTGGAAAAGATCCACATGCTCCGGTCTTTTCTCCCGGATATGAGTTTCAGCACGGATATCATAGTCGGTTTCCCGGGAGAAACAGAGGATGACTTCGAACAGACCATCGAGGTCCTCAAAGATGTGCGCTTCATCAATATTTTTTCCTTTCGTTACTCCCCGCGTCCCCGCACGGCTGCGGCGAAGGTCGAAGATTCGGTTCCGTTCGCAGTCAAAAGGGATAGACTTCTCACTCTCCAAAATGTTCAAAAACAAATCCAACTGGATCACAACTCCTCGCTGATTGGCAAAACGGAAAAGGTCCTCGTTCTCGGAAAAAGCAAAAAAGATCCCCTAAGATACTCGGGGCGAAATGAAGCCTATCAGGTCGTGAATTTCCACGCAGATTTCGATGTGACCGGCCAGTTCGTGGATGTCCTCATTACTTCCTGCGGTCCATACTCCCTGCATGGCGAGATTCATAGCTAGTTCCTAGGGGAGAATCAAGCAGCTTGCTCGTGATTTAAAAGACGAGATGGTTGATAAGATTGAAAAGTCAGGGCTTTTGTGCTATAACGTCCTAAATTTTTTAAAGGAATAAACAATGACACTACTCGATTTGATCCCTTTATCCTCTATCGTAGGAATTATCGGTTTGATGATTGCGATCACCATATATTTTCTGGTCAAGAGATACCCTAAGGGCAATAAAGTCATGCAGGAGATCGCTGAAGCCGTTCATTCAGGAGCGATGGTCTTTTTAAGAAGAGAATACGTTTTCATCGCCATTTTTGTAGCGATCCTGTTTTTTGTTCTCTGGAAGCTTTTCTCTGTGTACACAAGCCTGGCGTTCCTCACAGGAGCCAGTTGTTCCATGCTGGCAGGATTTATCGGGATGAAAGCCTCCACACGAGCGGCCGTGCGTGTGACCCAAGCGGCAATTTCAAAAGGTGCGGCACAAGCCCTGACAGTGGCCTTTCAAGGCGGGGCTGTCATGGGAATATCTGTCGCTGCCTTAGGAGTCACAGGGATCGGCCTCTTTTACTACTTCACCAGGGATCCCATCATCATCAACGGTTTTGCCATGGGGGCCAGCTCCGTAGCTCTTTTCGCCCGCGTGGGAGGGGGGATCTATACGAAGAGCGCTGATGTCGGCGCCGACCTAGTCGGTAAGGTCGAGGCTGGAATCCCCGAAGACGATCCTCGCAATCCGGGGGTTATCGCAGACAATGTCGGAGATAATGTGGGAGATACGGCAGGTATGGGAGCAGATCTCTTCGAATCCTATGTCGGCTCGGTCATTGCATCGATGGCTTTGGGAGCCACTTTAACGCCCGCTCTGAATTATATGTCTCTACCGCTTCTGCTCATCGTTGTGGGCCTCCTGTGTTCGCTTATCGGAGTTTTTTCCATAAAAATCCTGAGAAACTTGAATCCCCAATCCGCCCTGAGGAATTCAACATATATCAGTGCCGCCATCTTTCTTTTTGGGGCTTACTTTTCTGTAAAGCTCCTCCTGGGCAATCTCGATATATTCTTTGCGGTTGTGAGCGGGATGTTCGCCGGAGTACTTATCGGACTCGAGAGCGAATACTTCACTTCAGGCCCTCCCATAAAAACGTTGGCAAAAACGGCACAAACAGGAAGTGCCCCCACCATTATCATGGGGATGGCTATTGGATTTCAGAGCACGATTCTTCCTCTTCTCACGATCGCTACGGCTATTTTTATCTCCCATAAATTGGGAGGACTCTATGGAATAGCCCTTGCTGCTGTGGGCATGCTTGCGACCATCGGAATCGTTATGACGACAGACTCCTATGGCCCGATTGCTGACAACGCCGGGGGGATCGCGGAGATGTCAGACGCCGGTCCTGAAATACGCAAGATCACAGATAAGCTCGATGCATCGGGCAATACAACAGCCGCAATCGGAAAAGGTTTTGCCATAGGGTCTGCGGCACTGACGGCCTTGGCCCTTTTCTCAGCCTACCAAAAAACCACCAATCTCACGACGATAAGCTTGACAAACGTGGAGACTGTCATCGGTGTGCTCATCGGCGCCCTCATGCCCTTTGCGATCGCTTCCTATACACTGAAAGCGGTGGGCCGGGCTGCAGATAAGATGGTAACGGAGATCCGGCGGCAGTTCCGAGAGATCAAGGGTCTCATGGATGGTGAGGCCAAACCGGATTCTGACCGATGTATCCATATCGTAACGAACAGCGCACTCTATGAAATGATCCTTCCCGGTCTCCTTGCAGTGGTAACGCCCCTTCTTATCGGTTTTATCATAGGGCCGGAATCTCTGGGGGGATTCCTGGTCGGGGCCACAGCCTCTGGTGTACTCTTGGCTATCTATATGGCCAATGCGGGCGCCGCATGGGACAACGCGAAAAAGTGGATCGAAGAGGGCCATTTAGGGGGTAAAGGGACTGAGGTTCATGCTGCGGCTGTCATCGGCGATACAGTAGGCGATCCTCTGAAAGACACCTCCGGGCCCTCCATGAATATTTTGATTAAACTCATGGCTGTCGTCAGCCTTGTCTTCGCTCCTCTAATCCTCTGAGGGATCATCCACAGAACCGTGATGGCATGTCACCTCCTTACGTTTTTGAGTTTTCCATTTGTGTGGTGGAGAAAGCCGTGAGAAGGGCTGGATGGGCATGGGATTTCTCCTGTAAGGAGATGTGAGGGAAGCCCCCACGTCCGAGCGAAGTTTCCTCGCCGGGGAAACTGAGCGTGTTTTCGAACCACCAATTGGAAAACTCGAAATGCCTTCAATCACGGTTCTAAGGATGCTGACATCCTCTGAACGCGATTTGATATTCTTGAGTTTTTCGGTTATAATTCACGCCTCTTTGCATCCGAATTTTGGATATGTATTGGGATCTCAAACATGAAAGTTAATGTCTGGAACACAATCGTTCAGTTGAGTAAGGAAAGAGGTGTGGAGACGGACGTGATCGTAAACGCCATCGAAGAATCTCTCCGCGTTGCCTCTGCAAAATACTTCAACGCGAATGAGGCAATCAACGTTATTTTTAAACCAGAAAAAGGCGACCTGCGGGTGTATTCCACAAAGCTCATCAAAAAAGATCCTGAAGACATATCCAAAGAGATATCTCTCGAAGAAGCCAGAAAGATCGATGCGAGCGCCAAGATCGATGACAGGATCGAGATCGACCTCCCATCAGAAACCCTCGGCCGAATTGCGGCGCAAGCAGCGAAGCAAGTGATTTTCCAGAAGGTCAGAGATGCAGAGCAAGACAAAATCTACAGGACATTTGCGCCTCAAATGGGTGAAATCGTAACAGGAGTCCTCCGACGGTTCGAGTCGAATAAAAACATGATCCTCGAATTAAATAAGGCGGAACTCCTGTTTCCTTATCGGGAAAAACTGCCCACAGAAGAATTCAGAAGAGGAGATCGTGTAAAGGCCGTTATCACACAAGTCTTCAAAGATGCCAAAGGACATCAAGTGATTGTCTCCAGGAGTGACCCTAAATTTTTAGCGAAACTCTTAGAGTTGGAAACCCCAGAGATTGCCAATGGGAATATAACGATCAAGGACATCGTCCGTCAGCCCGGCGAGAGAGCTAAAGTTGCCGTCTCAACCAATGAGAAGGACATCGATCCTGTCGGTGCCTGTATCGGAGTTAAAGGCAACAGGATCCTGGCGATCAGTGATGAATTATCTGGGGAAAAAA
>JASFPP010000298.1:0-4065 GCA_050115915.1 Candidatus Aminicenantota bacterium
GGATGGAAGGTTCGAAATAGACATGCTTTTTCCAAACGAAGTACCCCAGGGGATCAGGCGGGGGATGTCGTTGCACATTCGGCTCGAGATGGGAGACGTATCCGATGATGCCATTCTTTTGGCTAAAGGAGGATTTTTCCAGACCACAGGAGGAAACTGGGTCTATGTGCTGGATAGATCTGAAAAGATCGCAACAAAAAGACCCATCAGATTGGGCATGTCCAATGCCTATGTTCACGAAGTCCTCGAAGGCCTCACGCCAGGCGAGAAGGTGATCACTTCATCTTATGAAAGCTTCGGGAATCACGAACGTTTAGTCCTCAGATAAGGTATGTATTTATGATCTTTAGATATATTATAAAATTGTGTATCAGGTTGAAGCCAGCACAAGTGCTGGCCACATCTGATAGGAGGAAAGAATGATAAAAACCAAAGATCTCACAAAGATCTACACCACAGAAGAGGTGGAAACAACCGCGCTGAACAACATCAATCTGGATGTGAGAGAGGGAGAGTATGTCGCCATAATGGGACCCTCTGGATGCGGAAAGTCAACTCTGTTGAATGTGTTGGGGATGATCGACCAGCCTTCCCAAGGAGATTACTTCTTTTTCGAAGAAGAAGTCTCCAAGTACTCTGAACGACAGAGAGCGAACCTGCGAAAGAACAACATCGGGTTTGTCTTCCAGAGCTTTAATCTCATCGATGAGCTGACAGTGTACGAGAATGTCGAGCTCCCGCTGCTGTATCTGGGCTATTCTTCGACAGAAAGAAAAAAGAGGGTGACCGAAGCCCTCGAACAGATGGAGATCATGGCCAGGAAGAATCATTTCCCCCAGCAGCTCTCTGGAGGTCAACAGCAGCGTGTGGCTGTCGCCCGTGCCGTTGTGGCTCACCCGAAGCTCATCCTGGCAGACGAGCCCACCGGTAATCTGGACTCAGCCCATGGTGAAGAAGTGATGAATATGCTGGGAGAGTTGCACGAGCAGGGAACGACTATCGTGATGGTTACTCACTCGCCCGCTTATGCAGAGTACAGCCATCGTATCATTCATCTTTTCGATGGTCACATCGTTTCCGAGAATATCCAGAAGGAATTCAAGCTCTAGCTGCCGCCTTAAAGAATAAAACGCGGAGCTGTTGCCTCAACATCCATTTAGCTTCGTGGTTGTCATTTTTAGAGTGCTCTATGATGTGCTTCGTCAAAGAGGGAGACACGTATGATTAAATTAAAAGATATCACCAAATTCTATTCTACGGGTTTTGTTAAAACGTTTGTCCTGAGGAATATCGACCTTGATGTGAAAGAAGGGGAGTTTTTGACAGTCATGGGACCCTCTGGAGCAGGGAAATCCACGCTGCTTCATATCCTCGGTATGCTGGATACACCATCGAGCGGAGAATACACTTTTTATGATCGGGAGGTTCACAAGCTGAGCGAGAAGCAGCGGTCGGATATCCATAAAAACTACATTGGTTTTGTGTTTCAGGCGTACCACTTGATCGATGAACTCACTGTTTATGAAAACCTCGAAACACCTCTTCTCTATAAAAAAGTCAAAGGCTCTGAAAGGAAAGGCTTGGTCTGTGATGTCCTTGATAAGTTTGGGATCGTCGCCAAAAAGGATCTTTTTCCCAATCAATTGTCAGGAGGTCAGCAGCAGAGGGTTGCCGTAGCAAGGGCCATCATCACGAGTCCAAGACTCATTTTGGCTGATGAGCCCACAGGAAACTTGAATAGTGCCGAAGGAAAAGACATCATGGAAATGTTCAAGGAACTCAATGAGAACGGCACCACGATTATCCAGGTGACCCATTCAGAGCTCAACGCTTCCTACGGACGGAGAACGATAAATCTTTTGGACGGTTGGATCCAGAAATAGGACAGTCAAGTTATTCGCTTATCGAAGCCTCTGAGGGCGCTGCCCTGAATCCCCTCCAAAAAGGAGAGCGAATCATGAAAAAATCAATGATCGGTCTTTTGACCATAATAGTGTTGGCGTCTGGTTTAGCGGGTCAGGAAAAGGAGATCCCGCTATCCCTTTTGGAATGCTTGGAAATTGCGATGAGGAACAACCTGAATGTGGCTGTCGAAGTCCTGAATCCGGAGCTCTCTAATCTGTCGGTTTCTCAGGCGAAAGAGAAATTTTTACCTCAGCTCTACTTTGGTTTTGGGAAACAGAATACGGACACTCCTTCCTATTCGTGGCTGGAGGCCACAGGTTCGGTCACGGCATCCTATCAAGAGTATCAAGCGCAATTCCTGCAGGAAATCCCGACCGGAGGAAGGTTCGACATATCTCTCTATTCCTACAAAAGCGACACCACCGCAAAATTCCAGACGATCAATCCTCGCTATGGAAGCCGTTTGACCTTCAATTTTACACAACCTCTTCTCAAGAATTTTGGTTTTAAAAACAGCAGAAAAGAGATCATCGTCGCTAATAATAATGTAGAGATCTCGGATGCCAGGTTTCAAACGGTGTTGATGGATACAGTGTACAATGTTGAGCAGGCGTACTTGTACCTGGCCTATTCCATCGCCAATCTTGAAGTCATGCAGCAGTCTTTAGAATTAGCTCAGGACCTGTTGGCAAAAAACAAGAGAGAGGTGGAAGTGGGGACATTGGCTCCGATCGAGATCCTCACAGCCCAGGCGGAAGTCGCCACCCGTGATGCCGATATACTCCAAGCCGAGGTCCAGGTCAAAAACTATGAAGACCAGCTCAAAACGCTCATAAACCTCGAAGAAGAACAGGCGGGCATTACAGGGAGAATCATCCCCACGGATAAACCCACTTATGCGGAGCACAAGATCACTATCGATGAAGCCCTGCGCATCGGGATGCAGAATCGGCCGGACTTGCGAGAATTGCGGTGGGACCTCGAGAATAAAAACATCGAAGTCGGATACACCAGAAACCAATTGCTGCCCGACCTTTCCCTGGTTGCTTCTTACTGGAGCCCCGGTATTTCTGGAACCAGGATTTTCTATGAAAATGACAACCCGCTTTCTGAGATAGTCCGCGAAGTCGTACCGGGAAATTCTGTCGATGCCCTCAAAGATGCCTTCGGGTTCAAGTACAACAACTGGTATGTGGGATTGACGCTGACCGTCCCGACTAATACGTTGTTTTCGCGAGCACAACACGCCCAAGCAAGGGTCAATCAGGAGAAAGCGCAGCTGACCCTGAAAAATACAGAGCAACAGACGTTTCTCGAGATCAGGAATGCTGTGCGTCTTGTGGAGACCAACTACAAACGGATTGCCGCCTACCGTTTGGCCAGAGAGCTGGCTGAAAAAAAACTGGAAGCAGAGGATAAAAAGCTGAAGGTCGGATTGACCACTAACTACATCGTCCTCCAGCACCAGAGGGATTTGGCAACGACCCGCAGCAATGAATTGCGCGCTATTGCCGACTACCTCCTTGCCCAGGCTGCATTGGAGAAAGCCATGGGTGTTTCACTGGATAAAAAGAACATCCGTTTTCGTCAGTTAACGCCCCAGCAATAGCGATTCTTCGCAATGGAGCTTTATTCTAAGGAATCTTAGACCCTTCTAAACTCTTATTCGATTTAACCTTTCATTACTAATACAGATCCAAAAAAAATTCTTCTAAAAAAAAGTAACAGACAATTCTGTTTTGATTTTGAGGCTTTGAAGCTATATAATGGGAAAAATTTTTTTTAAGAGGATGAACATGTCGATAAAAAGGTATTTTGTAAGGGACATCCCGAGGAGGAAGTTCCTCGAGATGAGTTTAAAAAGCGGAGTAGCTATGGCTGCTACGCCAGCTCTAATGAGCCAGTTGTTATCCTGTAGAGGAGCGGAGCAGTCTGCGGCGATCGTTTCTGTGAGTCCGGAATTATTGAACACAACCATTCGAAAGGCTCTTGAAAACGGGGGAGAATTTGCAGATGTCTATGTGGAGAACCGGATCTCCCGCCGAATCCTCATGGAAGAGTCCAAATTCAAGAGCGCTGTGTTCGGCATCAGCCAGGGAGCGGGAGTGAGGGTGATCTCAGGCGACAAGACAGGGTTCGCGTATACAGATGATATCAATG
>JASFPP010000299.1:0-3992 GCA_050115915.1 Candidatus Aminicenantota bacterium
CTCATAGGAACGAATATCGACATCCTCAATAAAATCGAAAAAGTCGGCTCTGACCTTCAATTCGGATTCCAAACGGGAACATGCGGAAAGGAGGGTCAAGCCGTACCCGTGACAGATGGATGTCCGACGCTTAAAATATCCAAGATGACAGTGGGGGGACAATCATGACTAGGCCAAATGCCAGTGATCTGTTGAAGACACTCGCTGAAAACATAGTGACATTCGGCCTATCACAAGGTGCCGATGAGATCGAGGTCACAATCCAAGAAGGCACAGAGTTCTCGGTCGATGTGCGCCTGGGCCAAATCGAAAATCTGATTGAAGCAGGATCCCGCGGCCTTAGCCTAAGGATTATCAAAGACAAAAAAACATCCTATGCCTCCTCTTCCGACCTTGATAGAACTCAGCTCGAGAACCTCGTCACAAACGCCATCAGACGCGCCGAGCTAGCCAGCGAGGATGAATGTGCAGGGCTGCCCCAACGCGAAAAAGACAGGTTCGAGATCCCAGACCTGCATATCTTTGACCCGGAGATTCCAGTCCTTGATCCCAGGGACAAGATCAATCTGGCATTGGAGACCGAACGGATCGGTCTATCCGACAAAAGGATCACAAACTCTCATGGCGCAAGCTGTGAAACACGATTTATCCGTACGATTCTAACCAACTCCTCTGGTTTTTCCCAGGAATTCGAAGAGACCTTCTGCTCTCTTGGTCTCGGGCTTCAAGCAGGAGATACGGATGACAAGGTAGAGGGCTCCTGGTCTTCAGCTAAAAGGCACTTCAAGGATCTAGAAACGCCCGAAATAATCGCATCAACGTGTGTGGATAGGACTGTTCGTCAAATCAACCCCCAGAAAATACAGACACAAGTCGCACCCGTTGTTTTTGAGCCGCCGATGACATCCTGGCTTTTGGGCTTCCTCTTCGCGTGTATCTCTGGAAACGCGATCTATCAAAGAACATCATTCCTGGTAGATCGACTTGGCGAAAAGGTCGCCAGTCGAAGGATCTCTGTCTCTGATGACGGCCTGATGCCTGGCATGCTGGGGACGACTCCATTCGACTCGGAGGGAGTTCCTTCACAAAAAACCAAGATTATAGAGAAGGGAATTCTCAAAAACTATCTCTGCAACACTTATGCGGCAAGAAAGCTTAAACTCCTATCGACCGGGAATGCCGATGGAAGCGGGATTGGTCCGCATAATTTTTATCTCCACAACGGAACTCTATCCCCCAAAAAAATTATTTCGACGATGGATAAAGGGCTTATACTTATCCGAACGATCGGACACGGCCTCAATCCCGTAAACGGCGATATATCTCGCGGAGCATTCGGCTTATGGGTGGAGAAAGGAGAGATCGCCTATCCGGTCTCCGAGATCACGATTTCAGGGAACCTGGGCCACATCCTCAACTCCATCGAAATAATCGGAAACGACCTGGAATTCAGAAGCCCTATTGCTGGGCCAACGATCAAGATCAGTGAGCTCACGATTGCAGGGGCTTAGGAACGTTTCTGTTTTTAACTTCGCAAAGCCGGTCTTGAATACTCATCCTCTCTCCACGATCATTGACGAGATGCACGCCTCCGTTTAAAATTTTTGTTGTCCAATTCACAGCGTTGGCAAATTCATACCTTCCCTCCCAAAGATGGGGCACGGGAAAGTATCCCATCCTGAACGTGTTATACAAGCCCGGGGATGAATACAGATTCGGGATGGATTTCTCCATGTCAGAAATCAACATCCAGGATTCAGCTTCCAATTCTTCGGCGTCGGTTATCCAATCTCTTCTTGAGAGAATGTCCGAAACAGCGTGTCTCTGACGGAATTCAGGGTATAACTGCAGAGCGGCCCGAGTGATCTGGATACTTTCGTTAATGACATCGGGATTCGCCAGAAACATGGCCTCGGAATAGCTGACGACATGAACGATCTCGGGGCTAAGAGGATCGAGGGGTTCCACATCTGCCATCAAAGCTGTGATTGCGGCCAGCTGAGCCTTGGCTTTTTCGACGTCCGGCGAAAAAGAATCCAGGCCAGCCCTCGGCTGGTAGATCACACGGAAATTCCGATCCTCAAGACTCCTCACAAGCTTGAGCAGCACGCGTGCTTTGACCAGATCTCTCACACCCGACGTTATTTTAGGAGTGTTGAGCATGTTTTGGAGAACCACATGTTTGATACCCAGGTTCTTAGCCACTCGAGCAGCCAGGAATGCCGAGACAACATAGCTCACATCGTCACTTCCCCGAAATGCAAAGTGATGGGGACTATTGGGCTCAAACGGCTTACCTACAGATGCGATATATTCAAGGGCTTTGATGTGCTCGCTAAGACTCTGCTTGAGGCTTAAGGGACCCCTGCCATCGATTTGATTAAACCACCAGAATGAAAGAGCATGCCACGCCATATTCAAATTTCTCTCCAGGATCTTTGTGACTTGAGGGATATTTTGTGTCGCTGAATAAGCCCGGACAAGCATGGGCAACGCATCCACTCGGATTGCCTGGAGCTCGAACTCATTGTTGAAGGGGACGCCCCCCCCGTTAGACCTGTCACCCCAATCCTCTCCGAACATCGATTGGCTGAGTTGAGAGGATCCCACAGAGACAATGTCCAGGAACCCGGCTTTCGCGAGTTTTTTGAGCCACTCGGAAAAGAGTGCCAATGCTTTTGCCCTATCGCTAAGATAAGGTCCTGCATGAACCCTCATCAAAGGCAGGCATCCTCGCCTGCGAGCGGAGGATAAACGTTTGATGAGATGATCTTTGTGGGTCCCGAATCCGCTGTAGGAAGCTGACGGCAACGGTCGGATCGTGAATTGTCTTTCTTTTGCGATCAGCGCCTTTCCGAAGCTCAGGCGAAGGTCGTCGTAGATTTCGTTTGCGCGGATGGACCTCGGGATGAATTTCTCAGGAATCCCCAGCCTCTCCAGCGTCTCTACGGGAGTCTCATCTCCTCTGAACACCTGGAACTGTCCCTGGAATCTTTGTGTCACAACAGCACAGGCCTCGGGTAATCCGGCGAAATATATTTTCCTGACCGGACTCTTCCTATCCGCGGAATACAGATGCCTCTCTTTAAGTCGATGGACCAAACGGCCAAAGAGATCCACAGCTTGACCGGGATCAAGGCGGTAGCTGAATCCAAGATGGCTCAAACGGTTTTGGACAATCCAATCGTTGATAACCTGAAAATATTGCGGTTCGGAAATTCGGTCGAGGGCTTCGTTGACTGTTGAATCGGCTTTAACAACATAAAAACCACATTCTTCAAGGATCTGGGCGAAGCTTGTTATTCCCAGAGTATGGGCATCGAGAGCGGATTTCAACAAACCGAACCTTACCTGTTTTTTCATCGTCAGGCCTTCCCCAAACAACCTCTCTATTGTTCCCTGTAAATTTGCGGCGATGGGACACACACATAACGAGTAGAGAAGTGTATGGCTTGTTCCGAGCTCCCTACTTCATTCGAAACCGTTCCTATGAATAACGTCTTTCAGTGCTCTTTTGGGAACGTGAAACCGTCCCTGCTCATCCTTCCAGTACTTGACCGATTCGGTCAATTCCTCGACCACAGACTCTTCAGCGGGATACCCAAGAGCTAAAACGGAATCGATCCGATAGTTCTCTGGTATGGATAAGACCTGTCTTAGCCTATCCCTGTCAATGGAGAGGAGCCAGCAGCTGCCTATTCCCTCCTCCCAGGCTGTCAAGATCATGTTTTCCATTGCGGCTCCCACATCCCATTCAAAGCCTTGTGGCCGTATATCTCGATTGACCACTATGATCACATAAGCCTTAGGCTCTTGCCCTGGACGTGGATTGCCTTCCGGAGCTATGTAGGCTGCCCACTTCAAACAGGGAAACACTTCCTTTGTGATCGCCTCATCATCGATCACGATAAACTCCAAAGGCTGAAGGTTCGCCCCTGAGGGTGCCAGTCGTCCCGCGTTGACCAGATTTTCCAAGATTTCCTCAGTGATGG
>JASFPP010000300.1:0-3991 GCA_050115915.1 Candidatus Aminicenantota bacterium
ATGTTGTATTCGAGATTGGCCGCGCCGTAGCCCCTAGCATATATGATTCTTCCATCTTGAAAAATTCCGAGAGCTGCACCCGGGGAATCTACTCTATCCCATCTCTCAAAGAGTGCATCGACTTTACCTGTCGCCTCAGTATGGGTGTATGCCTGAAAGGATAGAAGAGGCGAAACGGTGGCGAAGAGAAAAATGCTTAGACAAACAAGAAAAACAGGACTCATACATTTTTTAAATGCAAGACGCACTATGACTCCCTCCTTTGAATATAATTGATGTTTAGGGTCGGTTTTGGCACAAACCGACCCAAACTCTATTTCATCTGTTGGGAATTGAATGTCTCTTGTTTTTCTGCGCTAGAATCCTCCCAGATTCCTCTAGAATGACAGACGAATTCCCACTTGAATTCTTCGCGGTGGAATGATCCGGGCCGGCTGCAAGAAGTCTTCGGACATTCCCCTCGTGGTCAGAGTCTCAATCATTGTCGCTTCATTGAAGAGGTTAAATATATCCGCGGCGATCCTCAACCTGAATCTGTCTTTGTACCTGAACGCCTTTTCAATTCTTAAGTCCAGCAGATTCCAAGAATCTAGCCTGTAATTTGAACCCCTGGGTTCGGCAAGAACATCGACAGCACCTTGATCTAAGAAATCGACGATAGATATGGATCTTGCGATGGGTTTTCCGCTCATAGCCATGTAGCTTGCACTGACGCTGAAGTCATAAGGAAAAAAATACGTTCCTTGCAGTTTGAACATGTACTTTCGATCGCTCTGTAGAAGGCCATCATAGCCAGTATTAGAGACGAGGTCATTCGGATCTCGTAAGCCTGAAAAGTTACCCTGGGTCAGTTGGCCCATGGAAGATACACCGTAAGCTTTGGAGTAGACAAAAGATGAGCTCATCTGCCAGTTGTTGGACAACCGTTTATTCAATGTGATGAACAATCCCTGGTACTTTTGTTTATAGTCGGGGTGGTTGATCAGGGTGAGAAAATCATCTCCAGGATCAGTGGTTTGATTCCAGACCTGTATGGTCTTTCCCGCAAACTCATCATAGTAGTCGACAGCTTCAAACTCGGCCGCAGTATTCCACCAGGAGAGAAGATCTTTGGTGTATTTGTATAAATAGGTGACCTCGATGCTTAAATCTGTTAAGAGCTCACGGCTTATGCCGACGGAAAACTGCTGACACAGGCTGGACTTTACTTTATCCCCTACAGCTCTTCCCGCACGCGGGTCCCAAATCCAGGAGAGCTCATACTCCTCCGTATCCCAATTGTACCAATAGGCACGGACAGGTGGGGAACTGGTGGACAGCGAAAAAAACGTTGCCAGATACATGCCTTCATAGTAATGTCCATATGTGGCTCTTAGGATGGTTTTTTTATCAGGGGTCAGCTGGTAAACCAATCCCAGTCGAGGAGACCAATTATTCCAGGCTAACACATTCGAGACGCCTTCAATAGTATTTCCCGTAGGATTTCTATTCGCATCGATTTCATCCACATCAAAGATGTCGCCGTTCTGGTGGTCAAACCGCAGTCCCAGATTGAGGGTCAACCTGTCACTCAGAGCCCATGAATCGTCCACAAATGCACCAATCTTAGTCACAGAGAGTCCGTAATTATAAGGATCTTGAAAATACGCGTAGTAGGGATATCCGTCATAATCATAATAGGCAACTCCTCCTGAATAGGAATAAGTACCAGCGTTATGGCCCCGGCTAAATTGCACACCAACTTTGAAATCATGATTTCCTTTGATAAATTCATCCGCATAATAACTGAGGGTGGCATTGGCTTGGATTCTAGACGCATCTCCTTGAGACCAGCCCCATATCCCATTGGTATAATATCCCGTCGCTCCGTCGTAGTGAGCTGAATCATCAAAGTTACCATCCATGGGAATCCATTCATCATGGGCAAACCAACCACCCAATTTGAGCTCAAAAATGGCATCCGAACTCAAAATCGACGTCCACATCAGATTTGGCACAAGATACCATCCTGGTTCTTTGGCGCAAGCGTCATAGGGCTGAGCAGGTGTGATGACATCGGGCAGATCATACACTTCATGTTGATATGAAATCATCAGTCTATTGTTTTTGTTGAGTTGAATGGTGGACTTTACAAATGCTCTTTTGTAGTCAGACTTTGTAGGATATTCAGGTGGCGTTCCCAGTTGGGAATAGGCAGATCGCTTCCATTGAATATTGCTATAGATCCATATCGTGTCCTTCTTCAAAGGCCCGGAGAGTTCTAAGCTGAAATCGTTCTGGTAGTCGACGTTATAAGGGTATTCCGCATCAGGTTGGTTATTGCCGACGAAACTCGAAGGAAGAATGTAGGTATTGAACTCACCTCGAAAATCGTTGCTTCCCGACTTCGTAACCACATTCACGACAGCTCCTTGAAAATTTCCGTACTCTGCGGGGGCGCCGACGCCGATGATCTCACCCTCTTGATAGATATCGGGATTATTCCATACCCATGTTGTTCCATTCCAATCAAAGGAAGTGTCTATCCCATCGACGAGGTAAGAATCCGAAAAATAAGATGATCCCATCGAGGAATGCCACTCCTCCCCTTGCGTTTCATTGGCAGATACACCCGGAGCCCAGAGCATGATATCAATGTAAGTGAAACGGGTTTTGGGGACATTTTCCAGCAAATCAAGATTGTAGTTGGCTGTTGTTCCTGATTTGGTAACGTCGATCACAGGAGATTCTCCAATAACGGTGATTGTTTCTTCGACGGCGGCTTGTTGCAGAACGACATCTACGGTGACTGTCTTTCCCACAGAAACGATGATATCTTCCCTCTTGAGCGATTGAAAGCCTTCCAATGAGACAGTTACCTGGTATGTACCAGGGGGTAATGCAGGAAACAGAAAAACACCGCTTGCAGAGGTGAGCTCAGCTTTGACACCGCCAATTAGATCCGGGCTCTGAATTTCTACGGTTACTCCCGGGAGAGTCTCACCTGCATCGTCTCTTACAGTTCCCCGAATGGTTCCGGTTAACCGCTGGGCCGAGGAAAAACTCACCATTAAAAGAAGAAAAATCATGAAAAATGGAATAGATCTGAAGAGAATCTTTCTAAGAATCATTTTGCCTCCTTCGAACTTGCGATTAGAAAACTTGAGATATTTATTTTATTTCCCCATATAAATTTATATGTATTCCCCAATGCACAATGATGTATGGTCCCTTTGATTCATTATTTAAATAATTTGTCAGCGTTGTCAAGGTTTATTACACTTTTGTCAAAATTATCTCTATCAGATCGCATTTTTTGTGTTTAGGATTAAATTCAATGGCTGATACTGCAATTTGTATGCCAATTGTTTCGATTATGATCAAGATGAATTCAAAGCTGAGTAGAAATTCCGAAAAACGTGTGTTTTTTTGTGATCCGCCTTCAAGATAGATATTAGAGTGCGCCGATGGAGACTAATCCGCAGTACCGCCTCCATCAACGACAAGCGCTGCTCCTGTCATGAAGGTGGAGTCGTCGGAGGCGAGAAAAAGAGCTGCTTTAGCGATTTCATCGGGCAAACCCATCCGGCCCATCGGACGTTGAGCGATAGCTCGTGTGTGGTATTCATCCCAGGATAATCCGCGTACCCTGGCATCCTCATCGAGCATCGGGGTCACAACATCTCCCGGGCAGATGCAATTCACCCTGATGCCCTGTCTTGCATGATCTATGGCCATGGCCTTTGTCATGAGGACAACGCCTCCCTTTGATGCACAATAAGCGATGGCTTCGTTGCCGCCCACAATCCCCCATCCGGACCCGTTGTTGATGATTATGCCGCTCTTCTGGGCGATCATGGGAGGGAGGGCGAATTTTGACATCAGATATGTCCCTTTCAGGTTTATATCGATGGTGAGATCCCATTCTTCTTCCGGACAATCCACTGCATTGTTCGGGAAAAACACCCCGGCGTTGTTAAAAAGAATATCCAGTCGGTCAAAAGCCTTTATC
>JASFPP010000301.1:0-3980 GCA_050115915.1 Candidatus Aminicenantota bacterium
GAAAAAGATGAATTATGGGATATGTTTGAGTGGTAATAGGTAGGGGCATTTTTTATGAACGATTCAGGAGAGGTTTTTGTAATAGTCCACAAGGATTTCGGCAACCTCAGGACGGCTGAATTCTTTCGGCGGCATCTCTCCGTTTGCCAGCATCTCGCGTAATTTTGTACCGCTGATAAGAACGCGATCTTCCCTGGAATGCGGGCAGGTTTTCATGGATGCCATCCCATCGCATTTGTAGCACCAGAAGGTCCAGTCGATCTTCAAGGGCCTGATATGCAGGTCGTCGTCATCGATGTCGTCAAATATTTCCTGAGCATCGAAGGGGCCGTAGTAGTTGCCCACGCCAGCATGATCTCTTCCCACGATCAGGTGGCTGCAACCGTAATTCTGGCGGAAGATTGCATGAAGGATAGCTTCGCGCGGACCCCCATAGCGCATCTCCATTGGATAGACTTTGAGCACGACTCTGTCCTTGGGGTAATAGTTCTGAAGAAGCACCTCATAGCATTTCATCCGGATATCAGCCGGGATATCATCCGCTTTGAGTTTCCCGACCAACGGGTGAATGAGAATGCCGTCACAGACTTCGAGTGCAATCTTTGTGCAGTATTCATGGCTCCTGTGGATAGGATTTCTGGTCTGAAAAGCGGCAATCGTGGTCCACCCTTTCTCTTCAAAGATGGCGCGTGTTGTCACTGGACGACCATAATAATCCCCGAAGGTGTGCGGATAGGGCCCCTCGCTCAACACTTGGACAGGTCCGGACAGGAGAATATCCTGTTGTTCGTAAACCTTCTGCACTCCAGGGTGAGCCTCGTCATCGGTCCTGTAGACCAGTCTGGCTTCCTCTTTTTTATCATAGGGAAATTTTTCCTCTATTTTCAGAGTACCCATCATTTCGTCGCTTTCATCATCAATAAGCGCGATATCGGCGCCGATCGGGAAGGAGTCGGCTTCTTCTTTTGACACAGAAAGGGTGATGGGGATCGGCCAGAGTGTTCCTTCAGAGAGCCGCATCTCATCGACCACTCGTTTGTAGTCTTTTTCACCCATAAAGCCTGTCAAAGGGCTAAATGCGCCGATCGCCATCATTATGAGATCGGATGTCTCTCTGGATGAGGTGCGTACAGCTGGTAGATCCTTTGCGCGTTCAATTTCCTCCAACCTTTTGTCCCCTTCAACGAGCAGGGAAATCAACCGTCCTCCATGAGGCGGTACTAGTTTCGACATGATGTCCTCCACATTTTTTAATCTGGATTTGGATTAAATGAGTTTTTTAGAGATGGTGAGAATATTCCGATCGTTTTCTCTTTTATAATCAAATCCATTCATGAGTTTTCGGGCCAGAAATATCCCGAATCCACCCTTCTGGCCGTTTGAGATCATTTTCTCGAGATCGGGCTCCTCGATAGTGCTTGGATCAAAAGGGATCCCATCGTCGCTGATCTCGAGATAGAACTTATTGTTCTCCTCCCAGGTCTTGAGATGGATCTCTCCTCGGTCTTTGGGATAAGCGTAACGGATGATATTGACACAGATCTCGAGCATGGACAATTCGATCGCGTAATAATCATTCTCTGATATAGCGAGTGGACTCAAGTTTTCCTTCAGGAACGCTCTGATTTTATTCAGCTCTGCCAGGTCGCTGACAACATTGAGTGTTTTCATCCGAAATATCTTTGAGTGAATAAACACAGGAATTTTGTGTCCCTAGAATTCTACCAAAAGGTCATTGCAAAGTCATTCTTTTTGTGTTACTTTTTTTGCTTATCTTTTGAATTGACAGGATGGAGGTTAATCATGAGTCAAGACGGAAAACACCTGTTTACATCTGAATCGGTGACGGAAGGACATCCTGATAAGGTCTGCGATCAGATCTCAGATGCCATTCTTGATGACCTCATCAAACAGGATCCAAAAAGCCGTGTGGCCTGTGAAACTCTTGTGACGACAGGGCTTGTTCTCATAGCGGGAGAAATCACGAGCAATGGATATTGTGATTTTCAGAAGATCGTCCGGGATACGGTTAAAGAAATCGGCTATACTAGAGCCAAGTATGGTTTTGATTATAAAACCTGTTGTGTCATTTCATCCATTCATGAACAATCTCCCGATATCGCTCTGGGAGTGGATGAATCAGAAGAGCACGAGCAGGGCGCTGGCGACCAGGGTTTGATGTTTGGCTACGCGGCTAAGGAGACCCCACAATTTATGCCTCTGCCCATCATGCTCGCTCATCAGCTTGTCAAAAAACTGAGCGAAGCCAGGCGCAGCAAGGAACTGTCATTCCTCCGTCCGGATGGGAAGTCTCAGGTTACGGTTGAATATGATGGAAACGTCCCAAAGCGTGTGGATGCTGTCGTTATTGCTGCGCAGCATGATGAAAAAATAAAAATGGAGGATCTGCGTAAGGAGATCAAAGCGACCGTTATAAAGAGGATTATTCCTGAAGACATGATCGATAACAATACCAACATTTTCATCAATGAAACGGGACGATTCATCCAGGGGGGTCCCTATGCAGACTCCGGGCTTACGGGCCGGAAGATCATTGTCGATACTTATGGGGGTGTGGGGAGTCATGGAGGGGGCTGTTTTTCCGGTAAGGATCCCTCAAAAGTCGATCGGTCAGGTTCGTATATGGCAAGATATGTGGCCAAAAACTTAGTTGCTGCGGGGATCGCTGACAAACTGGAAGTTCAGATCGCATACGCGATCGGCGTGCCATTCCCTGTCTCGATAATGGTGGATTCCTTCAGCACTTCGAAAATTTCTGAAGACAAGATCAAAGAATTGATCCGCGCTCACTTTGATCTCTCGCCCAAGGGAATGATCCAAAGCCTCGATCTGCTTCGCCCTATCTTTAAAAAAACCGCGGCGTTTGGCCATTTTGGAAGAGAAGAGGAAGAATTCACCTGGGAACGAACGGACAAAGCAGAGCTGTTGCGGAAGGATGCGGGCCTTTAAGGAGAATATGATGGACTATGATGTCAATGATCTGGCTTTAGCCAAAAAGGGGAAATTGAGAATAGAATGGGCGGGAAGATTTATGCCTGTTCTCGCCCATATCAAGAAAAAATTTGCCAAAGATAAACCTCTCAAGGGCGTGAGGCTTTCGGCCTGTCTCCATGTGACGAGTGAAACTGCAAATTTAATGGAGACATTAAAACTCGGGGGCGCCACTGTCGCTCTGACCGCTTCAAATCCTTTGAGCACGCAGGATGATGTTTCTGCCGCTCTTGTTAAGCACTACAAAATCCCGGTGTTTGCAATCAAGGGGGAAAACAACAGGACATACTACCGGCACATCAATCAGGCATTGGACATCCATCCTCATATCACAATGGATGATGGGGCCGACCTGGTGAGCACCATACATTCCAAACATCGCAAGCTCTTGGACCAGATTATCGGAGGGACGGAGGAGACTACGACAGGTGTAATCCGCTTGAAAAGTATGGCAAAAAAGAAAGTCTTGGAGTATCCCATTATCGCCGTCAATGATGCAAATACAAAACACCTGTTCGACAACCAGTATGGAACTGGCCAGAGCACTGTTGATGGGATCCTCAGAGCAACAAACATACTCCTTTCAGGTTTGAATTTTGTCGTAGCCGGTTATGGATGGTGTGGACGGGGATTGGCCACAAGAGCCAGTGGGGCCGGCGCAAAAGTCATCGTTTGTGAAGTGGATCCCTTGCGAGCCTTAGAGGCTGTGATGGATGGGTACCAGGTAATGTCCTTAAAAGAGGCTGCAAAGATCGGCGATGTGTTCGTGACCGTGACGGGAGACAAAAACGTGATCGCCAGAGAACATTTTTTAAAAATGAAAGACGGAGCGATTGTCGCCAACTCAGGTCATTTTAATGTAGAGATCGATATTCCTTCTTTAGAAGAATTGAGCAAGAGTCATAGAAAGGTCAGAGAATTTGTGGAGGAGTACACGCTTAAGAATGGGAGGAAGATCTATCTTCTCG
>JASFPP010000302.1:0-3975 GCA_050115915.1 Candidatus Aminicenantota bacterium
GCAGCATCGAATTGATTAACCATATGAGGTGGTAAGACCTCTGAGTGGAGCTTCCCGAGGAACTGTTCAGGCGGCATATAGAGGTCCTCTTCTTTTGGGGCATGATAAAAGATGAACCGTCCCTCCTCATCGAGAGCGAACACGAGATCGACCATGGACGAGAGGATCCCCTCAAGCCTGGTCTGCGTTTCACTCAGACTTTTTTGAACTCGTTGAGTTTCCAGCTTCTCGAGATCCGCAATCCTCTGACGTACGGCGATCAATTCCTCCAGGAGTTCTTTTTTTGATTTGTCTTTATCACTCATGGAATCCTCTTCATAGGAAGACTCACTCGAGAAGGCGTTTAGGGATCATTATCTCCATTATTCCCCTCATTCTTTTGAGAATAGAATAATGATTTTCCGGTTTAGAGTCAAATCATGAGGATCGCATGGGACATTTAATGAGACGTTGTTTGTGACGTCGCATGGGGTTTACATCTGTCACAAAAAAAAGACACCCGTCAGATAAATTGAACGGGTACTGTTCAAATAAAACTGTTTTTTCTTGGTACAATTCTTGCATATTAAAATATATCTATGATTGATAGGTATGCATAATCAGTACAGAATGATAAAATTTAGGATCGATAGTAAGAATTTTTACTGCTGACTGTACGTTCAGAGGCAAGAGGGGCACACCTCAATATACTTTTGTGAGAGGTTTGATATGATTCAAAACACAAAAAAATTTGCAATCTTGACCATGATAATCTTGTTCACTCTTGCAGGTTGCAAAGAAAATGTCGCCACTCCCGAGACTCAACCTGTTGGAAATTTAACAAGTTACGAAGGGTGCAAGACATTTGCAACAACCACAGGTCTTGAAGGAAATCTCCAGAGCAACACCAAAGAATGTATCGAATACGCGTATGATGGAGAATCGATTCTGAGCCTGAAACACATCAATGGGGGTTTTAATTGCTGTCCGGGAAAGATCAATACGACGATTTCTGTCTCCAATAATATGATCTTTATCGAAGATAGAGAAGAGGAGCAAGGCTGTTTTTGTCAATGCCTTTTTGACCTGCAATACGAGATATTGGAGTTGAAGCCTGGTGAATACACCATCGCAGTCACAGGTCCATACATCCAGGACACCGATGAAAGGCTACTCTTTAATGTTCAGCTCTATGGTCCCAGCTCAGGCACTTTCTGCGTGAACCGGACACATTATCCCTGGGGCATAGATAATTAGGTCGGTTGACTCTTCCCCCTATCCTTGATATATTTTTTCCAGCCAACTTAAAGGGGAAGAGCATGGCAAACACTTGTCCTAAGTGTAAAACAGATAATCCTCCCGATTCCAAGTATTGTAAAGAATGTGCAACCTCGCTTACGGCCTCAGATGTACCTTCAACAGATGCGCCCATCGAACACACTGAAACCCTTCAAGCACCAAGAGAAGAATTGACCACTGGTTCGACTTTTGCTGGAAGATACCAGATCATCGAGGAAATCGGAAAGGGAGGGATGGGGAAAGTCTACAAGGCTCAGGATACAGAGATCAAAGAAAAGGTGGCTCTGAAGCTCATAAAACCGGAAATTTCAGCAGACAAGAAAACCATCGAACGATTCCAGAACGAGCTCAAGTTTGCCCGGAAGATCGGCCACAGAAATGTCTGCCGCATGTACGACCTCAACAAGGAAGAGGACTCGTACTACATCACCATGGAATATGTGAGCGGCGAAGATTTAAAGAGTTTTATCAGACGTTCTGAGAAGTTATCCGTTGGGAAAGCCATTTCTATAGCTAAGCAGGTTTGCGATGGCCTATCTGAAGCTCATAGGTTGGGTGTGGTCCATCGGGATCTTAAGCCCAGCAATATCATGATTGACAATGAGGGTAATGCCCGGATCATGGATTTTGGGATCGCCCGGTCCCTCAAAGAAAAAGGAATCACAGGGGCAGGTGTCATGATTGGAACGCCCGAGTATATGTCACCCGAGCAGGTTGAAGGCAGAGAGGTGGATCAGCGAACGGATATTTACGCCTTAGGGGTAATCTTATATGAGATGGTGACAGGGAGAGTCCCTTTTGAAGGAGATACGGCATTAACGGTTGCCGTGAAACACAAGACAGAGGAGCCTGAAGATCCGCGCAAGTACAACACACAACTTTCAGAGGACCTGACCCGTGTGATATTAAATTGCCTTAAGAAGAACAAAGACGAAAGGTATCAGAGTGCACGCGAACTCAAATCCCAGCTCACAGACATCGAGGAAGGCATTCCCACGACCGAACGAATTATCCCGGAAAGAAAACCCCTCACATCGCGAGAGATCACTGTTCAGTTGAGCCCGAGAAAACTGTTTATCCCTGTCTTGGTTTTTGTGGGGATTATAGTTCTCGGATTGGTCGTCTGGCGCCTGATCCCAAAAAAGGAATCCGTCCCTGCAGCCGTATCCGACAGGCCTTCAATCGCCATCATGTATTTTGAGAATAACACAGGGGACGAAGGCTTGGAGCACTATAGGAAAGCGTTGTCCGATCTTTTGATCGCAGATCTCTCGCAATCCAAATATATCCGAGTTCTCAGGGGCGACAACCTGTACAACATCCTCAGACGATTGGATCAACTGGAGGCCAAGAGCTATTCATCCGACGTTATCAAGGAAGTCGCCAGCCAAGGAAGTGTCAATCACATCCTGCAGGGCAATTACACAAAAGCGGGCGAAAACTTCAGGATCAACATCATGCTCCACGATGCGAACACAGAAGAGCTTATTAGTTCTGAAAGTGTGGAAGGACGAGGCGAAGAGAGCATTTTTTCCATGGTGGATGAGCTGACCAAAAAGATCAAATCGAATTTTAACCTCTCCCAAACAGAGCTCGCCAGTGATATCGACAAAGATGTGGGGCAGATCACGACTTCCTCTCCTGAGGCTTTCAAATATTACACTGAAGGGCGAAAGTACGCCCGTATGGGGGATTACCAAAAAAGCATCGAATTGACAAAAAAAGCAGTAGAACTGGATCCTGAATTCGCTATGGCCTACAGGTCTTTATCGGTCAATTATAATAATCGCGGATTCTATGCAGAAGCCGAACAAAATAATAAAAAGGCATTTGAGCTTGTTGAAAGGATATCGGATAGAGAACGATTTCTTATTCAGGGGGATTACTACAGGGACTCAGAAGAAACATTTGATAAAGCTATAGAGGCCTATACCAAGCTCTTAGAGATATACCCTGGGGATTGGTCCGGGAATAACAATCTGGGCTTGGTATATGCGGCCATAGGTGAAAGAGACAAGGCTATTGAATGTTATAAAACAGCGATCGAACATAAGGATCAAGCAGTTGTGGTCTACACAAACCTAGCATCTTCATACCGGGCAAAAGGAATGTACGACGAAGCAAAGCAGGTTCTTGAAAAATATATCACAGACATTGCGGACATTGCATTGGTTCACCGCGCGTTATCTCGTGTATACCGATCACAAAAAAGATATGACCTCGCTTTACAAGAAATTGACAAAGCTTTTCTTCTCGATCCTACAAGTGT
Source organism: Candidatus Aminicenantota bacterium (assembly GCA_050115915.1). Lineage (GTDB taxonomy): Bacteria > Acidobacteriota > Aminicenantia > Aminicenantales > Aminicenantaceae > WTAW01. The sequence goes on from JASFPP010000302.1 coordinate 3,548, forward strand.
TAGCAACATTTATTCCAGAGGAAATATTTACTATTATCAAGGCGATCTCAAAATAGCCGAAGAGGAATTCAAAAAGATCTTGGAGCTTAAAGAACCTCTTAATATTCGAGGACATAATCGATTGTTCCATTTGTATAAACGGCTGGGGAGATACAAAGAGTCTAAGGAGCATCTCAAAAAGGCACTTGCTATTGCAGAGAAATTCAATCAAGACATCTGGATAAGGAGTGTTCTTGGAGGAACAGCTTATCTTGATTCCATCACTGGTGATTATGAGAAGGCTCTAAGAGAGTATGAAAGAAGATGGCAAAGTGCTGTTGAACATAAGGATCCTAATTCTCAGAGGGGTACTGTGCTCTGGAAAGGTTTCACTTTTTTGGAAATGGGATCCTTGGATGATGCACAAAAAATGGCGGATGAACACAGGA
>JASFPP010000303.1:0-3968 GCA_050115915.1 Candidatus Aminicenantota bacterium
CAAAAACAGGATATTGTTCAAGATCCATATGGCTCAGGAGAGAGGTCTTGCCGTTGCAAATTCTTATGCCAGGCACATGCATATGGCAGGAGATACTGAAGGGGGAAATTTTCTTGAAAGCATAGAGAAGATCAACTCATCAGATATCAGGAAAGCGGCTGGAAGATACTTGACAACAAACGATTATGTGGTGGTGACCATAATGCCGCGCGAGGAGGATAAATAATGGCTGCTAAAAAAATCCTGATTCCGATGATCTTAGTTTCCTCTTTAGCCTTGATCGGAAACCAAGAAGAAAAGATTAGCCTCGCTTCTGCATGGAAGACACCCCCCAAAAAGCTCCGTTTAGAAAATGGTCTCACTTACATCTACCAGAAGGATGTTTCCTCCGGTGTCACGGTCGTTCAAGTGTTGATCAAGGGAGGAAAACGAGACGAACCCAAGGGAAAAGAGGGCCTTGCCTACATGACGACACGGCTGGCGATCACCATCCCGGACCACGACAAAGTACAAGATCTGATGGACCAGGCTACGCGTCTGACCATGGATTGCAAAAGCGACTATTCCTTTATTAACATCTCGTGTCTATCCGAAAACCTCGACGACACCATGGAGACAACGACAAAGATCATGCGGAAGCCTCTTTTTTCAGGATTGAAGATCGATGGGGTTAAGAAGCAGATGAATCGGATGAGAGATACGGCCGAGGATGACTCCATCCGGATGGCTCATGATGCCTGCTTTGACATCTTCTTTGAGGGCACGCCGTATGGGAGCTCTATGTTCGGGACAGAAGATTCTCTAAAGGCCATCAAGAAGAAGGATATCGAAAATTATTATAAAAGCCATTTTCTCGCTGAAAACATGGTCCTGGTTTTGACATCGAATCTGGATGAAGAGAAGATAGCCGAGCTGGTCAAGAAATATTTTAAAAAATTCGGGCAGGGCCCTCCAAGCGAACCTGCGCCCCTCAACATCAGTCCACCCACAGAAAGAATCCACGCTTTGGAGAGAGACACGGAACAAACCTTTGCCAGCTATGCGTTTCCTCTGCCAAAGACAGATGCCCGGAATCTCATCCTGGGATACATGCTGGAAAACATGATTGGTAAAGGATTTAATTCGCGGCTTTGGCCTTTGAGACAAAAGGAGAAACTCGCTTATTTAGTCAACTCGCGGGCGAACCAGCTGAGAGAGGGAGGATTCATCGAGGCCTACCTGGAGACAGAAAATTCCAAAAAGGATGTGGCCATAGAGGCTCTCCAAAAAGCGATGTTCAAACTGTATGAGGAAGGCGTATCCGAAGATGAGCTTCAGGTCACGAAAACGAATTCCAAAGCGAATTTTCTGCGGAACAACGAAACCAAGAACATTCGATCTATCACGATCGCCTATTTTGAGGCATTGGGTTTAGGATTTGACTTCATAAACAGCTATTTTTCGGGGATCGATGCCACAAACCTGGATGAGTTCAATTCTTACATCAAAGATGTGCTCGATCCGGAAAAGGGCATCCTTATCACCGTAGGCCCGAAAGCGGAATAAGCAAAGCTATTCAGTTTGCAGCAATATCCCTGAGTTCTTGAATCGTTTTTGGAATGGGTTTTCCTAAAACTCGGGATCCATCCTGAGTCACAAGAACGTTGTCCTCGATCCTGATTCCCCCGAAATCCTTGTATGTTTCGGCTTTGTCATAGTCGATGAAGTCAGGAAATTTATTCTCCGCTCTCCATTTATCGATGAGAGCCGGGATGAAGTATATACCCGGCTCCACAGTTATGACCAATCCCTTCTCGAGTTCCCGAGCATACCTTAAATAAGCAAGACCGAATTGGTCGCTCCGCTTGAATTTATCATCGTAGCCGACAAAATTCTCGCCCAGATCTTCCATATCATGGACATCCAAACCGATCTGGTGCCCAAGGCCATGCGGAAAGAACATGGCGTGCACACCATTCTTGACGGCCTCATCCACATCACCTTTGATCAGTCCCAAATCTTTAAGTCCTGAAGCGATCATCTTCGCCGCTTGAATATGGACCTCTCTGTAATTCAAGTTTGGCCTTATGGTCTCGATGGCCGTTAACTCTGTCTTGAGAACGATCTCATAGATCTCTTTCTGTCTCTGTGTGAACTCTCCATCTACGGGGATCGTGCGTGTGATGTCGGATGCATAGTGCATCGGCGATTCAACTCCTGAATCGCACACAACTAGACGTCCCTTTTCCAACATGTTTTCGTGACTGTGGTTGTGCAGGATTTGTCCATCTATCGAGAGAATTGTTGGGAACGACATATGGGAGCCAGCAGAGAGAGCGATCCCCTCCATTCGCCCGACGATTTCCTTCTCATAAACTCCGGACTTAGCCATCTTCATAGCGGCTGTGTACATTTCATAGCTGATATCGACAGCTTTCTCCATTTCTGCGACCTCTTCTGGTATCTTAATAGATCTCTGGGCAACAACAGCCTTGATTAGGGGTTGTGAAACATAATCTCTCAACTGACTCGTTCTTATTCCTAACAGGGTGCTCAATTTGCTTATCGTCTCAAACCTGTACGGCGGGAGGAAATGCACCTGCCGTCCCTTTTGAATGGCCTTAAGGAGCGTATCTCCGAGTGCTTTGGATGGGGCGGTCTCTTCGACACCCACTTCTAGAGCTCTATCATTGAGCAACGGCTGATCTCCCATCCAGATGATGTCTTCAAGCGTCACGTCGTCGCCGAAAATCATATCCTTCGACTCCTCAACATCCACGACAGCAGCGAGGCCGGGCGCATCTAACCCGAAAAAGTAGAGGAACGAACTATCCTGACGGAAATGGTAGGGATTCGCCGGATAGTTCATAGGACTTTCGTCATTGCCTAAAAAGAGCGCAAGGCCCGAACCGAGCTGTTCTTTGAGTTTCTTCCTCCTCTGCGTATAAATACTTGCTTCAAACATCTCTGTACTCCTTTCCTTGCCTGGATTTTTCACAAAACAGGTATATCAACTCTGACATTTTAAATCAAGAAATTATCACATCTCTGAATTATCCATAAAATCTGCTGCCACATCTACTATTTAAAAGCAATTAATATCTTATTGGCAGCATCTTTTACCCTTCGGGCAAGCCGATCTCACTTCAAAGCCTTCGTTGTAGCCCTTTCGAGGTAGTTTACTACATCTTCAAGGGCCCCTGCCTCGACATTTGTGAACGGGTGGGGTGGGTAGGCCTCGGCTCGTGGATCTTTCAGAGCGATTTTTAAAAGGATTGGTGTTCGGTGCGGCGGATGATCTCATCCTGAAGTTCGGGGCTCAGGTCTACGAAGTAGTCGCTGTATCCGGCCACTCGGACGATAAGGTCGCGGTATTTTGCAGGATTCTTCTGGGCGTCCTTCAGTGTGTCGGCATTAACCACATTGAGCTGAATGTGATGGCCATCCAGCCTGAAATACGACCGGATCAACCGCAAGAGTTTGTCTATTCCGGTTTCATCGGAAAGAAGATGGGGAGTGAACTTCTGGTTAAGGAGCGTACCCCCTGTCCTGAGATGGTCCATCTTGGCGACAGATTTAATTACCGCTGTCGGTCCCTTTCTATCCGCACCTTGTACTGGAGAGACGCCCTCCGACAGGGGCTCTCCTGCCTTTCTTCCATCAGGAGTGGCCCCGACTACCTTCCCGAAATAGACATGGACTGTTGTGGGCAAGAGATTGATGCGGTAAAACCCGCCTTTCGTGTTCGGCCGACCGTTGACGGTGTCATAATAGGCCTCGAATATCGACTGCATGATCTCATCCGCTGTGTCATTATCGTTTCCGTACTTGGGAGTTTTATTCATAAATCTTTGCCTCAGAGGTTCATTCCCGCGATAGTTCCGCCTGAGAGCTGACAGGAGCTCTTTCATAGAGATGTGTTTTTTATCGAAGACATTGAATCTAACCGAAGCCAAAATATCCGTCATACTCCCAAGTCCAACTCCCTG
>JASFPP010000304.1:0-3967 GCA_050115915.1 Candidatus Aminicenantota bacterium
TGCCAGGGGTGATGATCTCCACTACAGGATGAAGATAAGCTTCGATGATGCCATTCAAGGATTACAAACGCGCATTCAACTCACACGCATGGTTCGATGTGCGGGTTGTGGCGGAAAAGGATACACCCAGCACAGCGGACATACCATGTGTTCTGTCTGTAAAGGATCGGGCCAAGCGCAAATGCAGCGCGGTGCCATGAGGTTTGCGACCGTCTGTCAAGCCTGCGGTGGCAGCGGTGTTTCTCCAGGAGAGGAATGTCCTGCCTGCCATGGAAGAGGATCCAACCAGAAAACCGAGCTGATAAATGTGCGGATCCCTGCCGGAGTGGACACAGGCTCTAAAGTTCGAATCCAGGGGAAAGGTAATGCCGGATTAGGCGGAGGTCCGTATGGGGATCTGTTCATCAGCATAGAGGTTGATCCGCATTCGTTCTTCAAGCGCCAGGGATCGAACATCTATGTCAAGGTACCTGTCACCGTTGCTGAGGCAACACTGGGGGCAAAGATTGAAGTCCCTACTCTTCAAGGCAAATCCACGATCCGTGTCCCCCCCGGAACCAAATCCGGCCAGAAATTCAGACTGAGGTCCAAGGGAGCGCCTAAACCGGGTAAAAAAGTGCGTGGGGATCAATTTGTCGAGGTCTTTATCGTTCCACCTCCCTTTAACGATGAAAAAATAAGGGAACTCATGAGAGAAATTGATAGGATTTCTCGTCAAAACCCTAGAGAGGACCTGGGAGTGAGTTGACATGGTTGAACCAAAAAAGACAGCTGAAAAAGAGGCAAAGAAGTATTATCATATCAGCAATGTTGCGAGGATGTTCAATATCCATCCTCAAACACTGCGGCTCTACGAACGTGAGGGATTGCTCAGGCCGTCGCGAAGCGAAGGCAATACACGGTTGTATTCCGATGAGGATTTGCAGCAATTGGAGATCATCCTCAACCTCACACGAGATTTGGGGGTCAACCTCGCTGGAGTCGAGGTCGTGTTAAACATGCGAAAAAAGATCGAGCGAATCGAGACCGAAGTGAATGAGTTCCTCGGATACATACGAAAAGAGTTCTTCGAAGGACGAGAAGACGAGTTTGAATATCACAAACAGGCGATCATCCGGTTGAGACCCGCCAAGATCGTGAGGATCGAAAGAGAAAACGAGGAGAAGGAATGACCAAAGGATATCAGGATTCCCTCGAGTCCAAAAACCTGAAACGTTATCTCCAGAGGATCGCCAAGTTCCCTCTTCTCTCACCCGAAGAAGAAAAAGATTTGGGTAAACGGATCGAGCAGGGCGATAGAGAGGCCCTCAAAAAATTGACCGAATCGAATCTGCGTTTTGTTGTTTCCTATGTGAAAAAATACAGAGGAATGGGACTGAGTCTTCTGGATTTGATCAACGAGGGCAATCTCGGCTTGATTGAGGCAGCCAAGCGGTTTGATCACACAAAGAATGTCAAGTTTATCTCTTATGCCGTTTGGTGGATAAGACAAGCCGTAATCCACGCCCTATCCAAATATTCTCGAATCTACCACCTTCCACAAAAACTCTCCGACCAGATCTCCGAGATGGAAAGAACCCGCTCCCAAATGAAAAAGGAATTCAAACGAGATCCCACTAGAGAAGAGCTGGCTGCAAGGTTGAAGACAACAGTTGAAAACGTCGAGGACTGGGAGATACTGAGCGGGCGAAATATCTCCCTGAGCGATAAATATTACGATGAGGATATGGAGGTCGGTGACCGGATAAAGGATAGCCTGACGCCGTCTGTTGAGTACCAGATTGTGAAAAACTCCATCGAAGAGCAGATCCGGAATACTCTCGAAGAATTGGATGACAAAGAGGCTCTTGTGCTAAAATTAAGATTCGGACTTGAAGATGACAAAGCCCACACTCTCCAAGAAATCGGGGACAGGCTCAATCTGACAAGAGAGAGAATACGACAGATCGAGAAAAAAGCTATGCGAAAACTCTCGCATTCCCACAAATTGCAACAGCTTAGGGGATATTTGAACTGATGGATAAACTATCTTGTGAGGATTGTCAAGGAACGGGATGGCTCATCGATGAGAATGATGGACGAAGCGTTGCCAAACGCTGTAAGTGTTTTTTAGACCGTCAAGCGGACATCCTTCTAGAGCAAGCGAACATCCCTCGCAGATACACCCACTGTACCTTTGAGAATTTCGAGATCCATAACGATTCGCACCGGCATGCCCTGAAAATATCCAAACAATTTGTGAAAAACTATCCCGTTCAAGATGTTGGACTTCTCTATATAGGGCCCTGTGGCGTCGGCAAGACCCATTTAGCCATAGCAACGGTTCAAGAATTGATTAAAGAGAAAAAAGCGCAATGCTATTTTATAGACTTCCGAGATCTGATTCGAAAGTTACAGAGTACTTATTCCCCGGATTCCCCTTTGACAGATTCAGATGTATTCTCTCAAATATTCGAGCAAGAAGTTCTGGTCCTGGATGAGCTGGGAGCAAAAAGGACGACAGCTTGGGTCGAAGAGACGATCTTTTATATCATCAATAACCGTTACAACAACAAAAAACTGACTATCTTTACATCCAATTATCTCGATCGAGAGGAAGAGGAGGAAGACAACAGGGAATCGTTTTTTAAGCGAAGAGGGGATTCCCTTGTGGACAGGATAGGTATACGCCTCCGGTCCAGGCTTTACGAGATGTGCAAAATCGTAGAGATGGAAGGCGACGATTATCGGAAAAAGATCAAACAAGCCAGCTATCGTTTCTGATTGAAATTTCTCCCAATTTTTGTTAAATTAAGGGCCTGCTCCTCGGTAGCTCAATCGGCAGAGCGGGTGGCTGTAGTGAATTGCAGCTTCCACGAGAGATCGTGGTTGAAAAATCGGGTGAATTCAGGGAAGCCTGCCTTCCTCAGTTCGAGGAAAAAGGTAATCCTGAGCCAAGCCTTGACAGCATTGAAAGAATCAAGGAAGGTGCAGAGACTAGAGCGATAGCTCGTACCCCGAGCTAAGCTTGGGGGAAGCGCCCGACACCCTCCCTTCAGTTCACTGGAGCGGGTGATGAGATAGTCCAAGCCCAAGAGAAATCTTGGGGGTCTTGTAACCACTAGGTTGCAGGTTCGAGTCCTGCCCGAGGAGCCATTCTTCTTTTTGTCAGCCGTTTGATCCATATCGATTTTTTAGAGTCCAATAAATTTTCATCCCATCGGTCAATTTGTTATAATTTATTGAAAAAAATGAGGGCAGATCCCGGAAAATCATGGAGGTCCCAATGAGCAACACAAACAGACTTTTTTTGATCATCATGGTCATAGGCGTTTTATTCTCAGCTGGAGTAGCAAAAGATAAAATCGTTACCAGTACGTGGTGTACAACACCGTTAAAAGTTGATGGGGAAAGTACCGAATGGCAAGGATTGCCAGTGACCTTTGAGAAGAAAGTCCAGGTTGATTATGCATTCATGAATGATGCCCGTTATCTCTATGTCTTTTTTGTGTTTAAAGATCCTCAATATTTGAGTTCGATCAATCAAACAGGAATGACGCTCTACTTTAATATCGAAGGCAAAAAGAAGAAAGATTATGGAATAAATTTTATTCAAAAAAGAATCTCTGCCCAGCAATACATCGCTTTGCTGGAAAAACAGCAGGGCCCTCTGTCCGAAGCAGATAAAAATAATATTCTTGCGAATCCACATTATGCGGTTTTCGCTGCAGATGTCCTCAATAAAAAAGCTAAAAAAGGGACGCCGGAGCCGCCTGCAGATGCCAGAGCTGCGGTATACAGAATGCAGCAGGATCAAGAAAAACACGTGTCCATTGAATTTGCCGTGCCACTCGTGAGAGTTGCGGAATTAGCACCCGGTATAGGAACGGAGCCAGGAAAGACAATTAAAATGGGATTTGAGTGGGGCGGAATGACAGACGCCATGAAGAAGGCACGCATGAACCGTTTCCAATCTCAGAGTGAGCGT
>JASFPP010000305.1:0-3956 GCA_050115915.1 Candidatus Aminicenantota bacterium
ATCTCAATTGCGACACTTCTTATACAATCATCTCTTATCCGGATGGAGCGTATTTCAAGCGCTTCGAGATTATCACTCCAGTCCACGAGGCCGACGCAGTGATCAACCTCTGCAAGCTTAAAACCCATGGATTCATGCACATGACAGGCGCTATGAAAAATCTATTTGGCGTTATCCCCGGTCTGACCAAGCCGGGATATCATGCGAAACTTCAAGAAAAGGGCCATTTTGCAAACATGCTAATCGACCTATGCAACTATATCTCCCCCCGACTTTCCCTAATGGATGCTGTCATTGGAATGGAAGGAAACGGACCGCACAACGGAGAAACGCGGGCGGTCGGACTCCTCATGGCATCGACCAGTCCGCTCGCACTCGATGTCGTTGCAGGAGAGATCATGGGCCTTCCAAAGGATAAAAACCCCGTTCTCATAGAGGCCGAAAAACGCGGCTTATCTCCTGTCAGCCTCGATCAACTGGATTTGATCGGCGCAGATCCCCAAGACCTTCGGATTCCAGATTTTAAACTGCCTTCCACGGTTCCGGGACTCTCCGACCGCATCTTTGGTTTTTTACATCCTATCTTCAGGAACGCCTTCTCTGTTTTTCCCCGGGTCATCGAATCCAAGTGTATATCTTGCGGCACCTGCAGAGACGCCTGCCCCATGCATGTGATCACCGTTGAGAACAAAACGCCTGCTGCGATCGATACTAAAAACTGCATCCGGTGCTACTGCTGCCATGAGATGTGCCCTCACAATGCTATTGAGCTCCACACCAGCCGCCTCTATAGGCTACTCAACCGAATACGCTGATAGCTCTATCTTTACGAGAAATATTATTCAAATCCCCAAAACCTTAAGAATTATCATAGGAATTGAGTTATTCATACCTCAAGGAATCCACGGGGTTGGCGATGGCTGCACGGATAGACTGAAAGCTTACTGTGAAAAGGGCAATAACCAGCGCCAGAAGACCTGAAACGACAAAGGTTTCAATCCCAATATTCGCCCTGTAAGCAAAGTTCTCGAGCCACTTATTCATCGCAAAATAAGCCAGAGGCCAGGCAATGATGTTGGACACCAATATCCACCGTGCAAATTGTTTGGTGTAGAGAAATATAATCCCGGCTACAGAAGCTCCAAGTATCTTGCGAATCCCTACCTCTTTTGTCTTCTGTTGCGTAATAAACGCAGTCAACCCGAACAATCCCAGACTTGCGATTACGATGGCCAACAAGGAAAAGCTGAAAAAAATTGTGCCGGTTTTTTCTTCGCTCCTGTAGAGCCTGGCAAAACGGTCGTCGAAAAACTCATATTCGAAAGCCTGATTCAGGGCATACTTTTCCCAGGTCTTTTTCATGAAGGCGATCGTCTCTCTGATATTCTCAGACCTCACACGGACAGAAAGATATCGCCCACTACCCCTTGGACTATAAGGGTGGATGATCAGAGGATTGAGCTCCTTATGGAGAGATTCAAAATGAAAATCCTTGACGACGCCGATGATCGTAAAATCTCTCCCTTCCATATCGATGATCTTCTTACCTACAGCTTCTTCGTATCCGAGGATCCTAGCGCCGGATTCGTTGAGGACTACCTCCCGGCGTCCCTCCTGCTGTTCTTCAGAGAAGTATTGGCCGTCGATAAACTCCAGCTCATAGGTCTTTCCATAATCCCGGTCGGTCCACATTCGCCAGATAAGCTGATTCATCTCTTTGGGTTGATCGACCTGCCTGTACAAACTGTCTCCGAAAAAATCCCCGATGAGGTTCGAACTGTTGGAGGCACTTAAAACCCCAGCATATCCGAGCAGCTCTTGTTTACAGGCTCTTATTTTCTGACCTATGTCATCGGCCTTTTTGACGACCACGACTTGATCCTTGTTGAATCCCAGGTTTTTGTTCTGGATATACTGCAACTGTCTGTACACAACAAGGGTTCCTATGATAAGAACGACAGAAACCGTAAACTGGAAGACCACAAGAACGTTCCGCATCCAGGATCTTTTGCTGCGACCTACTGATTCCCCCTTAAGGACGACAACCGGATCGAAAGACGCGAGGAAAAATGCAGGATAGATGCCTGCAAGTAGCCCCACAAACAGAGCGATCCCCAGAAACACCGGAATCATGTACATATTTTCCAGGTAGGGGACGCTTAAATTTTTCCCGGTGAGGTTATTGAAGAAAGGCAACATAAACTCAATGATAGGTATTGCCACCAATGTGGCAAGAAATCCCAAGACTACGGTCTCCGCCAAAAACTGCCGGATAAGCTGACCTCTTTTCGAACCGACGGTCTTTCGCACGCCCACTTCTTTAGCTCGAGTGGCAGACCGGGCTGTCGCCAGGTTCACAAAATTAACACAGGCAATAAGAAGAATCGCGAATGCAACAACAGTAAAGATGTAGACATAAGCGATATCGCTATTCGGCTCATGTTCGAATCTCAAATGGGAATGGAGATGGATATCGGTCAATGGCGTGATAAAATATTTAATGGATCCGCCGCTGGCTTCCATCTCGTCCAACGTGGCTCCAAAAACCGTTTTCAGCTGAGGCGCCACATACTTTTCCACTATCAGCTGCAGCTTTGTCTCGAACTCTTTATGGGATATTCCCTCTTTTAAGACAAAATAGGTCGGGAAATTGTTGCTGATCCAATTCTGGTCGCTCCCATCTTCGATCGTGATGAAGGATGCCAGAAAATCATAGTGCACGTGGGAGTTGCGAGGCACATCTTCGATAACACCCGTGATCTGATAATCCCTGCGGTTATCCGTATTCAAAGATTTCCCCAAAGGATCTTCCGCTCCAAAATATTTCCGAGCCATGGACTCTGTGACAACGACGCTGTTCGGCTTTGTGAGCGCCGTCTTTGGGTCTCCTTGGAGGACTGGAACAGTAAAAACATCAAAAAACGTACCATCGGCCCAATACCACCGCTCCTCACTGAAAACTTTGTCCTTGTAGCGAACGACCGGAAATCCATACCTCCGAAGTCTTGTGGATACCTCCACCTCCGGAAACTCGGCGACAAGCGTCCGTGAAAGAGAGGCTGGGGAGACACAAGCATGGAACTCGTTATCGGCCCATAAAGCCCGGACACCTGCCTTGTATATCCGGTTCGCTTTTTCATGATAGCGGTCATAGCTCAGCTCATCGGTGATAAAAAGAGCGATCAGAATGAAGCAGACAATCCCTATACTTAGCCCAGTCACATTTATGAAATAATAAGCTTTGTGTTTCGTAATATTCCTAAATGTAATCTTGATGATGTTCTGAAACATGATCACTCTCCAGTAGATCGAATTTTTAATGAACATGGGAAGAGCGGCGAGTATCTGCAACCAGAACCATGCTTTGGCCTTAAAGGCTCCCCTCTCCTTCTTGAGCTCACAGAAGAACTCCTCGATATCGCCCACTATTGTCGATTTTTCCTCAGAATTCACAACCCTGTCGAAAAGCCATTTGGCCAGTTTCGGAGCCCTCGTCATCTTTGTTCTCATAATATAAATCCTATCCCTTCGCCTAACTCAAGTTCCTATTTAAACCATTGCCTACACTCAATTCATATCTCGCATAGAAGTCTTAGGTCTTCAACCTTGCAGGGACTCCTTCCCAAAGAGATCTCTGGAATTCCCGCGTCTCCTCCAACACTTTGATTCCCTTGCGCGTGAGGCTGTAGTATATCTTGCTCCGTCCCCCTCTCTGAGGCGTCGGATCTGCCATGCGTTTTTTCACAAATCCGCGTTTGTGCAAGATATCCATCGATACCCAGAGGCTCCCAAAGGTCAGTTTTTTCCCTGTCCGTTTTTCCACTTCTTTTATGATAGATACCCCATACGCATTGTCTTTCAAGCGCAAGATGGCCAGCATCAGGATTTCATCGGATCGAGTCAGTATCTTCATGTTTTTCTTTCCTCTCTGAATTATCTATTCTATCTATTATTAC
>JASFPP010000306.1:0-3955 GCA_050115915.1 Candidatus Aminicenantota bacterium
TCCATATCGGCCCGCCTGCTTGAACGTGGATACATCGCATCCGATTTGTCTTCCTATCTCGAGGACGATGGGGTCCATCACGCCGGTGTCTGGGTGCAGGATGCGCGGGTTCTGGATCACGAAATCGGCGTCGACTTGTCCCGAAGCGAGTTCGAATCCCGCGGTCTCTACCGGCGCAAGGACAACTACATTCTTGCCGATCTTGATTCTTACGACACAGCTTACGGCGACCAGCGGTTCTCCGCCATCTGGCACCGCATTTACCCAAAGGACCAACTGTCCTCCAACGTTAGCTTGAATTCCAATCCTGATGCCGACGAGCTATGGGCGATCGTGAACGAACTGCGCGGAAGTGGCACGGACGGTAAGAGTGCTTCGATTGGCTTTCGTATCGAAGATTTGACCAACGGGCACTATCTTGCCTTCAACCCCAAGGAGCACTTCTATCTCGCCAGCACGCGCAAGGTGATTCTTGCCACCACGCTCATCAAGACAGGAGTAGACCTCGATATCCGGTACGAGCTGGAGGCCGCCGATTATCGCGCAACGCCTAAGAAACCTAAGCCCACCGATTATCAGGCAACGCCTCCCCGGGGGCTCACCAAAGATGACTTCGGCAAGAAATTCAGCATCCGCGACTTCATGCGCAACATGTTGGGGGTCAGCGACAACACGGCCGCGGACTTCATAAAACGACTCATCGCGGAGATTGCTGGTGAGGGTGCGCCGGAGGCCTTGTTGTGGGATGTCGTGGGTGCTACGGACTTCAGCGAGTTCACAACCGCAGCAGAGTTCGACAAGCGGATCAAAGAGCGACAGAACCCGGCCATCCGTGAGGTTCCGAACCATACCTTCGAGGCTTGGAGGCGACAAAACGACCGCAGCTTCGCCACCGAGTCCGACCACGCGATTTTCGACCAGGTCGGACGGGGAACACCCCGCAGCGCCTATGACGCATACTACGCAGAGCTCGCCAACACGATGTCGCCAGACGCCTACTCGACGTTTTATCGGCGCCTCGCGGCAGGCGAAATCCTGAGTGCCGAAGAGCGCGGCGTGCTGTTGGCAAACATGGGACAGAACGAGGGATACGGGCCCGGCCGCGGCGAATGGTACGACGACTTCCGCTCGAAGGGCGGTTCCAAGGCCTTCAACAAAAGTAAGACAGGGATCGCGTGGAACTACGCCGGTGAGCCCGGCGACACGACAAACGTCATCCCACAGTACAGTTTCTGTATCTTCACGAAGAACTGGGAGGGCGGTATGGACGAAGACACCGCAGAACGAGGCATGATCGATATCTTGCGCGCCAGCCTCCAGATTCTCCGGGCGCACCGGAACGCCGAGGGTCCCGACCACAATACGCGCTTGATTACCCGAGGCGAAGGTCAGGATCGTGGGACAATTAGAAACGCTACAGCGCCCTCACCGACCAGACCTACCTCCTGGACAATTTGGGCGGGGACCATGAGATCAAGGGAGGATTCTGTGCCCGATGGATCCGGACGGACACAACGGACCAACACGTTGCCGGCGAGCATGGTTGCTTTTATCGTATCTACACGATCTACGAACTATCGAAGTGAGATAAACAGACAAATAGTGAAGATACCAAATAGTAACCAGACTGTATCACAATTTATGCCATTTAATAACATAAAATAGAATGCTGCATGAAAATTATTAATATAGAGGTAAAATATGGCAAAGTCCAATAAAGCGAATTTTGAATACCCTCTTGCTCGGACCATGAGTGAATTCATATACATCAAACTAAAAGAATCCATCATCAATAACGAACTCAAAGCCAACCAACGGATAAATGAAAAGGAGCTCGTTGATTATTTTCAGGTAAGCAGAACTCCTATTAGAGAAGCCATACTAAGATTAGAAGCAAAAGGATTCGTTAGAATAGATTCCTACCGGAGAGCCATAGTCAAGGAGATTTCTTACAAGGAATTGATGGAGATCTTCCAAGTCTTGGGAGCTTTAGACAGGTTAGCTGTGAGTCAGGCTGTTGATAATCTGACTCCCCAGAACCTGAATAAGCTCGAAAATTTTGTGGAAAAGATGGAAAAATACTGCAGTCTTGATTCAATAGAGAAGTACTTCGAGTTCAATGAAAAATTTCATGACGAGATTTGGAAAGCTGTCAACAACGAATTGTTGCATGAAATTTTGAATTCAGTTCGAGACAGAATGCAGAGATACACTTATGCCAGAATTTCTGCCTTCAAGAGGCCCGAGGCCCTTGAAAAATCATTGAAGCAGCATAAAGCCCTGCTTACAGCCTTAAAAGGAAACGACAAAGAAAGACTGAAAAAAATGATCGTCGAACATAGAGTTTCGCTGTTGAAAATTGCCCCGTATGCCAACAAGTTAAAAGAGTACTTGAGCACAGAATAGGAAACAACACATAATTCTATGTCATCGACTAGGGCTGCTAACAGGAGTATATTTAAGTGAATACATTATCTAAAAGAGTTCTTGAAAATCCTCCCTCAGCCACTGTCTTAATAGCTGATATTGCTGCTGGGATGAGAAGGCAAGGTATTGATATCATCGATTTCTCTGCAGGAAGGGCAGCTGAGCATAGTCCATACTATGTCAATCAGGAAGCGGCTCAGGCTTTATTATCTGGAGACACCCATCAAACAATGGCTCAGGGCAAACCAGAATATCGAGAAGCCTGTGCTCGCAAGCTGGCACGAGAGAACGGAATCGTAGCCGATCCTGAAAAATCGATCATAGCCACCCTGGGGTGCAAACAAGGCCTTACACTCGCTTTGATGGCTGTAGTCGATCCTGGGGACGAAGTCATTATCGAAGATCCTTGCTTCGTCAGTTATCAACCCACCATACGTTTCTGCGGTGGAATTCCCGTTCCCGTTCCTCTTCGCCGTGAGAATTATTTTCGTTGGCAGAGAAATGAACTTGAAGCAGCCATAACCGATCGCACGAAAGCCATTCTCTTTTGTTCTCCCCATAATCCCACAGGGACTGTCCATACCGAGGCTGATCTTGACCTGATCTCTGAGATCGCACGTAAGCACGATTTGACCGTTATCTCCGATGAAATTTACGAACGGGTGACATGGGGTGACCGCCGCCATATTTGTATTGCCACCCGACCTCATATGAAAGAGCGATCCATCACTCTGATGGGACTGACCAAGACCTTTTCCATGGGAGGCTGGAGGATTGGTTTCATCTATGCGCCGGAATCTATAATCTCTGGTATGGTGACACTCCAGCAGCACCTTATGACCTGTGCAGGCTCCTTTACCCAAACAGGAGCTGCCAAGGCTTTATCAGAAGAACCTCCATCCGAAATAAAGGAACTCTGGAAAGACTGGGAAAGGCGATGCCAGTTTGTTGTTTCGGAACTCAACAGCATTCTAAATATATCATGCGATCCTCCAGAAGGAGGATTCTATGCCTGGATCGACATCACAGGAACAGGAGAGACCTCGGAGCAGCTTGCCGAAAGATTGTTGAGGGAGTATCATATCGCTTTGGTTCCAGGCCCAGCCTTTGGAGCCACTGGAGAGGGATACCTCAGGATGACATGTGTTCGGTCTTGGGATGATTTACGGGAAGGTCTTTTGCGATTCAAGAAAGCCTTACCAAAGGTGGTATAAATGTCTGATAATTTATCTTTCCTCTCTTATCGTTTTTTGTTCATTTTTGTTATCGTCTTATTCTTTTCGATCAACCTGACGGCTGACACAAGCACCCCCGAGGACCGCGCAGCTCTTTTCGATTATCTTTTGGCTAAGACCATGGAACGAGAATCCTTCTCCCTGATCAAGAACCGAAAACTGGGATTGGATGTGAAAAAGGAAATGCTTCGGTTTCGGGAAGAATTGATTGCAGCTGATACGGATGAGAAACTTTACTATGCTTTAGTTAAAATCAGCAATTCTCGTAAGGATCGACACCTTAAAGTCAGTCT
>JASFPP010000307.1:0-3935 GCA_050115915.1 Candidatus Aminicenantota bacterium
TTTTAGGACCGAGGACCTGGAAGGAATGGTAGACCCGGCTGAAAAGGAAAAAGAAGAGATCGAAAAATTCCTCGATTCTTTGAAAGAGGAACGAGAGAAGACGAAGAAGTATTATGAAGAGACCGGCGAATTGCCGCCCTGGGCACAGAGTATGAGGGAGGGTAAGGCCACAGAAGCGCCTCTCGAAGAGGATGAAGAATACGGAGAAGCGCCCATCGAACCTGAAGAAAGAGAAGAAGTCGAAGACATAAAGGAAGCCGCTGGTTTTGAGGAATCTTTTGTCGCAGAAAGGATTGAGGAACCCATAGAAAAAGAGGGGCCTGTTGAACCAGATGAAAAGATTCGTCTGGAGGATGAAGAAGCGAAACAGGGGGAGCCCGTTCGCCCTGCTGATACGGGAATGGGACTACCTGAGGGAGTGGATCAGCAGAATCTCCCCTTCAGTCAGGGGATATTCGAATCCGCAGCTGGGAAAGATAAAAAACGCCGTTCCATCAAACCGGATGTTTCATTCCCGCCGTGGATCAAATCTAGGATTTTTGATGTCCTTATTATTGTCGGAGTCTGGTTGGTGGCCTTATGGCTTGCCTCTCGAATTTCAGGAATCGGATTCTTGCAGCTTATTACGACATCCCCAGTACAAACGCTCGTGTTTCTTGTGATACTGTTCGTAATCTATTTTTTTCTGTTTCTCTTTTTCCTAGGAGAGACTTTGGGCGATCACTTATTTTCTGAAGAGTTGTAGTCGGTGATCTCATCACCCAGCTTGAAATTTTCCCCGAGAAATCTTTCTTTGGCTGTTTTATCTGAAGCGATCTGTTGGGGATTCCCTTCGATCAGGATTTCTCCGTGGTCTATGACATAACCATTGTCGGTTATTTTTAAGGTGTCGCGGACATTGTGGTCGGAAAGGATGATACCGATGCCCTTCTTTTTTAAGCGCAGAAGAATTCTCTGGATCTCCACGATCGTTAACGGATCGATCCCTGTGAAGGGCTCATCCAAGAGAAGGAATTTGGGATCGAGGACAAGAGCGCGGCAAATCTCGAGGCGGCGTCTTTCCCCGCCTGAGAGACTGAAAGCTGGCTGAGTTCTTAAATCTTGGAGCCCCAGCTCCTCTAGTAGCTGATCCGTGATCATCGCTACTTCCTTTTTTTTGTATTTTTTGAGCTCGAGAATCATCGTAAGGTTTTTCTCCACCGACGTTTTGAGAAAGACGGAGTTTTCCTGAGGGAGATAAGTGATTCCATCGTTGGCGCGCTGATTGCTGGTGTGGCGGGAGATGTCTGTTTCATCCAGATAGATGGTACCGCTATCGGGTTTGATCAGCCCTACCATCATCTGGAAGGTTGTCGTTTTCCCCGCGCCGTTCCGTCCGAGTAGGGCTATAATCTCGCCAGCGTTAACGGCGATATCGATGCCCTTTACGACAAGACGGTTTCCGTAGCTCTTTTTAAGGTTCTCTGCCCTGAGAGTAGCCATTGCTTGATCTTTGTGTTATCCGCTAAAATACTAATTTCTGAGACAACATGTGTCAAGGTTCCAAAAAAAAGATTATAAGTGCCTCAAGGAGAACGGACCTGGTCGCTTTTTTCCCTGAATGGTTGGCAAAAGCTGTAGGCACAGAGGAAGCCAAAGTATATGGGCCTTCGGGTCACACCTACACAGTGGACCTAAATCCCCAGAACATTCACACGGTTGTTCTCTGGTCGAAAAATTTTGCGAATCTCATTAATAACAAATTTGGACTCAAAGATAAATTCCAAAAATACGACCAGCTATACCTTCACTTCACGATTACTGGCCTTGGGGGTAGTTTTATCGAGGAAGGCGTACCTGTGCCTCGAGTTGCCCTCTCGCAGTTAGACAGTCTGATCAAAATTGCGAAGACATCCCAAAGAGTATCCGTTCGATTCGATCCGATCGTTTACTGGCAGGAGAATGGTACAGAGAGAACAAACCTCCATTTCCTTGAGGAATTAGCCCCGGTTCTCTTTGATAAAGGCATAAAGGATGTCCGTTTCAGCTTCACCCAATGGTACAACAAGGCGAAAAGACGAGCGGCAAAAAGGGACTGTATTTACAGAGATCCACCATTCGAGAAGAAAGTGAAGGATATCGGGTATTTACATCAAGTTGCAGAGAATTATGGGATCGATCTTTATATCTGCAGTCAGAAGGCTTTGAGTGAGGCCTCTGGCATCAGGCCATCCTCTTGCATTGATGGAGCTCTCCTTCAGGAGCTTCATCCAGAAAAAGCACCTGTCTCAACGAAAAAAGACCGAACACAACGGAAAGAATGTCACTGCACAGAATCAGTGGATATTGGAAGCTATACGCAGTATTGTCCCCACTGTTGCCTGTATTGTTATGCGAATCCACAGGTATAGTCGAAGATCTTGTCTGAGAATTTGGCTTTAAATTCCCAATCCCAGCCTTTCAGCCAGAGCGGCCGGGAGGTCGGCCTCGATGATCTTTTTCTGGGCTTCTTCGATGCTGTACTCGATCCGATAGAATTTAATCTTCTTTTGTTTGCTGTCGTAAATGGCGCAGGATGCTCTCGTGTTCCTATCCCTGGGTTGCCCCACCGATCCGGGATTGATCAGGTATCTGACGTCTTTTTCGATCTTGATCTCGCTCGAGTTTCCTGTGATAAATGTTCCCTCGACGAAATGGTCCTTTTCTGTGTAGAGGAAGGGAAAATGTGTGTGTCCAAAAAAGCATATCTGTGTTTTGATGTGGAGGAAAGCCTCTGCTGCATCGAATTCGCCGAAAATGTAATGGTCCTCATCAAAAGGGGCTCCATGGCAGATCGTGATATCCTTGTTGACGATCATAGGGCCTTGTTTGAGTCGTTTTAGATAGTTCAGGTTGCTTTTTTTGAGAGTATTCTGAGTCCAGTGAATGGCAGATGCGGCAATGGGATTGAATGTTTTGACATTGTCGATCTCACAGACAGCCTTGTCGTGGTTTCCCCTTATGATTGAGATAGGCTTGAGGAGCTGGATCTTTTGGATAATTTCGTTCGGGGACGCGCCGTATCCAACCATATCACCGAGAAACAGGAATTGATCGATCTTTCGGCGTTGTGCAAATTTTAAAACTGCGAGATAGGCTTCCAGGTTACCATGAATGTCTGTGAATATGAAGTACTTCATTTTCTCTCAACACGTCCTTTTTAATTTGTTGTACATCCGGAAGGCACCGTAGGAGCTTCTCACAAGAGGGCCTGATTCCACCTGGGAAAAGCCGCATTCCAGCGCGATGCTTTTTAGCTCTGCAAATTCTTCGGGAGTGTAATATCTTTTTGTGGGGGGGTTCAGTCTTGAAGGTTGGAGGTATTGTCCTAGGGTTAAAAGGTCGCAAGAAACGGCCCTGAGGTCGTTAAATGTTTGATAGATATCATGTTTCTTTTCGCCTAATCCTATCATGAGACCGGATTTTGTCGTAGCCCCCATGGCTTTTGCTCTTTCAAGGACTTCGAGCGAGCGCCTGTAGTTCAGAACAGGGCGATTGATCAGGGGATAAATGGCTTCGGGAACCTCGATGTTGTGGTTAACAACATCTGGATTGGAAGTGATGACAGTCCGCAAGGCCTTTTCGTCACCGTTGAAATCAGGAATTAGCACTTCTATTTTAATGCCTGGATTCCTTTTCTTTATGGCTTTGAGAGTGGATACAAATAAGGCGGCACCACCATCGGGAAGGTCGTCGCGAGTGACAGAAGTGATGACGACATATTGGAGGCCCAATTCGGCGATGGCTTCTGCAACTCTTTTAGGCTCTTCTTTTGAAGGCGGCGATGGCTCGCCTTTCGTGACCGCGCAAAAGGCGCAGGCTCTTGTACAGATATCTCCCAGGATGAGGAATGTGGCTGTCTTGTGGGCCCAACATTCTGAGACGTTGGGACACTTGGCACTCTGACAGATAGTGTG
>JASFPP010000308.1:0-3917 GCA_050115915.1 Candidatus Aminicenantota bacterium
CAAAGGTAGAGCCTGTGGTTAATTCCTCTCTAGGGGCTTCAATGGTTTGAGTGGGAAGAGGAGTTTCTTTTGAAGGGATCAATTGAGTTCCGCAATCACCACAGAATTGTTTTGTGTCGGGATTCTCTGCTTTACATTTAGGACACTGTGTTGTCATCGTCCCCTTCATCGATGGGTATAGAATATAAATTTAGAGTATTGGTGTCAATCGGATTAAGACGGATTCAGACGATTTCAGAGATGATTACTGACTCTTCAGCCCAGCCAGCCTCTCCCTCGCATCATCAACCTCAGTTTGCAAAGCAGTTTTAAAGCCAGGAAACTATATTTTTGGCTGGACCAGTTTTTGGGTAGGACTACTGAGCCTGGGATTCTCGCTCTAGAGATAGTACAATTATTGGTGGCAGGTCAATATTGTTAAAAATAATCGAAAATATTATAGGGAGAATTTTTAAATGAAACGTTCTATCGCTTATGACAGCCTGGTAATCTCGATTTCACTTCTACTCATTTTTATCTGTGGCTGCAACACTTTATTACAAGCACAGACAAGAATTAAACCTTCAATCCAAACCACTAAATTGGCTGAAAATTTTTACAAAATTTACGTCCATAATTTTGTGAACATACTTGTTTTCAATGGGCCCGACGGCGCACTTCTCGTGGATACAGGCTCTGAACCTGTGGATCTCATTGAAGCAGAACTCAAAAAGATAGGGATCGATAAAATCAAATTCATTATCAACACCCATTCCCATGGTGACCATGTTGAGGGAAATGCACTACTTGGTCGGAAAGCTGTGATTATTTCAAGTCATAGGTGCAGAGATGTACTTCTTGAAGATGATAATTTTCCAAAATCAGGCCTTCCTAATCTTACTTTTTCTGATTCAATATGCATTCATTTTAATGATGAAGAAATAAATTTATATTTCATGCCGGGGCATTCTGATAATGACATAGTCGTCCATTTTACGAAAGCAAATATTGTTTGTATTGGAGATTTTGGATTCTTAAAACCTTACTCAGTTTGGCCAGGCTTCAGTGCAAATGTATACGATATGGAGAAATCGATGATTCGAATGACAAAGCTTTTCTCTGATGAAGCACTCATTTTTCGTGGACATAGTGATTATACAATGGACGATCTCAAGTTGAATACCGAAATGCTTAAGGAAGCCATCATGTTAGTAAGCCCATTGATTCAACAGGGGCTCACTCTTGATCAAATAAAAAAACGAAATCCATTGAAGAACAGTGCTTTTTCAATTGTCAGAGAAAACTCGGAAAAGTGGATCGAGAGTATTTTTAGCAATAAAAGACATTCGAATAAGAAGTAACATCTACTCATAAAAGATCAGTAATGTTCACCATCTATTCGCATTATTTTCTTTAATCCCGCCAACCTCCTCCTCGCATCCTCGACCTCAGCAATTCCTGGGTCAGCATCCTTCCAGAGCGTGAGGAATTCCAATCTATGCCTCAAAATTCTCCCATTCGTGTTTTACTCTTTGCAGTACTTAAAATCGTCGGGGTTTTCTGTATTGCATTTAGGACAGAGCCTTGCCATTCGTCCCCTTCCGTGCTGAGGATAGCATATAAATTTATGGGGACAGAGTCAAACTTTATAGATGATAATTGCTAGAATTTTGGCTTCAGTCCAGCTTGTTTGCAAATCTCGTTCGCAGTGATTCTGTCTAGAAATTTATGCCTTTTGACTGGAATGGTTTTCAAGTCGTTAGTATATATGGAATGATTCTTCCCCTCACGAAGCAAATAAAAACCGCTCTTTTCCAGATATCTGATCAAATCACGCCTTTTGACAGACATGTATCTAGATTTCGGCAGGAATCTGTTCTATGAGGGCCCCTCCTTTAGGAATCTCTTTTTTTTGTTGTTTATACGCAAGGATCATCTCCTGTAACGCATCCTGGAGCATTTTTCTGCATTCTTCAATCGTTTTGCCTTCTGTAACAACTTCAGGCCACTCTACCAGTTGACCCATATATCCAGATTCAGTGCGAGCATATTTTGCAGTGTAAGTGGAAATCATAAGAGGCCTCCAATTATTTATCTGAAATTATTATAACATTTTTATTCAACCACATAACACATAATAAATTTGTCTTCGGATCAAAAAGCCAGGGTTGAATAAATGTCTAGCAAATTTTGAACATAAAGGTGAATCGATTTGAATGATAGTGGTACGCCCGGACAGATTCGAACTGCCGACCTACTGATTCGTAGTCAGACTATCCTCCAATGAGGAAAATCATGTAACTAATAGATAATAATAAATTTACAGAGATTTTGGATAAGACCAAAAAGTGCGATATGACGACTTCTTTTCCCCAGGAGGATTGGAATTAGGGTGATTTCTACAGTTCAGCCATTCTCTTTCCTGCATCTTCAAATGCAACCTCTTCATCACGAACAACAATCCATTGACAAATGTTCCCTTGGGAACCGGCTTTTAGCCATTCCTATCGCTTGAGCTTCATTTTGGTTCATTGCATTACTGTTAAATTAGTGGTATGTTCAATTCAAGATAAAAAATAAGAGATTGAATCACACTGCAGAAAAGGCTCAATCATGACCTGCTATCTTCGCTTCTGCATGCCGGCTCTGGCTATAATATTCACCTTCACAGCATGTACCGATGCCCCGCGTGATAATGAAGCCTTGAAACTTGTGGTCGTAGGCCAGGCCCTTATCAAGATCGATCCCAGGCTGTCATGGGATGATCCGTTCGGTACCGTTCGTCCCATCGTTGAGGCGGCCGATATTGCATTTACTAACTTTGAAATGGCGATAAACGGGCCCGACAACCAGTGCGGCGTTCCTGCGGATTACATAACGATACTCGGCAAACCACGGATTCCTCCTGAGGATCGACCAGGCAATGTTAGCAACCCTCACGCCGTCGAAGCTCCGGTGATGGAGTTTCTGGCCTCTATGGGTTTCAACCTCATGTCTTTGTCAAACAATCACATCTGGGACTTGGGTGAGTGTGGAGTTGAGGTCACCCGGGCAACGGCAAGCCGATATGGGATCACTCACGCTGGAGCAGGGTCCACAGAAAAGGAGGCTACTGCACCTGCCTACATGGACGTGAGGGGAACCAGGTTTGCTCTCATCGCGTCCACCACGAGCAATGATGAGCGTGATTACATCTCAGCCAATGTGAATGGTGTATGGACAGGCCACCAGGACGATTGGGATCGAAACATCAGTGCAGTCCGGGAGGCGGCACAGAACGCGGATATCGTGATCTACTACCATCACTTTCAGATCGACGTCGATGTGTTTGCAAACCTCGCCGATGGCGAAGCGACAGCTTACGGACACATCAAGGTCGATGATGTGGAACAGTGGCAGACGAATTTCGCAAGAGCAGTGATCGATGCCGGTGCGTCCATGTACATAGGCAATGGTCACAGGGGCTTCGACGGACTGGAGATCTACAAGGGTCGTCTGCTTTTTAGACAGATTGGCGGCTTCGCATATCAGGGACTGAATCCGAATATCGGCCACTATGATCAACACCGTCCATGGTCGGGCCTTCTTGCAAAAATGACTATCGATGATAAATCGATTGGTTCCATTGAGTTCGTTCCGCTGAAACTGGATGAAGGCGCAGAGTACAGGGATAAGTATGACGACACCGGATTCCTAACGAGGCGTGGATTGGCGGAGGTCGCTACCGGCGAGATCGCAGCGGATATCCTGCAGCTGTTCAAAATGCTTTCAAAGGAGTACGGAACAGAATTAGAGATTAGAG
Organism: Candidatus Aminicenantota bacterium; assembly: GCA_050115915.1. Taxonomy (GTDB): domain Bacteria; phylum Acidobacteriota; class Aminicenantia; order Aminicenantales; family Aminicenantaceae; genus WTAW01. Next base: position 3,782 of record JASFPP010000308.1, read on the forward strand.
GAGAGCGGGCATTTATGAAGCTGGGAGGTACATACTGACCCAGTTCGGGTTGATTTTTTCGGGTCGCTAAGCAAGAAATCAGTATTATTCAGAGATGGAAAGGATCGGATTGGCGGTTTTAAGCTCGCCACATCCG
>JASFPP010000309.1:0-3911 GCA_050115915.1 Candidatus Aminicenantota bacterium
GACAGTTGTCCTGGACATTACCCTCATCACAACAGCAGAAACGCACAAAGAGGAGGAATCCTCTGGATTAAAATGGGAAAATTCAATAGCTGTGCTGCCCTTTGAAGACCTCAGCCCGGGGAGAGATCAAGAGTACCTGAGCGATGGCATGACCGACGCCATCATTTCGAAGCTTTCGATGCTCGGAGAATTGAAGGTTGTATCGAGAACTTCGGTGATGCGATATAAAAAGAAAGTGAAAGATATCAAAGAGATCGGTGAAGAATTGAATGTGAGAACAATTCTGGAAGGAACCGTCCAAAAAGTGGACAACAGAATCCGCATAAGGTCTCAATTGATTAACGCTGAAGACGGTTTTCACCTCTGGTCCGAAACATACGATCAAGACATCGAAAATATTTTTGCTCTCCAAGACAAAATTTCTCACTCCATCGTGGATTCCCTTAAGATCAAAATTGCCAAAGGAACATCGATTTTTCTCGACAAACATTCCACGGAAAACCTGGACGCTTATACATTGTATTTAAAGGGAAGGGCCCATTGGAATAAAAGAACGGTTGAAGACTTGAGAGAGGGAATGAAATATTTTGAAAAAGCACTTGAAGAAGATCCGGGGTATGCCCTTGCCTATTCTGGAATTGCGGACTCTTACATTGGCCTGGCAAATTTCAACGTACTCAGACCTCATGAAGCCTATCCCAAAGCAAGAGAGTGGGCTAGGAAAGCTCTACAGAGCGACAAGACTATCGCAGAAGCCCATGCATCCATCGCAATCATCAAGCTTTTTTACGATTGGGATTGGGGGGGGGCGGAGCAAAAATTCAAGCGTTCCTTAGAGTTAAATCCAAATTACGTGACGGCTCTTCAAACATATGCATTTTTACTCGCTGTGACAAACCGGCACGATGAAGCGAGAATAGAAATTTTTAGAGCCAGAGAACTCGACCCGATGTCCCTTCCCGTGCATACAGCTTCGGGAATTATTCTTTATTTGGACCGTCAAAATCAGGCTGCTCAAAGTCTTTTTCTTGAAATCACGCAAATGGTGCCGGAATTTCCTATGGCTTATTTCTATCAGGGATGGACACATATCCAGGAGGCTAATTTCCAGAAAGCTCTAGAGCTTTTCCAGAAAGCCCATTCTCTGTCCAAAGGGGATCCGAGAATAAAATCTTGGCTGGGATACACCCATGCCCTAATGGGCCACAGGAAAGAAGCCCTGCAGATTCTAAACGAGCTCAAAACGCTTCAAGCGAAACAATATGTCGATCCGTCTTTCATTGCGCTCATTTATCTAGGCCTTGATGATAAGGATCAAACTTTTGAATGGCTAAACAAGGGTTACAGAGAACGATCTTTTTGGCTCGTCTGGCTTGATGTGGATCCTGTATTTGACAGCATCAGACAGGACAAAAGGTTTAAAGCTTTGCTCCAAAACATGAAGTTTAGCGCGATCTCAGAAACCAGCCCTCAAAATCAGACAAGATGAATCTTCGCGGATATTCCCCTTCCCCCTGCGGCGATCTCGACTCATGAATCATCCGATCCAAGGTTTAGAAGAAATACCAGATTCTAAACTCTAACCGGAAGTTGTTCTGTTTCTCTCCGAATTCACTGTTACGTTCTCCAAGCAGAAACGCAATTTTCGCCCGGAGCTCCAGGTTAGTTAGGGGATTATAGAGCAACTCCGGTGGCAAGGAAAAACTTTCGTCTGTGAGATTAACAATGCTGGTCAAAGAAGGAATAAAATAGAGGATATTCCATGGCTCTTTCAACAACAATTCCTGTTGTCCTCATTTGTTTGCCTTAAAAATAAAAACTAAAAATTATATTTGACAAATACTTCAAAGGAGCTTATATTATGCTGTTATTGATAATGGTTTTCATTATCATTAACGGATAAAAAATGCCGAGACATCCAATGGATAGACAGAGACACCGCAGGCATTTCCGCCGCTGGACAGGACCACGCGAGGCTATTCTTCAACTGTTGAGCCGGACTACAAAACACATGAGCGCCAAAGAAATTTATGCGACATTACACAAATTTTATCCAGGAATCGGATTGACAACGGTTTATCGCACACTGGATCTCCTTGCACGGATGGGCCTCATTCACAAATTTTCTATCGGCGACGGACACAATCGATACGAATTCATCTCCGATGATACGAGTAAACACCACCACCATTTGATCTGCACTCACTGCGGAAAAATCATAAACTACAGCGAATTTTTAGATGAAGAATTAGCGCTCGTCAAAAAAACAGAGAAGCGGCTTGCAAAAAAATACAACTTTCGAATAGAAGATCACAATATCGAATTCTTGGGTTTCTGTGAAGATTGTCAAAAAAACAAATGAGGAATACAGATGCGGACCTCAGTATTCAGAACGGAGAATAAATCCCTATGACTGAACTCGAGACCCGCATCCCGAATCCATAGAAAGGAGGTGACGCAGATGCCAGGAGGAGATCGTACAGGACCGATGGGCGCTGGCCCGAGGACGGGCCGTTCCATGGGCTATTGTTCGGGATATTCGACTCCAGGGTTTATGAATCCTGGAGGCGGGTACGGATACGCCCGGGGAGCTGGACTCGGCCGAGGATGGGGCCGCGGAATGGGTTTAGGACGAGGTAGGGGATGGCGACGGCCTTGGAGTTATCCCTATCCGCCAGCAGAACTCTATCCACCGCTATCAGGTTTCCGCAATCCCTATGATCCCTGGGGAGCCGCAGAAATCACGCCGGAACAGGAGCGAAACATTCTAAAATCCGAGTCAAAAATGCTCAAGAATGAGATCGCCCAAATTGAAAAACGACTCAAAGAACTCGAAGGAGAAAAGAAGTGAAAGTTGCCATCTCGACAGACATGGGTCATGTCTCAGCACATTTTGGAAGATGCGCCTCCTACACGATCGTTGACATCCAAGAAGGACAAGTGGTAAGCAGGGAAGAAATCCCGAATCCGGGCCATCAGCCGGGATTTCTTCCCCAGTTCCTTTCTGAAAGAGGAGTCAGTGTCATCATCGCGGGAGGCATGGGGCCGCGTGCCCAGGGACTTTTTGCACAGAAGAATATCGACACATTGATCGGTGTGCAGGGACCTATCGACACCGTCATCACCCAATTCCTCAAGCAAGACCTGGAGTTGGGCGAGGACTTGTGCGGGCACCAACACGGCCATATGGAGTTTTCAGACAACCACACCGACCAGCCATCCCTCAGCCAGGGAGAGGAATCACGTTTATTCATCACGGCAACAGGAAAAGACCTGGACGCAGAGGTCGACCCTCGTTTCGGGCGGGCCCCGTATTTCCTCGTTGTCCAGCCCGATAGCCAAGATTTTGAGGTATTCGAAAATCCCAATATTGATGCCGCAGGGGGCGTCGGCATCCAAAGCGCCCAATTTGCTGTGGAAAAAAAGGCGAGTGTTGTTATCACCGGGCAATGCGGCCCGAACGCCGAAAGGGTTCTCAGCTCGTCTGGAATCCGAATAATCAGTGGAGCAAAAGGAAAAGTTAAAGACGCAATACAACAATTTCTGAAGGAGCAATCGTAATGGCAAAGGATGAGGCCCAGATTAAAGTCGATAAAAACCTCGAGCACATAAAGAACAGACTGCTCGTTTTCAGCGGGAAGGGTGGCGTCGGAAAAAGCACAGTGGCCTCCAATCTTTCCCTTGCATTTGCGAAAAAAGGATTAAAAGTCGGCCTACTGGATGTGGATATCCACGGTCCGAACCTTGCCAAAATGCTGGGAGTTGAAGACAAAAGATTGGATATTTCCTCCGGGGGGATCCGCGCCGTGGAGGTCAATGCCAACTTGAAGCTGGTCTCGATGTCCTTTCTGATACAGGATCCCAATATCCCTGTGATCTGGCGCGGACCGATGAAGATGAAAGCCATACAG
>JASFPP010000310.1:0-3904 GCA_050115915.1 Candidatus Aminicenantota bacterium
GATTCCACCCGTCCCGTCGTAGGGGCCAATGTTGACCCAGCCGCAGGAGTGGGTGATAATATCCACTCCCTGTTCGATCAACCACATAATAGCCATGAACATTCCCACCTCATCAGCATAGTTAACAAAGTACAGAGTCGCTCCTGGTGCCATATCGTAGACAATCTCAGCAAGGGCTGTTCCGTGAACACCTGACTCAAGGATGCCATCCCAGCGGAAGGAGTTCACGACCACTCTATCTGCTGGAGGCAACTCAGTTCCCAACAGGCCTTGATAGCCAGCAAAACCATCACAGTCGAGGATTGCCACCTTGACGCCCTCTCCCGTGAAGCCAGCGTCATGCCAGGTATCAGCTCCTGTAATGATCACTCCCTCGCTGGTGACATTACCTGCATGCGGAAGTGGTTTCAGAGGCTCGCGGACAAACTTGACATGAGGAATGGCGACCAAAGCCCTGATAAGACCCAGCGGGACAGAGAGTCGAACGAGATTGCGGTGTACTGCCTCAACTGCTGCGCCAGGCAACTTGAAACCCTTGGCCCGCGCTTCAGATTCCATCTCTGCTATCACTCTCACTTTACCTGCACTAATCTTAATGCCTCTCTTCCTGGCAAAGGCCAAGGCTTCTCCTATCCCCCCCGCTTCAAACCTGTCCAGCAATTCCGATAGGACACTCTCCAATTTTGGAATACCTTTGTTGGCCGGATCCGGCACTTGGTTCAGATCTTCAGTTTGAGCAGATAGCGGTGCCACTATCAGACAAAGATAAACTAGCGCTGTGGCTGCGGCCATGCCGTAGTAAGTCTTGGTATAAAACATAGCGTCACCCTCCTTTCATTTACTCCCTAATCGTTATACTCCCTTTATTTTAGTCGAAGCAGACCAGAATGTTCGTTATCATATGGTTTTGAACTAACATGTCGATTCCCTAAGCTACAGCTCCGTATCATTATAAGCAGCAAATTTGTAGCATATTCAATTTGACTCTATTTACCTGAATTTGATATTCTTTCGCCCGCAAGGGAATAGGATCAGTTAAGGCAGTTAAATGCCCGAAGTGTCAGACTAGAAATCCTGATACCCAAAAGGAAAGAAGGTTATTTAATGTCTACTCGAAAAGTTTTTTTTACAATTCTTTCTTTGTCCATGTTTTTGGCCCTATGCCATGTTGCAATGGCCAAATCCACGGAAATGCCCGGTCAACAGGCCCAGAAAGAGGACGATCTAAAGGAATGGAATAATCAGATTCGCCGGGAAAGGTTTGATCTCGTCTTGCCCGAGGCCATGCGGAAGAACAATGTTGATATGTGGATTCATGTGATGAGAGTGGCAATTCGTGATCCCTTTGGTGCAGAAGACCTGGGCAGCACCTCCGGTGTTTTCGTCTTCACGGACCGTGGTGGTGACCGGATCGAACGGGCGGTTCTCGGACATCGCTGGGGAGCTACACAGCGTGAAAGGGGAGAGCCGAGTAAGTTGGTTGAAGAATCTGGAGTCTATGACATAATCTACGACCCTGTTTTTGTGGTGGAACCGGTTGCAAGCCCGATGACAGAGTATGATTACCGGTTTAAGGGCCTCAGAGAATTTGTCGAAGCACGCGACCCCAAACGCATTGCTGTCAACTACAGGGAAAATCTGGGAACGTGGCCGACTTTTAGTAGGACAAATGACGGCATTTCGCATACAGACTACCTCCTGTTGACAAAAGAACTCGGTGAAAAATATGCCAAGAGGCTGGTCTCGTCTGAATATGTGATAATGGATTACAATATAACTCCGGTGCCGAGCGAAATTAAACTCCTTAAGAAAATGCGTAAGGACGAACTTGAAATTGTAAAGAAAGCTTTTTCTGAAATCGTGCCGGGTGTCACTAAAACGAGCGAAGTGGGTGAGACAGGAGATTATGAGGCAGATGTCGTTGTCTTTCGCCGGATGAGCATAGGACAGTCACAAAGGGGAAGGAGCAAAGGCTGGGAAAACACTGTGGTTCAAGGAGGCGACATCGTTGCAGCACCGAGCCAGGGAGTGTTTGCTTATGTGCTCCGTGAAGAGGAGAGCGAACTGCCCCCGGAAATCCAAAAGCTCTGGGCAGAGTATCTAAAGATCGATAAGATTCTGGTAGAAACGATCAAGGCTGGACTTCCATCTCGTGAAATAATGCAAAACTACAAGCAGAGATTCGAGGAGGAAGGGATTATTGTTAGGGATCCCCAATTGCACATGTTTCAACCAAAGAACAATTTTCCCGCTTATTCTGAAGGCTATGATCCCGATAAAACACACCTTAGTATCGACTGCCATGGCAAGGGAAAAGGAGCGAGTAAGAGGAAGTTCGATATTTATTTGGGCCCCAGGATTGGTTCTTATGGTCCGGAATGGACGTGGGATGTGCCACTCAAACCCAATCACCACTTTGTTTTAGAATATTTTTTCTACATGCCGTCGCCAGGCCCCGAAGGCAAAGACCAATATCTATTCTGGTGGGATCATGAGCAGGCGATTGCCACCGAAAATGGAGTCGAGTATTTATCTCCGCCGCAAAAAGAGCTAATTCTCGTTAAATAAGATTCGCAAATCGCACCTGTTGTTCGAGAAATCGGGATACTTCCTTACAGATCCGATCCGCTCGTTTGATATATCCCGCGACAGTCACCGATTCTTGATGGTGAATGACGAAGAGGTAAAGCCCCAGCCAGCGACCGAAATGATTCTTGTCCAGAATTGGTTCGAGGAACTCAAACGCCTCGTTCCGAAGGGAAGTAATTCCTCGACTTCTGGAAGGATGCTGACCCTGGTATTTCTGAGGTTGGTGATGCGAGGAAGAGGTTGACTGAGTTGATAGATTAATTGAAAGCATAGGAACGAAGGGCTGTTTTTTAGTGCATTCTTTTCATAATAAAGTTATAATTAGTTATTATGCTCCTAAAAGAAATTCCTATAAATAGGAAGAGAGCGGTTAGATTTTATAGATATTTAACCATTGACATTTTAAAAAAGTGAATCAACGGAATAGAGGTAAAGAAAATGGAAAACAAACAGGAAAAATATGAGTGTGCCCACTGCGGTCATACCGCTGAGGGTAAATTCACCGGAGATATCTGTCCCGAATGCGGTCTTACTTATTGGAAATGCAGCAAGTGTGGATTTCTCATCACAGCAGCAACGCCACCAGACATATGTCCGGAGTGTAAGGAAAAATGCGATTTTATCAATGTTACTTGTTACACACCGGAGTGTGGCGGACCGGACCGTATTGACCCACGCTTATAATGAACAGGGGAAATTTTATCTGAGTTTTTAAGACCCCATCCGCTTTAATAAATAGGAATCAAAGAGAAACCTTTAGCTTGATACCCTATCAAAGATATCACGCCATTTTCTGTATGCCTGATATCTGATAAAATCGTGGCTGGATCTACATTAAACATTCTAGCAGCAAATAGACAGATCTCAAACTTAATCCCATCCTTTGCCATTTCAGAAATTTTTCCAGCAATAGCATCGAGCATTTTATGATCTTCAGACGACACACCTTCTCTATTATTAGATACTAACTTCACTGAGGGACCAAGAAAGACAACCACAAACTCCGGTTTTTTTGTTACTGCCGCAATATCCTTGCCCTTATAAGTTTCGTGTATCAGATCAAGAAATAAAGCAGTGCTTTTCAGGCCACCTGTCCTGAAATCAAAAACTGCCTTGACCGATTTTAGACCTTTCAGAGCATCGTCTTCTTGACTGGTAAAACCGACGGCAACTGTGGATAACAAACCAATGAGAAAAATTAGAGCTAAAATTGTTGATTTTGATCTATTTTTCATTGTGTAACCTCCCTTGTTAATCTTTAAATTTGCATTTTCTTCACGACTCCTTGTTTTTCGTGATCTATCATATTTTTTAT
>JASFPP010000311.1:0-3899 GCA_050115915.1 Candidatus Aminicenantota bacterium
TGAGGATATCAGCGACCTCCCTGTCGCAGGGGCAGCGCCTGAATGGATGAGCGAGAAAGCTATTTCGATCGGGCAGTATTTCGTGTCCTCTGGCGTCTTTACAGTATTCGGCGTGGGCCTACCTATTTCTGGCAGCGACGTGTTCTGCGATCATGTCTTCAGAGAGTTCGAACACATCTTCGGAGGGATGTGGGGCGTCGAACAAGATCCGGGAAAAATGGCGGGAATGATCATAAACCATATCAATAAAAAGAGACAAAATTTAGGTATCAGCAAGGCCAGGGAACGCATTCTTTATGACATGGAAATGAGAAGAGGGCTGAATGTCTGAGAGAAAAGGAAAGGAAATCTGATGTCAAAACTCATCGCGACACGAGCTATTCGAGGAGCCCACAAATTAATTGCCCGTGCTGAGAAAGAGCTGCAAGAGGCAATCGGCGAGAAAGGTCCGGATACAAAAGTCGAATTTCCGAATACAGGTTATTATCTCCCTATCTCCTACGGTATTTTAGGATTGCAGATAGATACTCTAGGAGGCCTTACAGAACTCCTCGAAGAGGCAAAAAATCTTCTTCCTAATATTCCCGAGGGAAATTTATGGTTACCCTACCTTGGACATACTCTGGATGCAGGTATGGCGACTCTTTTTGCAGACGAGATCATCGAGGCCATAAAATACACGTCAAACCCTCTCCCCTACCTCACGACGCCGAATCCCACAGAGGGCCACCTCTGGCTGGGAGCCGCGAACGATGTGATCATGAGAGAAAGAGGGATAGAATTTGTCGACGGAACAGCTCCCGGTTTCGCTGCATGTGTGGGTTATTGTCCGACCAATGAGATCGCTGTCAAGATCGCGCGCGAGCTTCAGGAAAAAAATCTCTATGTCTTCATGTCTGCCGAATCGGAAGGAAAATCCATGGCACAGCAGCTTCGAGAGGAAGGCATTCAGATGGGTTGGGAAACCCGTTTGGTTCCGTTTGGTAGCGATGTCACAGCCACTATTCATGCACTGGGATTCGCAACGCGAGCTGCACTCTCCTTTGGAGGAGCGCAACCGGGAGATTTCCAGCGTGTGCTCCGCTATAATAAAAACCGAATTTTTGCATTTGTGCTTGCTCTCGGTCCCGTAGATGACGAGAAACATGCCCAGGCCGCAGGGGCCATCAACTACGGATTCCCCACGATCGCGGATACGGACATCGATCAGATCCTTCCCACCGGCATATGCACATACGAGCATGTCGTTTCACCGGTGCCTCATGATAAAATCGTCGCAAAAGCCATCGAAGTCAGAGGGCTGAAAATCAGCGTCACCAAGGTTCCGATCCCTGTCCCTTACGGGCCCGCCTTTCAAGGAGAGCGAGTCCGAAAGGACGACATGTACGTCGAGCTCGCGGGGCAGCCGAATCCCGGCTTCGAGTATCTCACGACAAAGGAGCTAGAGGAGGTCGAGGACGGGAAGATCGAAGTGATCGGCCCGGAGATCGATGATATCGATGAGGGCTCACAAATCCCTCTCGCTATCTGGGTCGAAGTCGCCGGACGGGAAATGCAGCCGGATTTCGAGCCCATCCTGGAGCGTCAGATCCATGACTTTATCAACTGTGCAAATGGCGTCTTCCATATGGGGCAGCGGGACATCAACTGGATCCGGATCAGCAAGGAAGCCAAAGCGAAAGGATTCAAATTCCGGGATTTCGGTTCTATCATCCATGCCAAGCTCCATGGAGAATACGGAAAAATCGTCGATAAGATTCAAGTCAAGATCTATACAAGGGAAAAGGATGTCCTTGAGCTCATCGATATCGCCCGAAAGGTCTATCTCGAGAGAGATGCCCGCCTTGCGGATATGACAGACGAGGCCGTGGATACATTTTACAGTTGCACCCTCTGCCAGTCTTTTGCCCCGAATCACGTTTGCATCATCACTCCCGAGCGCTCAGGCCTGTGCGGGGCCTACAATTGGCTCGACGGGAAAGCGGCCTATCAGATCAATCCCACAGGTCCCAACCAGCCCGTCAAAAAAGGAGTTCCTCTGGATGAGAGAAAGGGCCAGTGGGCAGATATCAACACTTTTGTCTACAACAGCTCCCACAAGACACTGGAGCGGTTCAACGCGTACAGTATAATCGAAGACCCCATGACATCGTGCGGATGCTTCGAGTGTATCTCCTGTATCTTACCCTCGACGAACGGAATCATGGTTGTCTACAGGGATTACGCAGGCATGACCCCTAGCGGAATGAAATTTTCGACCCTCGCAGGGACTGTGGGAGGCGGCCTGCAAACCCCGGGATTCATAGGCCACAGCAAGCAGTATATCGGCAGCACAAAATTTATAAGTGCAGAGGTGGGTGGCAAGCGTATCGTTTGGATGAACAAAGACCTCAAGGAAGAGTTGAGTTCGATCATCAGCGATATCGGCAACCAGAACGGCATCGAGGATTTCTTCGATAAAATCGCCGATGAGACCATGGCGACGACAGAAGAGGAGGTCCTGGAATTCATAACAAAAAAGAAACATCCTGCTCTGTCCATGGATCCCCTGTTTTAATTAAGCCAAAGACCAATGAAAACGATAGCTATTTCTGGCAAGGGAGGAACCGGAAAAAGCACTATCGCTGCACTCGTGGTCCGCTGGTTGAGCGAAAACCGTTCGGGATCCATCCTGGCTGTTGATGCCGACTCCAATGTCAACCTCAATGATATTCTTGGCGTCAAAATCAAAGACTCGGTCGGGGCCATCCGAGAGGAGATGAAAAAAAGTGTTAACAACCTCCCCGCAGGAATGACGAAACAACAGTTTCTCGAATACAAGATTCAGACCAGCCTTGTGGAGACTCATTCTTTCGATCTCATCGCCATGGGCCGGCCCGAGGGGCCCGGTTGTTATTGTTATGCGAACAACCTCCTGAGGGATATCCTTAAAACTCTTGGGGAAAACTATGCGTACGTCGTTATCGATAACGAGGCAGGCATGGAACACCTCAGCCGGAGGACGACACAAGCCATCGATTATCTCCTCAGCGTCTCGGACGCATCTCCCCGGGGGATTCAGACGACCGCGCGAATCAGCAAGCTGCTCGAAGAATTGGATACCCGTGTTCGGGCTAGGTTTCTGATTGTCAACAGGGCGCCCGAAAAACTTACGGAAACCGTAAGGAGCGCTATCGAACAAGAAAAACTGAATCTTTTAGGTGTTATCCCCGAAGACACTAGCCTCCTCCAAATGGATCGTGACGGAACACCGGTTTATAATCTTTCGGTGAAGTTTTCCGCATATAAAGCGATCGATCAAATCATGCATAAACTTGAGTTATGAAAGGACGAAACAGCACATGAATTTCGAGATCCCAAAAGAAACCAATACAGGTAAGGTGCTCGAGGTCACGATCGGTGCGACCTCAGAAAATGGAGGAACACGCACCCATACAGCAACAATCGGCGGCAGCACAGCTTTGCCTTATCATTTTTTCGAAGGCCATCATCCTCATCCGCCTCAAATAGCTATGGAAGTCTTCGATAAAAAACCAGAAAAGTACCCCGATCTCCTTTGCGATTATTTCGGGGATGTCATCGATCATCCGGGTGATATGGCCAAAAAATGTGTTGAAGAGTATGGAGCAGAAATGATCAGCATCCGACTCGATGGGACACATCCTGAAAAAGGAAACAGAAGCGTTGATGAAGCCGCTGAAGCTGTCAGGGAGGTGCTCGGTAGCGTTGGCGTGCCGATCATTATTACTGGACACAGCCATTATGAAAAAATCAACGAAGTGATGAAAAAAGTCTGCGAAGTGACGGCCGGAGAAAATTGTCTCATTAACTATGTGGAGAAGGACAATTACAAAACCATCGCTGCGGCGTGTCTTGCCTATGGCCAAACGCTCGTCGCC
>JASFPP010000312.1:0-3893 GCA_050115915.1 Candidatus Aminicenantota bacterium
ACGAACTTCAAAAACGTTTAGGAGACCATATCTTTTCTTACTCCGGTGAGGAGCTCGAGGAGGTCGTGGGATCACTTTTAAGACAAAACCAGAAAACTCTGTCGATTGCTGAGTCATGTACCGGAGGTCTTCTCGGCCACCGCATCACGAATGTCCCTGGGAGCTCTGATTACTTCGAACAGGGAGTTCAGACTTATTCAAACGATTCCAAAGCCCGAATATTAGGTGTTTCACCAGATGTCATTATCCAACATGGGGCTGTCAGTCATGAAGTTGCCGAAGCAATGGCTGTAGGGATCAGGGAAAAGTGGGGATCGGACTACGGACTTTCCATTACAGGAATCGCTGGACCTGAAGGAGGTTCTCCGGAGAAGCCCGTTGGACTTGTCTATGTGGGTTTGTCCTGGGCAGGCGGAACAAAGATAGTGAAGAACGTTTTTTTGGGAAACAGAGAGATTATTAAGTCCCAGTCCAGTCAGAAAGCTCTTGATATCCTCAGACATCATCTTCTACAATACCAAAAGGAGAGAGAGGACACACAAGCTGTTTGATATGAGAACCTTTGTAGCAATTGACCTTGAACACGAACTCAAAATAAATATTTCACAGTTGATAAAAAAACTCGATAATCATAAACCCAACATTCGGTGGATCAGAGAACAGGGCATGCATCTGACCCTTAAATTTATCGGAGAAATCCCGGAAGATAAAGCGAGTGATATTCGGTCTGTTCTGATGGACCTTGCTTTAAAACATGAACGTTTCCCTCTAAAGCTGGTGGGGACAGGCCGTTTCCCCCCGAGGAGTCAAAGCCCACGAATTTTATGGGTGGGAGTCGAGGAGAATCACAAGCTGATCGATGTACAGAAAGAGGTTGAATTAATGCTTGAAAAATTGGCTATAAAACGGGAAAAGCGGAAGTTTTTCCCACATCTGACTTTGGGGAGGGTCAAATCGAACGAGAACATCATGCCAGTTCTGGATGAGCTGTTGCGAAACAAAGATACAGAATTTGGGCGCATGGAAGTGGAGAAGATCACTTTATTCAAGAGTACACTCAAACCGACAGGCGCAGAGTACAGCGCCCTCGCAAACATCGATCTCAAATGATCTTTATCTACCCCATACTGGCTTATCTTATCGGATCTATCCCCGCGGGATACATCCTTTTTAAGTTGAGCGAAAAAAAAGACATTCGAAGGTTTGGAAGTCAGGCGACAGGGGCAACAAATGTCCTCCGGCTTAAGGGATGGAAATATGCCATCCCCGTTGTTTTGTTCGATATTCTCAAGGGTTTTTGTGTTGTTTATTTCGCTCTTAGACTTATTCCTGATAAAAGACTTGCTCTGCTCTGTGGATTTCTGGTTGTACTGGGGCATTGTTTCCCCCTATTTATTAAATTCAAAGGAGGCAAAGGGGTAGCAACGGCATTCGGCGTTTATGCGGCTCTGCCCACAGGGCCGCTCTTGTGCGCTGTCGGGATATTCCTGATTGTCGTGTTACTCACACGCTTTGTCTCCCTCGGGTCTCTTTTGGCGATGATGTGTTATCCCGTGTGTGTCCTGTTCTTCACTGGAGATATGGGAGTGATTGCATTAAGTTGCGCCATCGTGTGCCTGATAATTTTCAGACATTTGGGGAACATAAAGAGATTGATCGCGGGAGAGGAACGAAAGTTGGGAGAAAAAGCCGCATGAAGGCATGTGTTATCGGCGGCGGATCCTGGGGGAGCGCTGTAGCCCTGCATCTTGGCCGGAAAAACATAGATACACATCTCTGGATTAGAGAAAAAAACATCTATGAAGATGCCCTTAGACACAGAGAAAACAAGACTTTCCTTCCCGGGTTTTTATTTCCTTCGTCAGTCTCCTTTTTTCATGGGATCGCAGAATGTGTCCGATCGATGAACTTTGTGTTTATCGCCGTCCCTTCGAAATTTTGCCGGGAAATATACACAAAGCTCCAACCCCATCTGACATCCGATCAAATCATCATCAGCCTGACCAAAGGGATCGAAGACGGAAGTCTCAAGAGGATGAGCGAGATTATGACCGAGATTTTCTCACCCCATTTTATCCCTCAAATCGCCATTCTATCAGGCCCGAGTTTTGCAAAAGAAGTCGCTGCATCCCACCCCACGGCTGTTGTTGTCGCATCTGAGGACAGTGCAGTGGCCAAGGATGTTCAACACCTCATATCGGGGGCCTATCTACGGGCTTATACTTCTGAGGATGTTCTTGGAGTGGAGATCGCAGGAGCGCTGAAAAATGTCGTCGCCATAGCAGCAGGGATATCCGATGGTCTTCAATTCGGGGATAACTCCCGTGCCGCATTGATCACAAGAGGTTTGGCAGAAATAACCAGATTAGGGATAAAGCTTGGGGCCAAAAAAGAAACCTTCGCAGGTTTAACTGGGGTTGGAGACCTTGTACTCACATGCACAGGACAACTTAGCCGGAACCACTATGTGGGTTATGAGATCGGCCAAGGAAAAAAAATCGAGGAAGTTGTATCTCAAATGAAAATGGTTGCCGAAGGCGTAACCACAACACTTTCAGGCTATCAACTGGCTTACAGGGAGAACGTAGAGATGCCCATTCATGAACAGGCCTATTATGTTCTCTACAAGGATAAGGATCCGCGTACAGCCTTGCAGGACTTGATGGCAAGAAAACTCAAAGACGAATAACTGGATTATTCATAAAAAATTCGATGTATATATCTACTTCGATGACGTGAGTTTTTTATGTTCATTGTCGAGAACAAGAACATCGCTAATTTTGATGGTATGAATTATATTTTAACATCGAATTTTTTATAAATAATCCAGATCGTATTTTAAGAGAGGTGAGCCATGAAAATAAGAATTGGAGGAATTCTTTTAGTGTGTTTATCCTTGGCTTTTTGTTCGTCGCCGGAGAAAAAAATCCAAAAACAGAGAGAACAAGATCCCCGATATCAGTATAACTTGGCACTTTTCCATCTCAACAACGGTCAACTTGATGAGGCCATCAAGTACTTTAACAAGAGCCTATCACTCGATGCCCAATATCATCTTTCATACAACGGTCTTGGTATCGCGTACTTGATGAAAGGTGAATTCAAACAAGCGATCGACTTCTTCGACAGAACTCTGCAACTTAATCCCACTCTTACAGAAGCCCATAATTATATGGGTACGGCATACCAGGAACTTGGGATGCTCGATAAGGCAGAGCAGGCATTCCGAACGGCGGCCTCCGATGTCAACTACAAATCCAGAGAACTTCCCTATTATAACCTCGCTCGACTGTATTTTACTCAAGACAGGACCAAAGATGCGCTTTACTATGTACAAAAGTCTGTGGAAATGAATCCGAGGTTGGTGATGGCCCATAATCTTCAGGGCGTTCTGTATGAGAGGCTTAATGATTATGATAAAGCGATCGATAGCTACAAAGCTGGAATAAAGATTGCTGAAGATGACATCAATCTAAAATTCAATCTCGCTGTCGCTTATTTTAAGAACAATCAACACAATCTTGCCAGAGAGAAATTCGACGAGATCTACTCTGCGGCTGATATTGAGATGAAAGCACAAATCGATGAGTACCTGAAACTCATCAAATGAATTTGTATGTCACTACACAAAAAAGCTCAGGTTCCTTCTTCCCATGCCGCCAGATATTTTTGTTGTTCCGGAGTGAGTTTGTCAATAGTAATTCCCAGGGACTTGAGTTTCATCCGCGCGATATCGTCATCGATCTCTTTGGGAACGGGATAGACCTTCTTCTCGAGTTTTTTCCCCTTTTTCAACAAGAAGAGAGCACTCATAGCCTGATTAGCAAAGCTCATGTCCATAACCACTGCGGGGTGTCCTTCTGCCGCAGCCAAGTTGATGAGCCGCCCCTCAC
>JASFPP010000313.1:0-3889 GCA_050115915.1 Candidatus Aminicenantota bacterium
CCTCCCAGGTATCATGTCTTACGGCGCCTATGATATGGCTGGGAATGTGAGGGAATGGTGTTGGAATGAGGGCCCACAGGGAAGGATTCTCAGAGGAGGTGCATGGGGCGACAACACATATGCGTTCGGAAATCTAGGTCAGGCGCCAGGCATGGATCGTTCTGCCAAGAATGGATTCCGGTTAGTTCTCATTCCGGAACCAGAGACTACGCCAGAAGCTGCGTTCGCTTTTCGGCACCTCCGTGATGTGAAAAATTTCTACGAGGAAAAGCCTGTCTCTGATGCCATCTTTCAGGTATACAAGGAACAGTTCTCATATGACAAAACTGACCTAAACGCTCAAGTGGAATTCAAAGAGGAAAATCCAAAAGGCTGGATCCATGAAAAGATATCCTTTGACGCAGCTTATGGCAACGAGAGGATTTTATTACACCTTTTTCTTCCCCAAAATACTCCACCTCCTCACCAATCCGTAATTTACTTCCCCGGAAGTGCCTCGACTTGGACACCGTCGAGCCAGAATATCGAGAGCTTTTACGAATTCACAATGTTCCTTTCCTATATCGTCAAGAACGGCCGGGCCGTTCTCTATCCGGTCTATAAAGGGACCTTTGAGCGGGGAAGTCCTGAACTACGAGCCATCCATTTCGGCAACAACACCCATCAGTATTCTGAATACCTGATTCAAGTGGTTAAAGATCTCAGAAGATGCATCGACTATTTAGAAACCCGTCAGGACATAGACAGCAACAAGGTTGCTTATTATGGAATGAGTTGGGGAGGAGTGCTCGGAGCGATCATCCCGGCGGTGGAAGAGCGTCTTAAAACAAGCATTCTACTGCCTGGAGGCCTTTGGGATCGAGCTCGCCCTGAAGCTCATCCCTTCAATTATGTGACCCGGGTGAAAACGCCAACCTTGATGTTAAACGGAAAATACGACTCGATAATGGGCGTTGAAGAGGCTATAAAGCCTATGTTCGACCTTCTTGGAACTCCGGATGAACACAAGGAACTGAAGTTGTATGAAACCGACCACATCCCCCCCAGAGTGGAATACATAAAAGAGTCCCTGGCCTGGCTCGACCGTTACTTAGGACCTGTAAATAGATAATTCACTCCTCCTTTATTGCTTTTTTATTGAGTAAGTGTGTTGTAGTTATGAAGATGTGTGATCGTGAATAATGCGCCATCCCTCAGGTTTGCGCTGGAGGATGAGAGTGAACAATCCTCCAAGGACCTCATCCTTTCTCTTGACTTCCCATCGTCCTAATACAAGAGCTGTATTTTCTGAGAGAGCCTTGACCACAAGATCCTTAAAATCCAATATCCCCCTATTTTCACCCGAGTAATTCTTTTTATATCGATCGAGAAGAGCATCCCATCCCAGGATCCTGTTGTTCCCTGACTGGAATGTAAAATCCTCAGAACGCCAGTAATAATTCATGAAGCCCTCAATATCACCTTCGTTCCATGCTGCTTTTTGTTTGGCCAATACATCGAGAATTTCTTCTGTATAGTCAGGAAGCTCGGATAATCCTGTTGCATTAACGGTTATCAGAACAAGAATACAGATTAAAAGATGTTTCATTATCGCTCCTTAGCTAAAAAAATGAACTAGGGTCTATTTATACTTTCTCTGCAGGCATTCGATCTCAGTGTTTGAGGTTTTTGTAGTCATCGGGTGTATCGATATCTTCGATAATTGCTGATGTGTCTACCTGCACTTCCAGAATATCTTCCGGATGGTTGTGGATGAGCTCCCTCAGCCCAATCTCAGGATCGAGATGCGTCACTTCCTCACGGTACTTGGTGCTGATGAGCACGGGGTGGCCCCGATTCTTATCGTACACAGGGACCACGATCCCTTTTTCTGATGAGTGATAAGCTGTTATCACCTGATCGATCACAGAACTCGGAATTCTCGGTTGATCCCCTAAAAATACGAGTACTGCCTCTGCCTTCTCAGGGATTGACACAAATCCCTTTTGAGCCGATGAGAGCATTCCCTCTTTAAAATTAGGATTGTATACGCTTTTCACAGGCAAATCTTTGATGACTTTTTCTATTTCTTTGTGTTGGGCTCCTAAAACGGTAAGGATCTGATCCACGGCGGATTGTGTGATGTGGTCGATAACAGTCTCTAAGATCGTTTTATTCTCGAAGGGCAACAATTGTTTAGATCGTCCCATCCTCTTGGACTCTCCAGCCGCCAGGATCAATGCCCAGATCAAAGCTCCGTCCTCCCTTTGTTTTGGATCTGGTTACGGACGAGAACGAGCTGTGCCGCAATGCTCACAGCAATCTCTTCCACGGTTTTCGACTGAATCTCCAGGCCGATGGGCGCAAATACACGATCGAACTGCTCTTCTGTGGCCCAGCCTTCATCCAAGAATTTCTCACGCATAAGTGCGATCTTGCGCTCGCTGCCGATCATGCCGATATAGCCGGCATTGGATGATATACATTCCCGGAGTGCATCGCTATCATGGCTGTGTCCCCTCGTGACGATGACGATAAATGTGTCTAGAGATTTAGGGATCTCTCGAATGGCCCTGCCGATATCGCTGACAACACAATGGTCCGCTTCGGGGATATTCTCAGGATTGGCGAAATCCGCTCTGTCGTCCACTACAGTCACTTCAAAATCCAGGCGGTTCCCAAGATGTGCAAGGGCTTTTCCGATATGTCCTGCCCCTGCGATCACAAGGTGAGATTGGGGATACAGCGGTTCTAAAAACAGGAGGGTTTTTTGTGAAAGGGCTTCTTGTTTTTCTCCTTTTTCTTGTTCTTCTTGGATTTCAAGCAGAAGGGGTCTTCCCGACCTGAAGGAGTTTTTGATCTGTTCATAGTGCGGGGATTCCTTTGCCGCGGCGCCATCACCGAAAATTTCAGATTTTTCGATCCATTTTCTCGAGAGAATGACTCGATTTTTTGGAAATAAATCAATAGTTGTAGCCAGCACACCTGGTTGCCTGCTGTCTATTGAAGACTTCATTTTGTCCAGAGTGTCCTCAGAGTCTCGAGTTTGAGTATCGATAAGTATTGTGACTTCGCCCCCACAAATAGCTTCTTCCTCGGATGTGATTGCGCCGTCCAAACTGAAGGGCATAAGCCGGGATTCCTGATCTTTTAACGCAGCAATCGCCTCTTCCTCTGCTCGAGCTTCAAGAATGCCACCTCCCAGAGTTCCATCGACAAGACCGTCGGTAGAGAAAATGGCTGATGCTCCTGAAATTTGTGGGCTAGAGCCCATCGTTTCGATGATCGTCGCCAGCGCCAGAGGTTTTGTGTTCTTCATCTCTTTGAGCAGACGGTTAAATATGTTTTTCATAGGGGCTCGACGTTGCCTTTGTCTCTAGATTTTGAATTGAAGTATTTGACCATTTTGGAAAGGAGTTCATTATCCGAGATACGGAAAATTTTTGTAGGGATCTCTCCCAATGCCCTAAGCCATTTATCCAGGATGCTGTCTCGAATGACGAGTATGTATTCTGGGCGTAAAAGAGGCATGACTTTTTTTAGGGCCGGCCCCAGTCCTTTTCCTTCCAGTTCCAGGGGCCCTACCTCATCAATCACACAAATGTCAGCTTTGGTCGAACGGAGAATGATGTTTTGCGCATGATCCAGGCTCTCTGGAATAAAAAAATAGGGGCCTATCCTCTGCCAAGCCTTTTGGCCCTCCTTTCTGATAAAAGGTGTCCGCGTTCCTTGGATCAAGTCGAATAGGTCATACCCGATAAACTGATCCTTTTCTTCGGTGTATAAACTTAAAAATCCAGCGACTTCGATATTCTGTTTTTTGAGCTGATCTGCCAATCTTTGGAGCAGAGTTGTCTTACCTGAATGAACTGGTCCTGTGAGTATTTGTATCACAAAATCCCTATTTACT
>JASFPP010000314.1:0-3889 GCA_050115915.1 Candidatus Aminicenantota bacterium
GGCTTTGGCCCATCCGACAGTATTTCCAACAGGAACCACTATTTACAAACCCGCAGAGTGTTACAACAGTTACATTCTGATCGCAGACCATGCATCTTTGGGTAATCACCCATCAGCCAAAATCAGAGCCAAAAGTGAGATCCCCGGTGATATCCGGATTATAGATATGAATGGGACTGTGGTCCACACATGGAAGGTCAAACCCAATTTTAATAAACGATGCAGACTTTTGCCCAATGGACATCTGCTTTATGCCGGACCGGATAAAACCATCATCGAATATGATTGGGACAGCAACATCGTGTGGACCCATGAGGGCATCGGTTCTATGAATGACATGCGGTGGCTGCCCAGCAATAACAGGCTGCTCCTTGCGCATGAACCGCTGCCCGAAAAATTCCAGAAACAGGTTAAAGATGTCGAGATTCCTCCCTGGTGGTCTCTTCGAAAAAGGGGAAGTGTCGAGAAACAACTGGGCGGTGATATCTATGAAGTGACACCGGATAAAAAAATTGTGTGGGAGTGGCATGCCTACAACCACCTCGACTTGAATAGATTCTCTCCGGTCACACCGGAAGGCGATTGGCTCCACATGAACACCATCTCCCCTATTCCTGAGAATAAATGGTACGATGCGGGCGACGAGAGGTTCAAGCCGGGAAATATCCTCGTCAATCCCAGAAACATCGATAGGCTCTATATCGTGGATAGAGACACTAAAAAGATCGTATGGGAGTGGACACACGATTATAAGGGGGGATTGGCACACTGTCACGAGCCGGAAATGATAGAGAAAGGCTTGCCCGGGGAGGGGAATATTATTTTATTCGATAACGCTCTCTTTCCCAGACACAGAACACATTGCGGGCAGACGATTATCATTGAATTCAATCCGGTGACCAAGGAGATCGTCTGGAAATACGAGACGGAGGGGTATGCCAACATCAAATTTTTCAGCAAGACCATGGGAACGCAGAAGAGACTTCCCAACGGAAATACCTACATCGCCGAGGATAATACAGGCAGGCTCTTCCAAATAAAGCCTGACGGTGAGATTGTCTGGGAGTACGTGAACAGAGGGGGAACCACCCGGCCTTTCCCAGTCGCCTATGATTATTGCCCTCAGCTAAAGGCATTGCCCAAGCCCCCCGAGCATGCGGTCACACCGCCCAACAACCTGGAATGGCACATCCAGCCCGATGTGTTTCGGGAAAAAACGAAGTGAATGAAATCCAGTACAATAAAATCGTTGATGATGTTAATCCCGGAAAAGGGGCATTGAGTGAAGAGAAAAGCCTCACATGAATTTCAGGTTTTTGTAAAACCGATCGGCCCTGTCTGTAACCTGGACTGTCATTATTGTTATTACTTGAAGAAAGGAGATCTCTATCCAAAAGGTGAATCATTCCGTATGCCTGATATTATTCTGGAAGAGTACATTGTCCAGCACATCGATGCCTATCCTGAGGACGTGATCCGCTTTTCCTGGCATGGGGGGGAGCCAACGCTCTTAGGACTGGATTACTTTCGTAAGATTGTCAGTCTGCAGCGCAAACACAAACCCAAAGATAAGATTATCATGAACGGGATGCAGACTAACGGGACGCTCCTCGATGAGAGATGGTGCCGCTTATTGGCAGATGAAGGTTTTGCTGTGGGGCTGAGCCTTGACGGCCCGAAGGAAATGCATGACCGCTATCGCTTGACCAAAGACCGTAAATCCACCTTTGAGGGTACGATGCACGGCTATGAACTGTTAAGGGAACATGGAGTAAATTGCGATATCCTGTGCGTGGTGAATGCCCACAACGTCCAGCATCCCAGAGAAGTGTACGGATTTTTCAAGGAGATCGAAGCTCCTTATGTGAGCTTTTTGCCAATGGTGGAACGGCAGCCAGAAGCGGATCGTGGAGTAAGCCGCGACACCATGTCGGCCGAAGACTGGGGCGATTTCCTTTGCACAATCTTCGACGAGTGGGTGGAACAGGATGTCGGCCGGATCAAGGTTCAGATCATCGAAGAAGCGGCCCGAACAGCGTTCGAGCAAGAGCATTCCCTTTGCATCTTTCGCCCGGTCTGTGGGGATATTCCGGTCGTTGAACACAACGGAGATTTTTATTCCTGCGACCACTTTGTCGATGGGAGACACCGGCTCGGAAATATTATGGGGACATCATTGGAGGAGCTTCTCGAAAGCCCGGCACAGAGAGCATTCGGGAAAGCGAAATTGGACACACTCCCCCGCTATTGCCTGGAATGTGAAGTTCGGGATATGTGCAATGGGGAGTGCCCGAAGAATCGGTTCATCCAGACGCCCGATGGCGAACCAGGATTAAATTACCTGTGTGAGGGATATAAACGCTTTTTCACCCATTGCCGGCCGTTTGTTCAGGAGGTGGCCGCCCAATGGCGCCGGCAAATGCCCGGATAACTGTTCCTTCCGCAAACAAAGTCAGGATTTGAGCTTCTCTTTGAAGAACGCGATCGTACGCTTCCAGGACAGCTTGGCCGCCTCTTCGTGATAGCGAGTCCCCGTGTCGTTGAAAAATGCGTGCTTCGCTCCCTCATACATGTAGATCTTGTATTCAATGCCCGCTTTTTTCATGGCGGCTTCGAAGGCTTCAATGCCCGCATTGATGCGCTCATCGAGGCCAGCATAGTGGCAAAGTACGGATGCTTTGATCTTCGGGACATCTTCTGCCGCGGGCTGCCGGCCATAAAAGGGGACCGAAGCGTCGAGATCCGGAGCATTGACAGCCACCTGGTTAGTCATCCCTCCACCCCAGCAAAAACCCATGCATCCGACCTTTCCTGTCGATTGGGGATGGGTTTTCAGATACTTGACAGCGGCGACAAAATTCTTTTTTGTGGCCTCAGCATCAAGCTCCCGCATCTTCGCCCGGGCTTCATTCACATCCTCGGGCGTTCCGCCCAATGGAGAACATGCATCCGGGCCTACAGCCAGAAAGCCTTCCAAAGCAACACGCCTGACAACATCTCTCGTGTGAGGATTGAGACCCCTGTTTTCATGGATCACGATCACGCCGGGGAGTTTTCGATCGCCCTTTGGTCTCGCAAAATGTGCCAGCATATCACCCGTTTCAGCGGGATATTTGATGTCCTCCACATGAAGCCGGGGATCATCCTCTGCAACGAGTTGGCCTCTGGCACAACCGCCCTCCACTAAGGGCACAAGAGTAATACCTGCAGCTGTACCGCCAGCCAAAGCAGCGAGCTTCTTGAGGAACTCACGACGGCCGATCGATCCTTTCAAGAATTCATCGCACAGATCCCCAATTTTTGTGTTCATAATCCTCCCTCCTTGGAAAGAATTAGCTTTATAGATCTATTTTTCTTATTTCACTACAATAAAGTATTTGAGCTCATTGTTCAAGGATCTCGTAATCCGAATATTCATCCACCACTTCCCTGCGGATGTTTTTTACGACCAGTCCCACATGGATCCGGACATATGCTTTTCTGACCGTTAGATACCCTTCAGGAAGGACCTTCAAGTCCAGGTTCATATTCATCACCTTCAAGGGGCCAGGATTTTTGGCCAATCGGAGTTCCGCTCTAAGAATATCCCATGTCTCCCTATCGATATAAAACAGTCCTTCAAAAAAA
This sequence comes from Candidatus Aminicenantota bacterium, assembly GCA_050115915.1. Classification (GTDB taxonomy): domain Bacteria; phylum Acidobacteriota; class Aminicenantia; order Aminicenantales; family Aminicenantaceae; genus WTAW01. The sequence goes on from JASFPP010000314.1 coordinate 3,628, forward strand.
TCTTTGGTCCGCTGTTTCGCTCTGGCATCGATGACATAAACAGAGGTTCCTTCCAACGAGTTCTCCTCCAATAGAGTGAATTCATAATTCCCCCTATTCTTCTCGTTGAAGGGAAACAATTCATCGAAAGAGAAATCCATGTGCCGCCGCCGATCGTCCTCGCCATTTTTGTCCTTGGCCTTCTTTCTCTCTCTGGCCCTTTTTTGCATCTCTTTGTAGGACTCGTTGATGTATTTTTGGGTGACATCCTTTCTTTTATCCC
>JASFPP010000315.1:0-3882 GCA_050115915.1 Candidatus Aminicenantota bacterium
AATTCATCTCTTCCTTGAAATGAGATAGCGCAAAATAAGCCTTGATGAACACATCCTGGGATAGATCGTCGGCCGCCTGATGAGCGCCCGTCATCCGGTAGCAGAGGTAGTAGATCGGCTTCTGATACTTCCTGACAAGGGATTCAAAGGCTTTGGTGTTGCCTCCTTTGGCTTTGACTATCAGCATCTTCTCCTCATGCTGGTCCTGTTGGCTCATTTGCGCTCCTACTCTCTATACAATCAAATTCCCGGATTATTCCCTACCGTTGTTTCATTCCGGATTGTTCTATCTGTTTTCGATCTTTTTGATAAGCTTTTCCGCCTTGGTGGTAAACGCCTCATCCTGAGCCGCGTAAGCAGCAAAAACCAGAGCTTTATCTGTTAAACCAGAGTTGAAAAAACCTGCAGCTCCATTGTAGAAACAGGTTGCTTTTGTCAGGGCTGTCTGCCTCAATTGAGCTCTTTTCCTCAGGATCATTTTGGCTTTTCTCTCTAATGATAGGGGAGATTTTTCTATCTCTTGGATCCTGTTGTCGAGACCAGCCTCTAAGCCTCTGTAGCAAAAAGCTGCTTTTTCATAATCAATCCCCGATTGTTTCCAATCTTCCCTGAGGACATCAATTTTGGCAAGGTAATATATGGATTCACAGTGATTGTTCTGGATTTTCAGAGCCTGATTCAAGTAATCCTCAGCTTCGGCCAGTTTTCCCAATTTAAAAGATATAATACCTTGAAGGGCGAGAACTCCTATGTCTCCCACCAGGTAGTTTTCTGTTTTTTTGACATTTTCCTCAGCAGTCTCGATCTGCTCCAGCTCGTTCTGGTTCCATGCCAGCCAGAAATAGGCTTCACCCATGTAATACTTACCCAGCTCGATGAGTTTATTGAGTGTAAGAAGGGCGTATTCGTGTTTTCCCATGTATCCGAGGCAGATTCCCTTTCCGAGAATAGCTTCCCTGTATCCTGGGGCTAATCGGAGGGCATCCTCATACAATCCGATGCTCTCATCGTATTCTTCGAGCGCAAAGTGTATCCCCGCAAGATAGACAAGGAGAGAAAGAGATTTGGGGATAATATCGTAAGCTTTCCGGAAGTGTTTTTCAGCCGTGAGAAGTTTTTTCCCTTCATAAGCCGATTCACCGAGAAACAAATGAACTTCTTGAAATCTAGGCTCTTCTTCAAGGATGGATTCGAATAAATCTCTGTCTTTGTTTAAAAAAAGAGCCAACCTGTATTTTATTATGATTGAGTCCGGAAAGAGATCTAAATAATAGGCCATATTCAATTTTTCATCTATAAAATGGGAAAAGTTTCTGTAGAAACAGACGTACATGTAAGCAAAAAAGTCTGAAATGCCCGCATTTGTTTTGAGCTCCTCGTTGAGAGGTTTGACATTTTCTTTGACCCAGTCGTAGTAGTCGTTGAGATTGGGCATGATGTCGAGGAATCCACCTCCAATTCCCTTGACGCTGTAAGGAATACAGGCTATGAATTTCAAGTAGATTCCGTACTTTGCGAGGTGGGGATAGGTTGCACTCAATTCCTCCGCTTTTAGGAGATAGGAGGTGTCGAATATCCCTAACTCCTTGACTCTCAAACCCAGAAGAAGTGCTGTCTTTAGGAGTTTTTCTGCGATTTCTTCCTTTTCAAATTGGATTGCAAGGATTTTTTCGTAGGTGTTGTATGCTTCTTTGAGGCTGGTGTAGCTCCCTGCTTCGTAAAGAGAATCTGCTTTCTGTGCCTCTTGAAGATATTGCTCGAAATTAGTAGGGGAGAGGTCAACCTTTTTTTTTGTAACGCAGGAAGTTAGACATAAAGACACGACGAATACACACAGCCAAGCTGGTCTTTTGCTGAGTCTTCTATTAAGTATGGTCAGGTCACTTCTCATTGTATTGTATTATACCGTAACTGTTACGGTTCGGCACCGCGTATTGTTTATTAAATAAAAACTTGACAAATACTTAACTGTACTATATTATTAATACAGTAGTACAGTAATGATAAAGATCGATAACTCAAGCTTTATTCCCTTCTATGAGCAGATTAAGGCCCAGCTTAAGCTCAGGATTGCAGCTCGCATACTTAAAGCCCACGATCCATTGCCATCCATTCGTGAGCTGGCCACCGAACTCCTCATCAATCCCAACACTGTTGCACGAGCTTATAGGGAAATGGAAAGAGAGGGATTCATCTACACGCGCCGGGGAAAAGGGTGCTTTGTGTCTGATAATTCTTTTTCGTTAGCCAAAGAAAAACGGACGGAATTACTCAACAATATTTTTGATAGTGCCATTGAAAAAGCACGAGGATATGAATTAACATCGAATGACATAAAAAAACTTTTTCAACAAAGACTCCATACAGTTTTTAAAAAAGTAGCAGAGGACTCCCATGGATGAACTCTTAACTATCAGAGGTCTTTCTAAAAATTTCGGCCGTAAAGCTATTCTTAAGAATTTTGATTTGACGCTCGAAAAAGGAAAAGTATACGGACTTTTAGGAAAAAATGGAGCCGGGAAGACAACTTTGATCCGTATGATAATGGGCGTCATTCCCTGGGATAACGGAAAAATTATCTACAAGGGCCAAACGCTTAAGTTTGGGGATGCTGCATACAAACGAGAGATCGGATTTATCCCAGAGGATTCCATATTTTTCAGCTGGATGACGATCGAAGAGCTCCTGAACTTCAATGCGTCCTTTTATTCAACTTGGAATAACACGAAAGCAGATGAATTTCTTGACCGGTTAGGGTTAGAAAGTAAATCGAAGATCAAACATCTCTCACGTGGCATGAAGCTTAAGGTCGGTTTGATCGTAGCGTTGGCCGCCGAGCCCGAGTTTCTGATCCTCGACGATCCAACTTCTGGCCTGGATGTTCCAACAAGACATGATTTTCTGAAAGATATCATCCAAGAGATCCTGGAAGGGGGCACCACGATCCTCTTTTCCTCCCATTTGGTTCATGAGCTAGACGGAATCATCGATAAGTTTGGTATTCTTCATGACGGAAATCTCATCATCGAGGATGAATACACGCGTGTGAAGGAGGTCACAAAAAAGGTATTGTTAGTATTCGATAACGTGACTCCGACTAGTTTCAACATCGATGGAGTCCTGTCCCAGAAATGGGATAACAACAGGCTCGAGGTTGTTATTTATCCATGGGACGAGCAAAAACACAGAGAATTGAAATCGTTAAATCCGACTCACATGGAGGTCAATTCCCTCACGCTCGAAGAGATCTTTATCAGTTTTGTATCATGAGGATGTCCACAAAAAGGGAAAGCGGAGGAGTTCATGCTTTTGAAGATATTCTTTAAAGAATGGAGAGAAAACATCCTTGTGTTTTCTCTATCCTTAGTTATTCTGTTAGCACTGGTGATTCTAAATTTCTCCGGTCAAGAGGATCTGACCATGTATTTCTCCGGTATGTTCCTCTGGATCTTCCTTCCTTTTGCAGCGCTTCTAATCGGCTCGAGTGGTTATTACTCGGAATTCAGGGATAATGCCTGGATCTACATGTTCTCCCGGCCCGTGAAGAAATGGCAGGTTTGGCTTACGAAGTACATTGCACTCCTGAGCATATTTATCACGGTTGTCCTCGTATTCTATATCTTGCTGCAATCTCTCCCAGGGCTTAAAGATATTCTGGATGATTCAGGTCTGTTTTTTATGATGGGAGGACTCTTGGCGTATTCGCCATTTCTTCTGGTTTCATTCCTTGCTCTGACTATTTCTTATTCCATCTCCATCCTATCCGAGAAGCAGTTTGTCCTTGTGTTTGTTTCCATCTTGATAGGAACGGGATTCCTCTATATTTCCTGGAAATATCAGGAATTTTTGATCATGACATATTTTTATTTCAGGAGGGTGGAA
>JASFPP010000316.1:0-3741 GCA_050115915.1 Candidatus Aminicenantota bacterium
AAAGACGAGGAAATTGTTGTCGACACTGCTGACAAAGAAGACATGATCTTCAGTGCAGAGGAGGAAGAGGAAAAGAAAAAAATTTCGCCAATCGCTGTGTTAAAAAATTCTCTGGAATACCTAAAAAAATTGCCTTTAAAGTTTATCATTCCTCTGATCCTGGTCGCCGCCATTGCGCTGAGTGCATCATTCATTTTTCGCAAACCCCAAAACACCGCTTCATTCCCACAACAGATGGCTGCAGCCATACCGCCGGTCGAAAAGACAACGAACGCTGAACCGGAAGAGGTCGTCATCGACAACCCAGAGGAGGAGAAACAATCTGCGGATACTCCTCCCACACTTGCCCCTCCGACCCAATCTCCGGCAGAGGAACCCAAAGAGGAAGCGGCCGAGGTCAAAACAAAAGTCAACGAAGTCTTCCCCGTCCAGGAGATAAATTCCCAAGCCCTCGATGTTGAGAGCGTTGATTTAGAAGAAGACATTCTTCCGGAATCGTCCGAGAGTATCCCAGAACCGATCTTTGCTCAGGATCAGTCTTTGAGCCCTACAGAAAGCGATCCGGAGCCAACGAATACTCCCTCAGAGGAGCAAGGTGAGCAATCGACACCTGTGGAAGACCCAAACACGACACCAGCAAACGAACAACCGGAAGACCAGTCACAAGCAGCTATGGAGGAACTCCCTGTCAGAGAGGGAGATCTAGTGTCCCTCGAAGATGTGGATATCCTTCCCGAGATCAAAAAAAGAGTGGACCCCAAATATCCCAGTGTTGCCTTCCAACGAGGAGTGGAAGGGAAAGTGTTGATCAATGTCCTTATATCAGAAACGGGAGATGTTATCGAAACTGCGTTGATCAAAGGGATCCAAGGCCCCTATGGCTTCAATGAAGACTGCATCGAAGCTGTTCGGCAGTGGAAATTCGTTCCAGCTTTTAAAAATGGGATCAAGGTCAAAGTGTGGAAATCAATTTCTTTCACGTTTAAGAAATCATAAAAGAACAGGTGATAAAATGAAAGTAAACAAAGAACAAGAAGACCTTTACAAAAAAACTATGGAAGCAGCCAAAAAAGAACTCGAAGACATGGATTCTCAAATGGAACAGGAGCTCCAGAAGATCAGAGAGAAATTGGCCCAGATGCAGGAATCGAAAAAATACTATCGGCAGATTTATGAGGGGGCAGCACATCTTCTGGGCATCGAAGTCGAGTCGGAAGGCAATGGGGATGGCGAAGCTCTCGGCAAAAACGGAAAGGCCTCGCCACTCCTGCAGATTCAGAAGAACAAGAGCTAGTATTTGTTGTTCCTATCTGGATGGTCTAAGGAGTTATCGAGTCTGCTTTAATCCTTCACCTACCTCTTTTTCCTTCTTTACGGATTTCTCCCCCCGACAAATACTTATCTTATCCGACTATTCAAAACGGAAGGAATCCCAGGTTTCGAAAACAGCAAGCACGTTTTCCGGCTTGGCTTTGAGGCCGAATTCACACTGGGCGATAACACCTCCCTGCGCATGAAGTTCTTCCTTGACTTCGCAAACGGCTTGAATCACATCCTCCCGAGTTCCGTCAGGCAGGATGTGCTGCCTGTCGATCTCTCCCCAGAATGTGATCTTTCCGCGGAAACGTTCCCCGAGTTCCCTCACCCCCATGCAGAAGATCTGACTGTTGATGGCATCGATACCGATCTCGATAAAATCCGGATAGATATCCAAAACATAACCATCCGTATGGAGAAATACATACTTGTCGAAATGGCGTGCGATCTCCACATAATCGCGATACATGGGTTTGAAGATATCCCGAAAAACATCCGGAGAAACGATTAATGAGGATTGGGTTCCCCAATCGTCCATGAGAGCGATACCATCTATGTCTGTCTGCGCCCAAATTTCGATCTCTTTTAAATAATGGCCGTGAATCCTTTCAAGAAGCTCAAAAAGCTCGGGGGGTTGTTCAACGAGGTCAACTAATGCCTGTTCCATGGTCCGGATAAACTGCAATCGTTCAAAAGGCCGTGCTGTTGTTTCACTGAGGATGAACTTATCGCTTTCTCGACAGAAAGCATTGACGGTTTCTCTATCCAGAGTGAGGGTTGATTCCGGAGGGGAAAAGTCCTCCAAATCCTGCCATTCGGCGATCCGTGGCTTGCGCACGATGCCGATGATACCGTGTTCCAGATTTTCGAATACACAGCCCCATTCATCGGTATAGGTTCCCTGACTGTAACGATCTCCTTCGGATTCGAGTGGAATTCGATAATTGCCGGGTGCAACCTGAATATCATCGGGAAACCTTTTTCTCAGTTGGTGCAAAGGACCGGCATGCTGCGCCTCTGCCCAGGGAAGTAACCAAAGGTGGCGGGGGATTCTCTGAGGATTATCAAAATTGAGCGTCTTTTCCACCAGTGTCCTTGAGCTCCCATTCATCTTTTCAGTCTCCTTTGGACGAGGTCCCTCCAGGAAAGAATTCGTAATTTTGGAGATCGACGTTTTTTCCCCGGGAAGCCCAAGAAAGGCCCGATTCACCCGGCAGGATCCCTCTTTGATAGCACGCATAGAATTCTTCTGTAAGTCCGTTGACCCAAATTCTGTTTTTGTCCTTTTCGACCATTGATTGCGGGAAAGAATGAATAATCGGCATAGATTCCTGAATGCCGTTCACACACACGGTTTGGGAAAATGATGCCTCTGGTCCACAGATGACAGGGCGAGTGGCCCGCACAGCGGAGAGCGCATCCCAAAGCTTTCGGAACGGATCTTTTTCGGGCGAACCATAGTTGACCTCTTCCCCGGCCTGCGTGTGGGCCACGATTGCATCACCGTTTTCTCCGAACGACACAATCCCCTTTTCGAATTCGAAGGAGAATAGAGGGCCCAGTTCCTTAAAAGTCGAGTGGGACGCATAAAAGAGGATCTCGACGCCAGCCATAGTCCAAAGGCGGCACGCGATCGTGTCATAGTTCTCAATGGGATTTGCCCGGTAGAGTTCAGCCGTGATTTCACGGGGTTTAGCACTCGAATCGGGTCGATCTCCCAGGATATATAAAACATTATGCAAAAAATGAGCCATAGCATTGTTGGCGGGGCTGTCCAAGATCCATCTGCCGTCATCATCTTTTGTTTTCCCCGCCCAATCGTTCCTCCGGAAGTAAGACAGGTCTCTCGGCCAGAAACACAGAGTCTTCAGACGAAGAGGCCTGCCGAATCTTCCCACCGTGATATCCTTCTTCAATGCCTGGATTGCCTCTGAGAAAGACCACTGATAGCCGATCTTTACCCAAAATTCTGTGGAGCGGGTTTCTTGAATCAAGCATCGTGCATCTTGAACGGTCGCGGCAAGAGGTTTTTCACACAGAACATGGCTTCCCTTGTGTAAAGCCAGGCATGACTGTGAGACGTGATGATGAACGGGAGAGGCGATTATCACAAGGTCGACAGGTGGATTATTGGCAAAAAAATCCTCGAGCGTGGGAAAAACAGGGATTTCTCGCTTCGTGATTTCTTCGATGGATGCCGATCTATGGAGCTGAGGTTCAACGATACCGTGAATATATGCATTTGCGGGGCATGAGCTCTTAAACAGAGTCTTCAGGTAGCAGGATCCCATGCCTCCGGCCCCAACCAACACCAATGATACGGGATTCTTCATACTCATTATTTGAATTATTCGAGTTTTTGTTCTAAAAGGTCTACCTCAAATACCTCATCTGTGTCCAGGTCGATTCCCAGCGTTTTAATCT
>JASFPP010000317.1:0-3721 GCA_050115915.1 Candidatus Aminicenantota bacterium
GCAGAAACCCCTTCTCAGCCCAGAAGATCTTGAAGCTATTGGGCTCACAAAGCCATCAGGCTGGAACTCCTGGCAGGACTTTTCGTTATTCGTGGGCGGCCCGATCATCAAGGACAGGATCTGGTTCTTTACCAACGCCAGGCGTTTCGAGTGGGTGCGTGACTTCAACCACATCATCTGGGCGGACACCCAGGCGGCCGGAGGAAGAGTCTACACTCTCGATGAGGCCCCGCACAAAGAGAACAACATCTTCGGCAAACTGACTTTTCAGCTGGCCTCGAACATCCGTTTTCTAGCGACCTACAACCTGACCATGATCACCGAAGACTTCTACACCAACCGCATCGGCTCCAACCTCGATGTGACTTCGACCACCAAATGGGACGGGGAAACAGGGCACACCTTTAGCGGACAGTTGAACTGGGTTGCCAGCCAGAACCTGTTCTTCGATATCCGGGCCGGTTACATCCGCCGCTTCTTCCCGATACCTTACAGCGATCAAGCCATTTCTGATGCTCCACAACACTATGACAGATACTATACAATCTACAGGAACAATCCCCGGTTCGAGGAGACCTATCTCCGGACGCGGCTCAACCCTTCGGTTCAAGCGACTCTATTCGTGGACAATGCCCTGGGCGGAAGCCATGAGTGGAAATTCGGTGTGGAATACGAGGCGACAAGCGGAAGCTGGGACTGGTGGAGAGAGAATCCGTTCAGGATCTACTACTACCAAGGAGGTCCTAGCTATCCCACCTCTACAGAACCCAACAGATACCGGATCTATTCCTACATCTGCGGGCCTTCAGAGGGATCATCCGTTCAGGAAAACGAGATGAGAAGGATCGGCGCGTTCGTTCAGGACAGTTTCACCATCGGCGAAAAGCTAACTCTGAATTTGGGCGTGCGCTTTGACACGAGCACGGGTAAATTTCCCGAGCAGTTTAAGGCCGCCTCAGCAGACCCCTATGGTCTTCTGGCAACACTTGGAGATTCGCCTTTCAGCGAGTACACTATCCCGGCCATGGATGTCTTAACCTGGACACATTTCTCACCCCGTATCGGTTTCGCCTATGACCCGTTCGGCGACGGCAAAACCTCGATCAAAGGCTCCTGGTCCAGGTACAACGAGTACCTGATGATCCAGTACTACTCTCTCGCCAACCCCAACTATCCCAATTCGGGTGGCTGGTACTGGTATGATGATAATGAGAACGGTGTGATCGATCCCAATGCTGATCGCTTCCTAAGCCGATATCTCCCGCCCGATCCTTTTACTTTCGAGTTGGAGGAGGAAGTTAACACCGATGCCAGTGCTCCCTACACGGATGAATTTGCCATCGGCGTGGAGAGAGAAGTAGCAAAAGATTTCAGCGCAGGTGTTACTTTCGTCTACAAGCACAAACAGAACATCTTCGAAGATGTCAACGACTACGGTCTAGGTCAGGATGAAGCCTGGAAGGGCTTCGCGGAAAACAGCCCCTACTGGGAAAGATTCGACTTCCTCGACCCAGGTGACGACGGTGAATTCGGCACCGCCGACGACCAGCAGTCCTACTGCTACGTAGAGTTGGCCGATGCTCCTGCGATTCACTACTTTATGACAAACGTTGACGGCGCTTTCCGGAAATACTGGGCCCTCCAGTTCGTCTTCCACAAAAGGATGTCCAACAACTGGCAGATGATGGCCTCATACGTCTACAGCAAGGCCTGGGGCAACATCGGTGGTAACTATGGCTCCTCCTATGGCGCAAGCGGCGGTTTTGACACGCCGAACGCCTTTGTCTTCAACGGAGGACGTCTGGATTACGACAGGCCGCACAACATCAAGATCCAGAGCACGGTTATTCTGCCCTATGAGTTCATTCTCAGTGGCTACTTCAACCATCACTCCGGCTCTCCCTGGAACAGAGACGTCACTGTTTACCTTCCTGATAATTCCAGGTACAAATGGGAAGGAGATTACTACAGTGTGGACACCGAATTGAACGGAACAAGACGGAATGCTCCTGTTACAACTTTGGATATGCGTGTGGAAAAGAGATTCCGCATCGGAGAGACCTTCTCCATTGGTGCCTATCTCGACATCATCAACCTGATGGGCAGAAGCGGATTTGACATCACCGGCAATCCCGGTGGCTACGTCCACTACGACTACGAAAATGATCCCGATCATTCAGAACCCTGGTTCGAGCGGTACGGTACATACGGTGATATCTCAGGTGCCTACGGAAACAGAGTCTACAAAATAAGCGTACGTTTCACGTTCTAAGCTCGGATAGACACAGACGTTCAAAGAGGGGAGGTTTTCCTCCCCTCTTTTTTTTTGCTGGGATTATTCGGGGCCAGGTTATTTTGATGACGATTTATTCTTTTATGAGTTCTTCCAGTTTGGGTATCAGGGCCTCGATGGTGGGCGCCTGGGGATCGTCGGGAGCATACTCCAGGAATTTTTTCAGGCTGTCGATAGCGAGTTGATACTCTCCTTTGTTGAGATAGGCATAGCCAAGCTGCCTGTAAGGCGGAGCCCAGTCTTCTTTTATTCCTGTCGCCATTTTGAAGTATTCGATGGCTTTATCCGTTTCTGCCTGATTGAAAAAGATCTCTCCCACGTTAAATGCCAGAGTCTCATCATCCGGGAAAAGAGCCATGGCTTTCTGTAAATATTCGCTGGCTTTCTCCAGATCACCCTGCAGCATATAGGTCTCTCCCATGCTTGACAGAGCTCTGGCCGCTCCTTCATCCCCCTCAAAAGAGCCCTCCTCTTCTGTGACTTTGTCGAGGATTGTCTGGTAGGCCGCGATGGCTTTTTCGTATTCCCCGATCTCTCTATAACAGTTCCCGATGTTGAGATTCACCTGGAAGATTGTAGGGTTCAGCTCAAGAAACTCTTCGAATTTCACAACAGCTTCGGCATACTTTTCTTCTTCGAAAAGCTGATTTCCTTCATCGAAGAGAGCGAGTGCGCCTTCGTCTTCAATCGCGGGCATACCGGTCATAGAGGTCAGATCGATCTTCTTCAGAGTAAAATCGATGGCGGGATTGTTCTGGGAAAACTGACTGACGCGTATTTCATGGTAGGTTGTACCGTAACCCTCTTTCGTGGCCGTAAACCGGAAATACCCCGTTCCCAATCCTGCGACCGCCCAGTTTCCATTTTTATCCGTTTTTCCTTCGAATGTGGTGTTGTACTTGAGGTGTTGTGCGGTGATCTGAACACCTTCGATGGGATTTCCGGCCTCATCTACACAGGTGCCCTTGACCCGTCCTTTGCCCCGCCCCTGCTGAGCGGACAGGGTAATCGATACACAAACGACTAGGGCAATAAAAGCGATCAATCGGAATGTATGCTTAGCTTTCATGACTGTCCTCCTAGGCTAAATAAGACCATCTATTTTAGATGATACTCCCATAAAATTCAATGTTTTTGGCTATCCGTTTCGCCCTGTTTGAGGAACGGGCACTCCCTTATTTAACAACACACACGGAGAATGGATCCTCTACCATTATAAACTTCGAGACGCCGCTAATCGATGCAAACCGTTCGGCGAACAGTCCCTCCATTACCCTGTTCGGGAACCAGCCCCAATATTTCAATCAGTTTTTTGCGTCACACATAAAAACGAACTGGACATCCGTATAGGGTGCGATGAGGACTAATGGAACTTTTTTGGGGGAGTATTTCTCCACCTTCATTTTGAGCCCGATGATATCGAATTGC
>JASFPP010000318.1:0-3712 GCA_050115915.1 Candidatus Aminicenantota bacterium
TTTTCCCGTCTGTCTTGGAACAAAAGACCCCGATGAGATCATCAAAGCCGTCAAGTGGATCCAGCCTTCTTTTGGCGGTGTAAACCTCGAGGACATTGCCCATCCCAAGTGTTTTTATATCCTGGACACACTCCGCAAAGAAACAGAGATCCCTGTTTGGCATGATGACCAGCAGGGCACGGCATGTGTGACCGTCGCCGGGTTGCTCAATGCTGTCAAGATCGTTGACAAAGAGATGGCGGATATCAAAGTCGCATTGATAGGAGCGGGTGCCGCCAACATCGCTATCTCTCGGCTTATCGTTAAGGCGGGTGTGAATGCTGAAAATATTATCGCTGTGGATTCTAAAGGAATCTTGCACAGAGATAGAGAAGATCGAGAGAATCTTCAAGAAAAATATAAGGAAAAGTGGCACATCTGCGAGACGACCAACAAAAGAGGCATAAAAGGTGACATTCCTCAAGCCATGGAGGGCGCAGATGTTGTCTTATCCGCCTCAAAACCTGGTCCTGGGGTTATTAAGCCTGAGTGGGTTAAGAAAATGGCTGATGATTCCATCGTGTTTTCTTCTGCAAATCCCATTCCTGAAATCTGGCCATGGGAGGCTAAAGAAGCTGGAGCACGGATTGTAGCGACGGGGCGTTCCGATTTTCCCAACCAGGTCAACAACTCCCTGGGTTTTCCAGGAATTTTTAGGGGAGCACTCGACATCCGTGCGACACATATTACAGATGAGATGTGTATCGAAGCTGCTCGAGAGCTGGCAAAAGTTGCAGAAGATAACGGCATTCATGAAGATTACATCATTCCGAACATGGATGAGTGGGAAGTTTTTCCGAGAGAGGCTGTTGCTGTCGGGACAAAGGGTATCGAACAGGGCGTCGCTCGGATCGAAGCGACAGCCGAAGAGAGGCTTAAACAGGCGGAGATGATCATCAAGAAAGCGCGGGATGAAGTCCAGAGTATGATGAAACAGAATTTCATACTCGATCCGGATGAATGATCAGGATACCCTAAAATCCATGTTTTAAGTTTTGAATATAATTTTCAACTTTTTTACAGACGCTCGGCGCTCAAATTTCTAACTATGGAGAAAAAGTCTGTTCTCTATCCGCGATTGATAAATTTATAAATCCTCAAGCCCACCGATCAAATATATAACACTATTATTATAAAATATACTTGACAATATTGTACTCAAGTTTTATATTATAGTTGTAATCATTGAATTTTAATTTTATTCGGAGGAAATAATGTCGAAAACAATAGGAATTGACTTGGGCACAACAAACTCTGTTGTTGCCATTACAGAGGGAGACAAACCCAAAATAATCCAGAATGAAGAAGGTGGGCGTACAACTCCTTCTGTTGTTGCTTTTACAGAAAAAGGCGAACGGCTTGTTGGGCAAGTAGCAAAAAGACAGAGGGTGACCAATCCTGAAAATACGATCTATTCCATCAAAAGATTTATGGGGCGGCGATTTAAAGAGGTCCCTGACGAGATCACGCAGGTCCCCTTCAAGGTGACGGAAGCTTCAAACGGAGATGTCAGGATCGAAGCTCTGGGAAAAAAATATGCGCCTCCCGAGATTGCGGCGATGGTGTTGCAGAAGCTCAAAAAAGCGGCTGAGGATTATCTCGGTGAAAAAGTTGAAAAAGCTGTCATCACGGTTCCTGCTTATTTTAACGACAGCCAGAGGAAGGCCACGAAGGATGCTGGCAAGATTGCCGGTTTGCAAGTCGAGCGCATTGTGAATGAGCCCACAGCTGCGGCGCTGGCTTATGGATTGGATAAAAAGAAAGATCAAACCATAGCTGTGTATGATTTTGGAGGGGGGACTTTTGATATATCCATTCTTGAGGTCGGTGAGGGTATCGTGGAGGTTAAATCGACCAACGGAGATACACATCTCGGCGGAGATGACATCGACCAGAGAGTTCAAGATTGGCTGGTGTCCGAATTCAAAAAAGATTCGGGGATCGACCTCTCGAAGGACAAAATGGCTCTCCAGCGCCTCAAAGAAGCCGCAGAAAAAGCAAAAATCGAGCTCTCCACAACTATGGAGACAGAGATCAACCTCCCCTTTATAACTGCAGATGCATCCGGCCCAAAACATCTTTTGATCAAACTCTCAAGGTCCAAGCTCGAACAGCTCATGGAGGACATCATCGCACGGACACATGAACCCTGTAAACAAGCCATGAAGGATGCGGGCCTTAAACCCGGAGATATCAACGAAGTAATTTTGGTCGGAGGATCGACACGGATCCCCAAAGTCCAAGAAATGGTCAAGGAGCTTTTTGGGAAAGAAGCTCATAAGGGTGTCAATCCCGATGAAGTTGTTGCAGCAGGAGCGGCTATTCAGGGGGCCGTTTTATCGGGGGATGTCAAAGACGTTCTTCTTTTGGATGTCACACCTCTAACCCTGGGAATCGAAACGCTGGGGGGTGTTTTTACCAAGATGATCGCAAGAAATACAACAATTCCTACCAAGAAACAGGAAATATTCTCGACCGCATCCGACAATCAGCCCAGTGTTGAGATCCACGTCCTGCAGGGCGAAAGGGAGATGGCCAGTGCGAACAGATCTCTCGGCCGTTTTCATCTGGATGGCATTCCCCCTGCACCTCGAGGGATCCCAAAGATCGAAGTGACCTTTGATATCGATGCGAACGGAATTCTCCATGTATCAGCTAAAGATATGGGGACGGGGAAACAACAGCAGATCACGATCACCGGGCACAGCGGATTGGATGATCAAGAGATAGACCGCATGGTAAAGGATGCGGACACGCATTCCGAGGAAGACAAAAAGAGAAGAGAGCTCATCGATGCCAAGAACCACGCCGACCAGCTCGTCTACAATCTGGAAAAGCTCCTCCGCGAAAATAAGGATAAAATCGCAGAAGAAGACGCCAAAAACATCCAGGCTGAGATCGACAACACAAAAAAAGCGATCGAGAGCGAAGATCTCGATCAGATCAAACAGGCAATGGAAGCTCTATCTCAAGCCTCCCATAAACTTTCTGAGATGATGTACCAGCAGGCAACACAGCAACAAGCGCAACAAGGGCCAGGAGCACAGGAGGCTTCACAAGGAGCGGCAAGGCCCGAATCCAGCGGATCACAAACTGAGGCTGAGGAGGAAGCAGAGATCATCGATGCAGAAGTTGTTGATGAGGATAAAGGGAAGAAGTAAAATTCCGAGAGGAGTGCATCCGATGCTCACTCTCTTGTGTGTTATGCACGCAGGTGGAGTAATGGAGTAACGGTTAAAGAGATTTTGCCCTCTGATCTCTGGAATCGAAAGTGTTCGATTTTTCGTGAACGCTTTTGGCGGGAAATGAGTCTAAAAATGTAGAGAAGGCCCCAAATGGCTGAAGATTACTACGAAATCTTGGGAGTCACCAAAAAAGCCTCGACATCCGATATTAAAAAGGCCTACAGGAAACTTGCCCGCAAATATCATCCTGACCTGAATCCTGGAGATAAGACCGCTGAAAAAAAATTCAAGGAAATTCAAGAGGCGTACTCCGTTCTCTCCGACTCCAAAAAAAGAAGCCAGTATGATCAATTCGGATTTGTCGGCGATATCCCACCTGGGGGGCCTCAGGAACAAGGGTACTCGAGCTCATTTCAGGGATTCGATTTCTCGGATTTTGGATCATCATCCTTCCGGGACTTTTTTGAAAATATATTCACGGGTGCAAC
>JASFPP010000319.1:0-3637 GCA_050115915.1 Candidatus Aminicenantota bacterium
GTGGAGGTCGCTCAATATAGTGTATTTTGTGTCTTCATTTAAGACAAGAGGGAGCCTGGGGAGATATTTATCGGAACTCACCTGGCCTGAAAGATCTTCATTCATTCTTTTAAAGGTCCGCTCCCTCCATTTGTCTTTATCCCCCCAAATCTTTTGGTACAAATAATTGCACCCACATAAAATGCCCAGAACTAAACCAAGCAAGATAAAGCGTCGTTTTTTGGTCTTTTTCATGGTTTCCCCCCTGATTCATAATAACAACACTTAAAACTCTTGTAGCCCTAGAATTCAGGAACCACTCCTTTGAATTATAATTATACCGCCACCCAATTGTTTACAGAAGTAAAATACAAGCCGGCTTCTTTGACGTTTTCTCCGGTGATTTCCGCCCAGTATTTGCTGTAGAGCTTGACCTGAGGGGCATAATAGTCGACATAATCCTGGAGGTCGTCGCTGATCTCATCCGTCTTGTAATCCGCGATCACCCAGCCGTCATCCTCTAAAAAAGCGAGGTCTATGGCGCCAGAGAGGATTACGGAAAGATCGCCTTCACCGCCGAGATCCATTTCTGACATCCCTATAGAAAACGGCACCTCGAAAAACCTCTTCTCCGCCTGCATCGCTCTTTTCCAGAACGGAGAGTCACAAATACTTGTAACGAGTGCTGTGAGTGCCGCCTTCTCTCTGAGGTCTCTTTCTTCAGCGGCCAAAGCATTTTCGATGAGCCAATCTCTGTCGATGTCCTTCCCTTTTCCTATAGCATCGAGCACGCTGTGAACCACCCTTCCCCAGCTCATGCCCAATCCGCGCCGATGCCGCTCCGGAACATCCACACCATCCTTGGCGATCGATGTCACCGTCTCCACTCGATAGGAGGGGCGATTGACGATCCCGACTTTTTCATCGAGACCAATTCTGGCTTTCTTCAGCTCGCTTTTTTTGACGACTAGCTTCTCCCTCTCCTTGAACATCTCCCCTGAAGGGATTCGAAGCTCAGGAATACCGCCGAGCGCATCGTCCAAGATAGCCCACGCCCGCCTCTCATCCGAAATAAAAGGATATGTACTGACGACGACCATGTTGCGTGCACGCGTGGCTGCCACATACATAAGCCGCATCTCCTCGGCCGACCGGTATTCTTTTTCATCGCCCACGACATCATACCACCCCACCGGTTGTGAAAGCCTCTGGGACCGGTACCTGCCCCTTTTCTCAAAAAGAAAATAGCCTCTGGGTCCTTTTTCAGCGATCCGCACGATGTGTTTATCGGGTTCGCGAGGCTTCATCCCCACAGGATTTGCCAGGAATACCACCGGCGCTTCCAAACCTTTGGCCTTGTGCAGGTTCATCAAGCGAACGGCATCCGTCCTCCCCGGCATCAGGCTCATTTCTTCGATCTCATAAAGGAAGGTCAACTCATCCATGAACTCCACCAAACCTGAAAAAGACGTCTCTCCTTCCCTTTCCCGTCCGCGCAATATCTCGATGAGCTTGAACAGATTACCGGCTTTGCTGCTCCCCATCTCTGCAGACACCATGTAGTTGATTATTCCCGAGGCCTCGAAGATTTTTTCGAGCACGGTCGAGGCCGGATAAACTTTGGTCCATTCCCACCATTGCCTGAGTGTCTGCAAACTGGTCGCAACTCGATCATCCTTCTCGATCTTTGCCTTGTCGAACCTCTGCAAAAAAGAGAACCGTCCCCCCCTGCGCTTGAAATTCAGGAGCTCGTTGTCGCTTGCGCCGAAGAAAACGCCCCTGAGAACGGCCACGGTGTAGATCGGATTCTCAGGATCGTTCAGCGCCCTAGCCAAGTTAACGATCTCCCTGATCTCTTCGGATTCACCGAATGCACCGCCTCCAGTGATTTCAAATGTGATGCCCCTCTCTTCGAGAGCCCGCGCATAGATCTGCATATGTTTTTTGTATCGGAAAAGAAGCAGAAAATCCGATGGGCTCGCCTCTGGTTTAAGCCCTCGCGCACGTTCCCTTCGGCTCCTGGCAAGCCGCAAATTCCCGTCGCATGCCCATTTGATATAATCTCCTATCCTGTCGGCATCGTACTGGGCGATTTGCGCCTGTTTATGCCTCTCCACCCTGGGAATAATGATTTTATAGATCCCTGATCGAGTCCCCTTCACCTCAGGCCTCAACGTATTGAGAGGGGCATACGCCGCCTGGAAACGCGTAAATTTTGGCGGAAAGACCTGCTCAAACACAGGATTCACCCAATCCCTCAGGCTGTCCATCGAGCGGAAATTGGCTGTCAGGGGCAAAACTTCCCCGCCGGCCTGTTCGATCTGTTCTTTGACCAGGTTATACGTGTCGATATCTGCACGGCGGAAGCGGAAGATCGACTGTTTGGGATCTCCCACCAGAAAGAGCGAGCCAGGCCTTGGGGCGAGCTTCCTCCAATCGCGCTCTTCACAGTCCGTCCCCGTCAAATAAAGGAGAACCTCTGCCTGGATGGGATCGGTGTCCTGGAATTCATCCACAAGAATATGTGTGAATTTCCGGCTGAAATAACGCCTCACCTCTGGATTTTCCTTGAGCAGACGCGATGCCATCATCAGGAGGTCCTCGAAATTCATTCGAGATTGGGCTTTCCGCCTGTCTGCATAGTAGGTCATCCCCGGCTTCAAGAAATCGAGGATGATCGAATGACGGCATTCCCGCCATTCCCTGACCGCAACTTGAACGACCTGCTCCCTGAAAAGATCGAATTCCTGTTTGTAAGCCTCTGCATCCTCTTTTGTGGGCCAGCTTCCTTTCTTTATTTTGAGGTCTCTTTCGAGAAGTTCGAATGTTTCCATCAGGATGCGGTGGTCGTCGAAGCCCAGGTTTTTCTCCCGCATGAAACAGCGCCGCAAGACCAATTGCAATTGGTCGAAACCTATATCCGGTTTCTCGATGGGGACTTCTTTTCTCGCGCTTTTAAGAAAAAGCTCGAGCTGAGACCGGTAGCGCGCAAAATCGGGCTCTTTAGGGTTCCCTTCCATGATCTCCACTTCAGGAAAGAGGCAGACCGCAGTGAAGGGATCCCTGAGGTCCTCGGGAGCCAAACCCACGTAATCGAGTCTCTCCAGGATGGTTTCGTCCTCCAATCTGGCTTTCACGAGATAGTCGTACCAGCATTTCTCCCTGTAAATGGCATCCTCAATCTCCTCCATTTCCCTGAATTCGGGATCGAGAGCGATCTCTATGGGCCTTTCTCTGAGGAGTTTGGCGCAGAAGGAATGGATGGTGCCGATATAACACTGTTCGAGATCTTGGAGCGCAAATTTCAGCCTTTCTTTGACGTCAGGATCTTTAGATTCCTGGACTTCGGTCTCTAGTTCTGTCTGAAAGCGCCCCCTGAGCTCTGCAGCAGCCTTCCTGGTAAAAGTGACAGCTGCCAAGGTTTGGATGCGGCATTTCCCCTCCCGCAACAGAGCCAGCATCCTGTCGACAAGGCTTTTGGTCTTTCCAGAGCCCGCTCCGGCCTCAACCAGAAAGGTCTTGTCCAGCTCCTGGACGATCTTATCCCTGGCTTCCCTGTCGATGATCTTTGTCTTTTCCATTTAATAAAATGGGGACTGGCTCGTTTTTACAAATGGGGACTGGCTCGTTTTTGCGTTAGCAAAAAGGTGCCTGTCCC
>JASFPP010000320.1:0-3631 GCA_050115915.1 Candidatus Aminicenantota bacterium
GGAGTAATGGCAACGATCTGCGGCTCTAATTCTTTACCGCCAAAATATAAACCCTCAGGATAGTCATACTGGCCCTGAAGAATGGCTTGACGGAGCACCAACATGGATTCAGCCAATATCTTCCGGAACATGACCAGGTGCATGTGCTTATTCTTGAGACTGCGGTGATTGGCTTCCCCCTGCGGATTGAGCATACCGTACAGCTTTCCATATCCCTCGTTTTTGGTGTTAAAAAGACTCTTATCGACAGCGCAGTTGCGGTTCATGTCGACGTTATTTTCTGTAACTCTCCTCAAACGTTTAAAACCATATGGATTCATCCCGTGGATAAGAAGGATCCCTCTGGTATCCAGATGGCCTGGGCTCAGCACTTCTTCCATGACCATTAGCTGGACGGCGCTGCCCGCAAAACCTTCAATCCCGTGGATGCCCGATGAGAGGATGAGAAGGTTATCCATCGTGACTTGTGCCGGAATGTAACAAAAATCGATGGTCAAGTCAGGATCGGTCTCCGAAGGGACGGGAACATTAAATACCTCAACCCCCTTGTACTTTGAAACAAGCAGATTGGCTTTCTCGATAAAGGCAGACCGGCAATCCTCATAGGTTATGTGGAAATAATCGAGAGCCGCTGGTAGGATCTCATATTCGACGGCAGAGGGTTTGTAGCCGTTGAAGCTAAAAAACAGGAAAAGGTAGGCGGCCACGATCAGTCCTAGGAAACTGAACAATATGATCTTAAGTATTTTTCTCATCTTCCACCTCAAAAACACCTGGATCAGCGTCTTTCCAGAGGGTGAGGAATGACTTCCCTTTATTTGACTGGACCGAGATAGCGATCGAACCAATCGAGGGTCGCTTTTATCCATTTAGTCCTGCTGGTGCTTGGAATGTAATGGCCTGAATCAAATACCTCTAGGTGTTTATGCTCTTCTGGCGTTCCTAAAAGACGAAACATTGGACGTGCACTCTCCTCCAGCGGAAAATCATAATCGTATCGTCCATTGAGCATTAAAATAGGGATTTTCACACGCGGAACATAATTAATTTGATCAATTTCCCCTGGAGGTTTTCCAGGTTCAAATCCTCCTGCGTCAAGAACAGCAGTTTTGATTCTATTTTCCAGAGCCAGGAAGAATGATCCCAACACGGCGCCAGCACTTAATCCATAATAAGCTAATTTATCCTGGTTAATATCCGGACGAGTTTCTAGATAATCAATAGACCTCTGAAAGTCCTTTACCCATTGGATTATGTGTTCTTTCCAGGAGGTTGCTGTTGCTGTGTCAAGACGAAAACCATCGCCACGCTCATATGTAGATTTATAGACAGGATAGAGAAAGGCACGGCCGTCTCTTACGATAAAATCCATATCTTCCAACCATAAAAGTTTCTCACTGGATCTTGTATACCAAGCAGCTCCTCCAGGGAAATATATAACAGTTTGATAGGGAGGATTACTATTTTTGGGAAGAAAAAGATAAGCAATCACCCGTTCATTCCCATATGCAGCCTCATATGTGATTTTCTCCTTTTTCCAGTGTGGGGAAGTTTTTTCAGTAGATTCTACAACAGAATCCAGTTCGGTCTTATCGTACGAATACAGGCTTCTATAAACATTAAAGATCTCGTCTGAGACAGGTTGTTCTTTACTATAATCTTTGAAAGTAAGAATGATCGACTCAACTGTATTTCTTGATGTCTCTCCGGAGGAAATTTCTTTCATACAACGGAGACCGTTTGAGGCAGAACGGTCAAAAGGTGATTGCACCAACGGAATATAAAAAAAGTAAGAAGGTTCGTTCCAGGCCCCCCCCATGATATACCGCACTCCTTCTGATTCATTCCAACACCATTCCTTTACGTTTCCCGCCATGTCGTAAGTACCATACGGAGACATGCTTTGATAGCTTCCAACAGGGGCAACAGCGCTTCCTTCAAAATTACTTAAGGGAACAATATATGTTGCGGCCTCCAAGCCAGCCACTTGAACCCAATGGTAAACAGTCGGAAGACTCTTCCCTGCATACTCAGCATAGGCTGCCGCCTCATACCAGCTAATTCCAGCCACAGGATAATCATCTTGGCCTTCTGGATAGGTTCCAAGTTCCCATGTCGCAGGACCCGGCCTTCCTGTGGCATCACGAAATTCTGCCATAGCTTCTTCCCAGGAGAGAATTTGGCCATCTTTCATAAATTTGTTTTTCCAATACTTTTGGTTTCGATAACCGCCGCTCTCGACAAACCCCCTATATTGTTTATTCGTCACTTCATATTTCTCGATCAAAAAATCTCCTAACTGAACACGCTCTGTCCAGGGGATTCGGTGAAGTCTCATTGAATACTCACCGCCTTGTACCCGAATCATCCCAGGTGGAATACTTCCTTCTTCATTCAATTGACAATCTTTCGAGCCAATCCAGTGTGGACTTGAAGCCCTTTCTACAGGTCTATAGCCTTCTTTCTCGATTTTCCATTGAAAAAAACCTTGCGGTACTCTGATGCTCTCGATTGGGGTTTGACCAAGATAATCCCAATCGCTTTCGACTGCGCTGTAGTCTCTCATGTAAACATCTGCCTCAGAGGGAGTTGTATGGATCGAAATCTCCATAGACATTTTAGGCCACAGCTCGGTAAGTAACGGATCTTTTGGAATGTATTTTTCTGCCTGTAGAGCTAATTTAAATGCAGCCGTGTAATTATTTTCCTCTACAAGCCGTCTGATTTCAGGGAGCGCTTCCTTCCTGGCCCATCCCATTTTGGCGCTGCGAGTGAAAAACCATACAGCGATAGAACAAAGCAAAAGAATGACGAGAACTGCCGGCAAAGCAAAACGGGGCTTCTGGATGTGTCGCAAGAAAGACTTGAAATCAGTGATTCCGACCTCAGGAGCTCTCAGACTTGTTAGATATGCCGTTAAGTCTTTTAACATCTCTGCTGAAGAGGAATAGCGGGATTCCTGGTTTTTCTGCAAAGCTCGCTGGATGATTCTTTCCAGCTCGATCGGAAGCTCGGCATTGAATTTTCTAATCGGCAGTGGCTCCCTATGCTCGATGGAATAGAGTATGGAGGCTTCATTATCTCCGCCAAATGGCAATTGTCCACTTAGAATCTCATAAAGAACAACGCCCAAAGCCCAAATATCTGATCGGTGATCAACGGTTTCGCCTCGTGCTTGTTCGGGTGACATATAAGCCACTGTTCCCATAATCCTTGCTTCTTTGGTGATCAGTGCTGTCCCCACCACTTTCGCCAGTCCAAAATCCATGATCTTGGCCTGCCCTTTCTCATCTACCATGATGTTGGCGCTTTTGATATCCCGGTGGATAATTCCTTTCCTATGGGCTTCTTCCAACCCTGAAGCTGCTTGGATCGCAATATCCATTGCTTCTTCAATCTCAAAAGGGCCTTGGACTGTTTTTTCTCTAAGACTTTCTCCTTCAATATATTCCATGGCGATATAGGTTTTTTCGTCAGCTTCTTCAACTTCGTAAATCGTGCAGATGTTGGGGTGAGATAATGCCGCAGCAGATTGGGCTTCTTGGATGAAGCGTTCCTTGGCCTCTTCATCACTCGAAAGCTCCGAGGGAAGGAGCTTGATGGCCACAGAGCGCTTGAGGTTCAAATCCTC
>JASFPP010000321.1:0-3613 GCA_050115915.1 Candidatus Aminicenantota bacterium
AGCAGACAAATCGTCGATAAATATTACACGAACGATGTTGGTGTCCGCTTCTTGGCAGCGAAAGAACTCGATGTTCGTGGACTCTTTGATGAAGCCATTAAAGAATATGATAAAATTCTGGAACTCGATCCTAAACATGGCAGCACAATGAACAGCCTTGGCTATGTCTACGCCGAATTATTGAATCATGAAAAAGCTATCGAGTTCGTCCAAAGATATGCCTTTGCTATGCCTGGACAGTCACAACCATTGGATTCATGGGCTGAAATATATCTTAGGCTAGGGGATTTTGATGCTGCAATAGCAAAATATACGGAAATCTTAGAGATTGAGCCTGATTTCCGAGGGCCAGAATGGAGTCTTGCATATATTTATGCCATCAAGGAGAATTATCCCGAGACGTTGAATTGGATGGATTCGTCTCGTGCTAAAGCACCAAATGCACCTTCGAAAGCGGAAAGCTATCGGTGGAAAGGCTTTTATTATGGTTGGTTGGGCAATAAAACTCTTTCCTTTGACTGTTTTGACAAAGCAACCAAGATAGCTGAAGTGTCAGAATATCTCTCTTCATACAATAAACTCGTGGTGGAATTGCTTAAAGGATGGTTTTATTTGAACAGAGGGGAACTTGAAGCTTCCAGGGAACATTTTCAGATTAGTTTCGATTCGAAATTCAATTTACCCGATCGAATTCTTGATTTTCTCGAAAGCCTGATTTTAGGGCTGCTGGATTTGAGTGAGGGAAAAATTGATTCTGCGGAATCGAGGTTGGCAGAAATGGAATCCCTTTTGTCAGAGATGCGTCACGATGCCTGGTATGTCATTAAAGAAATGGGGAAATACTATACTGCTTTGCTCAGGGCAGAGATTCATCTTTTCAAGAATGCCGTAGATCAGGCTATTGCCATCTCTAAGAAAGCCTCGATATTAATGATTCCATCCGTTGGCCGTGGTTACGATTGGATCTTTTTGTATAACTTTCCATTTCAAAGAGACGTGCTTGCTCGGGCGTATCGACAAAAGGGCGACCTTGATAAAGCGATAGATTGGTATGAGAAGCATATTATTATCGATCCCAAAACGACTGACCGCCGCCTGATTCCTCCCAAATATCATTACAAACTCGCTGTACTCTATGAGGAAAAGGGCAGAAAAAGTAAGGCCATCGAACAATACGAGAAATTCCTCGACCTCTATAAGGATGCTGATCCGGGAATAGCGGAAGTTGAGGATGCAAGGAAAAGACTGGCTGGGTTGAAATCTGAGTAATAATATTCTTGGGTGAGAATTTTCGGGGAGATTATCGTCTATTCAAAGAGAAGGCCTACTTTAAATGTTCCTTTAATTCTTGACAAAGTATAACTTTGGTTATACCATAACTGTATGAAAACTGCGATATCCATTCCTGACTCGATTTTTAGAGCTGCTGAAAAGCTTGCTCACCGTCTCGGAATCTCTCGAAGCGAACTTTATGCTAATGCTGTCGCCGAATACATCCAAGAACACCGGAATGAGAAGGTTACAAAAAAGCTGGATGAAATTTATGAGAAGGAATCTTCCTCTTTAGACTCAACCTTGATGTCAATTCAGAGTGATTCTATTTTAAAGGACGAGTGGTAATGCAGAGGGGAGAGATTTGGTGGGCTGCCCTTCCTAGCCCATCAGCTTCAGAACCTGGCTACAGGCGGCCTTTACTCGTCGTTCAATCCGATGATTTCAATCGAAGTCGTATTAGTACTGTGATTGCGGTTGTTATCACATCAAACCTTCGGCTATCTGAAGCCCCTGGTAATGTCCTTCTTTCTCGAAAAAATTCTGGACTCCCAAAAAAGTCAGTAGCCAATGTTTCTCAACTGATAACTGTCGATAAGTCTTTCTTAACCAAGAAAGCAGGGAAATTGAGTCCCCAAATATTACAAGAGATCGAAGCAGGTATCCGACTCGTTCTTTCATTGTAAGATCCAGTTGGGGAATTTTGATGACTATACGTGTGAGCTTGCTTCGCTTGTTTGCCGGATTTTTCTCACTAGAATTGACTCTATTCCCCTGAATTTGATATCCTTTTGCCCGCAAGGGAAAAGGATCCATCGTGACAGTTAAATGTCCCAAGTGTCATTCCGACAATCCTGACACCCAGAAGTTTTGTGGTGAGTGCGCTGCCCCTCTCACTTCCGGTGAGGATATCCAACCTTCCTTAACAAAAACCCTTCTAACACCGGTTGAAGATCTGCCTCAGGGAACACTGTTTGCAAACCGGTACGAAATCATCGAGGAACTGGGTAAGGGCGGTATGGGAAGGGTGTACAAAGCCCTTGATAAAGAGATCCATGAGGAAGTGGCTATAAAGCTTCTGAAGCCTGAGATTGCCGCTGATGAAAAGATCATCGAGCGTTTTCGAAACGAGCTCAAGATAGCCCGCAAGATCAGTCACAAAAACGTCTGTCGGACATACCACATCAGCAAGGAAGAGGGCACTCCCTACATCACAATGGAATATGTGGAGGGAGAGGACTTAAAGAGTCTGGTGAAAAAAAGGGGGAGGGTACCGAAAGAAGAAGCTCTTGGGATTGCCAGACAGGTGTGTGAGGGGCTGGTAGAAGCCCACAAATTAGGAGTGGTGCATCGGGATCTGAAGCCTCAGAATATCATGATCGATGAGAAAGGCAATGCGAAGATCATGGATTTCGGCATCGCCCGTTCGGTAGAGGCACCGGGTGTGACTCAAACAGGTGTCATCATTGGAACACCGGACTACATATCCCCTGAGCAGGCAGAGGGAGAGGAAGCAGACCATAGATCAGATATTTATTCCCTGGGAGTCATCCTATATGAAATGGTGACGGGGACGGTTCCGTTTAAAGGAGACACAGCTCTCAGTGTGGCTCTGAAGCATAAATCCCAACTGCCGTCGGATCCGAGGAAGCTCAACCCTGAGGTATCCGACGATCTGGCCCGGTTGATCCTGATCTGCATGGAGAAAGATAGAGGGCGAAGGTATCAGACGGCAGAGGCGCTCCTCGATGATTTGCGGAATATAGAGGAGGGATTTCCCCTCGGGACAAAAATTCGGCCCAGGAGGGAGACTTTCGCTGCTACCTTAATCCGAAAGAAGCTCTTCATCCCGGCTTTGGTTGTTGTTCTTGTTGTCGCTGCCATCGTCACCTGGCGCCTTCTCCCCCGAAGAGAAGTCCCTTCCCCAGCACAATCTGACAGGCCCTCTGTCGTCATTATGTATTTCAAGAACGACACTGGAGATCAAAGTCTTGATTTTTTGAGCGAGAGCCTTGCATCCCAATTGACCTACGACCTCTATCAGTCGAAATATCTATATGTCCTTCCCAATGATAGACTCATACAAATTATGAATAGATTAGAATTACAGGTGAAGGGGAATTACGCCACAGACGAATTGGAAAAAGTCTCTGATTGGGGAGTAGTGGATTATATCATTCAGGGAGCATATTTTGGAACCAGCAATGACTTTCGGATCTCCATCCGGATTCAGAAGGCAGGCTCATGGGAAATCATAGGAAGTGAGACCTTATCTGGCCAGTTAGAGCTTCACACCAAGATGGTCGATGAACTGACACCGAAGATAAAATCTTATTTTAAC
>JASFPP010000322.1:0-3603 GCA_050115915.1 Candidatus Aminicenantota bacterium
TTTAGAGCTTCAATAATCTCCTTGTGGGCAGCCAAGGTTTTTGCGAGATTCTCCGGATCTTCGAAAAAACAATTCAAAAGAAAAATGTATCTTGTTATCTGAGTAATACAGATGTATAAAACTTCATGCAGAAAAATATTGGGAATATGCTGCCAGATGTTTTCGTGAAATTCAATATTTATATCCACATACTTATCGAGATCTTTTTTATTAAAGGCACTTTTAATCCTAGACTGGAACAATTGAAGTTTTTCTAGAGTCCTTTCTTCAAAATTGTCCAAATCTATCAGCTGCATTCCCAGCGCATCGAGGCTGGCAATGACTTGATAAATATCCTTAATTTCTTTAAGGGATAGATCCTTTACTAAAGCTCCTCTATGATAGTCCATTTCGACAAAGCCATCTGCCGCCAATTGAAAAATTGCTTCTCTGACCGGAGTCCGGCTCACCTTAAACATATCGGCGATCTCTTTCTCATTGATCCTTTGTTTGGCTTTAATCTTATTCTTCTGGATTGATTCTTTGAGGTATTTATAGATGGATTGACTGAGTGTGTCTGGTCGAATATCAATAAAATGATGTTTTTTTTTGTTTTTCACGTAACTCCCCTTTAAAGTCTATTTATGTTAAAAAATTTTAAGTTGATTCTTATTTATTTATATTCAATATTTTCCAATATTTTTTGTGCCAAAGCCGCTTTTTCCGAGTCAGGAGCCAGCTCGATAACTTTGTGAAAGTGTTTCTTTGCCTCTTCCGTTTGGCCTTTGTTCAGATTTGCCAATGCCAATTGGTAGCAGGCATCGACATATTCGGGATCCAAGGCCAAGCTTTTCTCTAAATTTTCGATGGCCAAATCTATTTCCCCGTTTTTGAAGAATAGAATCCCGATGTTGTAAAACAAGGCTTTATCCTCGATGGTGCTCTCATCGAGCTGTTCAAAATATTTCATCCCCTCCTCAAGATCGCCTCTTTCTAGGTATATAGCACTAAGGTTGATCAGTGTATCCTGGGATTGGGGCTCTTTGTTCAGCATAAGCTTGAAGTATTCTATGGCTTTATCCAGCTCTTCGAGTCTGTAATAGCAGAGCCCGATTTTATCATACAATTGATGCATATCCGGATGTTCTTCAAGAATTCTCTGATACTCTTCTAATGCGGCTGCGTACTCTTTTTGCTCGTACAGTGCATCTCCTGCTTTAGTGGGCGCCTCGGGAAGAGGAGACAGTCTGACATCGACGGATGGATTTTTCTTGACGGAAGAGAGTTCTACTCTCAGATTAAGCGGCTCGAATCCCTCTGCAAGAAACCCAACGGTCCAGGTGCCTGGTCGAAGATTGCTTTTTCTCCACACGCCCTTTTCATCCGTCGTCAGCTCAAAAGTCGTTTGATCTTCGGAAAATACGAGGATCACCCTAGCGCCTTCAATGGCTTTGCCATCTTTTGATTTCACCGTCCCCGTTGCAGTTGCAAAGACCTGAGAATACAGAGAGTATGTAGTAATCACAATAATATGTAGGAATATAAATATTAAAATGCTCGATTTTCTACTCATTGCTCCTCTCCCAAATTTACATCACTGATTCCAAAAATAAAAGTATAGTCGTACGTTTCATCTTCGATTTTTATGGGCAATAACACTTGTATTGTTTTCCCAATGTAGTTTTTCGCACTGTTCAAAAACTCTTGGGGATCCCCCCCCTTTTGGGAAGTGGGCAACAAAGGTCTTTCTTCCCAGCGGCCTGAAAACAAAGGCCTTTCAACCCAAGCATCATCCGCATAAGACACATAATCCGCAGGATAGACAAAATCCCTGAGCGTCGACTTTTGTTCAATATCACTCGGCAATTTGTACATATTCCTCTGGGAATATTTTACACCCGCATGAATGACCTTATGAGAACGGCCTTTTTCACATATATAGGCTGCTTCATTCCATATAACTTTTATCGGGGAATCCGTTTTATTCACGAGGAGGAATTCAAACATGGCCACAGAAGGCGACCATAATATTTTTATTATTCCATCCTCGAACATGTATGCATAACCCTCTTCTACAGTCGAGGAGATATTTTGTTCACCCAGGAAAGCGGCTTCAGTTGGTCTTTCCACGTCTGTGAGCGTAAAGTCATACGTTAGGTTATGCATCACACCTTGAGAGCAACTGCCGATACACAGAACAAAAACCCACAAAAAAAAGACTTTATTATTCATCTTTTCCCCCAGGTTCATCTGATCTCTTTCTTTATATCAAATTCTGCATGATTAATAAACATCCTTCCAAAAAAGAGATGGTTATAAATATCAAACTGTTTTATAACCCTCCGGATACTTGGAATGCCATTCCCATGCGGAGAGGATAATGTCCTCTAAAGTATCAAATTGAGGCTTCCACTCCAACTCTTTCTTAGCCAAGTCTGAGGAAGCGACAAGGCGATCGGGATCTCCCTCACGCCGTTCCGCATATGCAAAGGGGATGGTTTTGCCGGAGACTTTCTCTGCAGTTTTGAGGACTTCGAGGTTGGTGAATCCTAACCCATTTCCAAGGTTATACTTAGCCCTTGGCCTCTTCTCAAGATTATCGAGTCCAAGAATATGCGCTTGAGCGATATCGATGACGTGAAGGTAGTCGCGGACACATGTGCCGTCTTTGGTGGGGTAATCCGATCCAAAAATGTCAAGTTTTTCTCTCTGACCGAGGGCCGTGCTCAGGATAATGGGGATGAGATGTGACTCGTTTTTATGCGCTTCTCCGAATTTTTTTGATGCTCCGGCGGCGTTGAAATACCGGAAGGAATTGTACTGAAGGCCATAGGCCGAATGGTGCCAATCCAGTATTTTTTCGAACATGAGCTTGGATTCACCGTATGCATTGATCGGTTTTTCAGGATGGGCTTCATCGATGGGCGTATACTCCGGATTTCCGAAAAGAGCCGCTGTTGAGGAAAAAATCATCTTATTGCACCCATTCTCCCTCATTACATCGAGAAGCACGAGACCCTTGGCGACATTCGTTTCAAAAAAGAGCTGTGGGTCTTTCATCGAGAGCTCGACCGTGACTTCGGCGGCAAAATGCATGACAATCTCGATCTCAAAATCCCGAAAAAGCCGATCGAGGAGGAACCTATCGCCAATATCTCCCACGAATAATTCGGCCTCAGGAGAGACAGCCTCTTTGTGTCCTTCTTGGAGGTTGTCAATGACAATGACTTTAAAATTGCGCTTCAAGAGCTCTTCCACACAGATGGATCCGATGTATCCTGCTCCGCCCGTGACTAAGATAGTCATCTCTTCAATCCTTTAAGCTTACTCGGGAACACCCATCTCTTTGAGAAGATAATCAACTCCCCCGAATTTTTGCGTCACCCAGAGAACGTAACGGATATCCACTCCGATAGAGCGGCTGTAGGAGGGGCTCCATGCATAGTCATTGATAGTCGCCTCCCAAGCCCTGTCAAAATTCACACCCACGAGCTGTCCCCGTCGATCGAGAACAGGACTTCCGGAGTTTCCTCCTGTTGTGTCCATATCATAGAGGATGCACACAGGAACACTTTTTGTATCGGGGTGGACGAATCGGCCGAAATCCTTGGCTTTGTACAATTC
>JASFPP010000323.1:0-3586 GCA_050115915.1 Candidatus Aminicenantota bacterium
TGGTTTCTTCAGGATGCCTGGTCCATCTCGGATTCCCTGACCATTAACCTGGGACTCCGCTGGAGTATAATGAGAGGGTATGCCAAGGGCGTTTCCGGATCTGTGTACTCGACCGACCGTCCCGGCCTTCGGGCTGGTTTTGCCTGGGATATTTTCGGCGACCATACCACTGTTCTCAAGGGCCACTATGGAAGGTTCACGGATGCCATGTACACTGCTGTGTGCGACCGAATGAATCCCCCTGAGTCTTTCAGTGATTTTGTGGGATTCTATTGGGATGGCGAGTGGATCGAATGGGCTCGCTGGCCCTTTAATCCGACAATTCTTGCGGACTCCTATTCTCACCCCTACATGGACCAGTGGACAGTCGGGATCGAGCGGGAGCTCTTCAAAGATGCCTCGCTCGCAGTCTCTTACATCAACCGGAAATTTCGTAGCATCCTCAACAGATATGATGCTCTCGGGCAGTATGAGATCGAAACGGTGTACGATCCCTACACTGGGGATCCCTTCGAAGTCTACAACCAGACAAACG
The DNA here is from genome assembly GCA_050115915.1 of Candidatus Aminicenantota bacterium. Taxonomy (GTDB): domain Bacteria; phylum Acidobacteriota; class Aminicenantia; order Aminicenantales; family Aminicenantaceae; genus WTAW01. Next base: position 536 of record JASFPP010000323.1, read on the forward strand.
TTGGTGAGAGGCAGTATGTTTTGGGCAACATCAAAAAAGGTGATCCCTGGATCTTGGATGATGCCTACAGGGATTACTGGGGCATCGAGGTCCTCTTCACCAAGAGGTTCTCACACAGGTGGCAGCTCATTGCTTCGTATGTTTACTCGGAATGTACGGGAACCATGGGCACCGGCTGGGGCGATGATATCGGCTGGGGTGGAAGCACGCACAATCCGAATTTTTGGATCAACAGAGATGGCCACGTGTATAATGACCCCACACACTTCGTGAAATTACAGGGTTCCTACATCCTGCCTTTCGACATCCACTTCAATGCTTATTTCAAATACAGAACAGGACGCACGTACACAAGACGAGCGCGATTCAGGCTTGATCAGGGGAGAGAAACCATCTATATGGAGGCGGCCGGATCTCGGAGATATCCGTCACTCTCGAATCTCGACCTTCGTCTGGAGAAAACGTTCACTATCCAGGAGAAATACCGGATCGGATTCATGATCGACATCTTTAATGTGTTCAATGCGGATACAATCACGAGCTGGGGATCGAGGACCACATATGACTGGTACGAGGACCTCTCCGAATATGCATCATCCGATGGACACCAAGTTTATGGGCTTGTAGCACCGAGAGCCATCCGTATCGGTGCACGATTCTTCTTCTAAGTTCTCGCTGAAGCAGACGTTCAAAGGGAGACCGCGTTCCGCGGTCTCCTTTTTTTTTCCACAATACTTTCTTCTTCTGTCCTGTGATCCTTCGCATTGAGGGATTCTGCCCTTCCCGCTTTGAATTCTTTGTGCTAGAATTTTGGTATGACTAAGGCCGAAACAAAAAAAAGGAACGCCAAAAAAGAGAAAAAAAAGAGCGTTGAGAGAAAAAAGAAGGCGTCTCCTTTACAAGTCCTTTTACTCGTTAGCCTCGGCATAGTGGTTGTTGCCGCCGCGATCTACCTTTTTTTCTTCCCCAAAAAACATTCCTTTCGAGGACTGAAGAAAGGAAAGGAGTTCAATTATGTCCTGATCACGGTCGACACTTTGCGTGCAGACCGGATCCATTGTTATGGATTTCCCTATGTGGAAACTCCCACGATGGACCTCTTCGCCTCCAAAGGTATTCTGTTCGAACACTGTGTCGCCCAGACACCGCTCACACTGCCCTCCCACACCTCTCTAATGACCGGAACCTACCCCCTCTTTCACGGTGTGCGGGACAATGGGGGATATCTTGTGCCCCAGGAGCTCCTCACACTCGCCGAGATCTTCAAGGGAAAAAACTACGAGACTGCCGCCTTTGTCGCGTCCTATGTCCTGGATTCCAAGTGGGGTTTGGACCAGGGATTCGATTTTTACTTCGACCAGTTCGACTTGAGCAAGTATAAAAGCATCTCCCTGGGCAACGTCCAGCGTAGAGGAGATGAAGTGATTGCAGAGGCCTTGAAATGGCTCGAGCTGCACAAAAAGGAAAAGTTTTTCACCTGGGTGCATCTGTACGACCCCCATACACCCTACGAACCTCCCTCCCCCTTCAAGGAGAAACACCCTAATCGACCTTACCTCGGAGAGATCGCTTACACAGACTCTTTGCTGGGACAGCTCTGGGGCTATATGGAACAGAATAAGCTTACGGAAAACACCATCCTCATTTTCGCTTCCGATCATGGAGAGAGTTTGGGCGAACACCAGGAGAGCACCCATGGATTCTTCATCTATCAAGCGGGCATTCATGTCCCTCTGATCTTTGTGACACCCTTTGAGGACCTGCAAGGCATCCGGCGGACCGATGTGGTCTCTCTTGTAGACATAATGCCCACGATTCTTGAGATGGATGAAGAGGCTATTCCCGCCCAGATTCAGGGCCAGAGCCTTTTGCCGCTTTTCTTGGATGGCAAAGAAAACGGAGAAAGATTCGCCTATGCCGAAACTTACTATCCCCGGCTTCACTATGGATGGAGTGATTTAAAAAGCATCCAGGACGGGCGCTACAAGCTCATCATCGCCCCGGAACTCGAGCTCTATGATCTCGTCGATGACCCGAGAGAGCAGACAAATCTCGTCTCTCGAGAACCCGAGGAAACGCGCCGACTCATGCGTACAGCCGAAGAGTTCATCGAAAATTCCACGCAAGGGGCCTTTGATATCGACTACCACCACATCGATGAGGAGACACGCCAGAAACTCGCCGCCTTGGGATACATCGGAACCTTCTCCGACCAATCCCAGCTTGAAGGAAGACTCCTGGGTAATCCCAAGGAAAAGATCACGATCTTCAACCGACTCTCACGATCCAAAGAGCTCATGCTCGAAGAAAAGTACGAGGAGGCTGTGGCCCTGATCGGCCAGATCATCGAAGAAGATCCGGATGTCATAGATGCCTACTTTACCCTGGGAAATCTCTATTTTAAAAAGCGTGAATTCGACAATGCCCTGGAGAACTTTTTTAAAGTGTTCGAAAAGAGGCAAGACGCCTTTACGGTCATCAATGTGGCCAACTCCTACATGGGAATGGGCGAGATCGAGGAGGCCGATAAATTTGTGAGGAGTATCATAGATTCTATTCCTCCTGATTCACAGCTGTATTATGTTTTGGGAAATATTAAAATGCTCAAAGAGGAGAAGGAAGAAGCGATCAAATATTACAAGGAGTGTATTAAACTCAATCCTTCCTCTGCATCAGCCTACGGTGCTCTTGGAGGAGTTTATGTGACCGACGAACGGTTTGATGAGGCAGAGAGCTATCTCCTAAAAGCTGAGGAACACAATCCCGCACTCCGGAACCTCCATTACAACTGGGCACTCCTCCATGAGGAAAAAGGTGACTTGATCAAAGCGGCTGAGGCGTATAAGCAAGAGCTGGAAAACATCCCCCACAATTTTAAAGCATGCTTCAACCTCTCGCGAGTGTACAGAAAACTGGGGGATGCTCTCGAAGAGGAGAAATACCTGAATAAAACGATGGAGATCAATCCCGAATTCGCAATGAGTTATTTTTACCTGGCGCGCATCTATATGAACCGTGGAGAGCGGTATGATGAGGCTATTGCACTTGTCG
>JASFPP010000324.1:0-3566 GCA_050115915.1 Candidatus Aminicenantota bacterium
GGACCGTAGGATAACTTTATTGAGCGCATCGGAGCAGGCAAAGGTGAACCTGTTCCTATCATTGGCGTCAAGGAACGCGCTCACTGGCGCGTAGCTCGAAGCTCTCGAGATCACCCGGTTCCTGTAATAGCTCACCTTATCCACGCTGATGTTGGGATTCCAGAAGCTCGCGATATCAATCGAGGGGAAACTCCATTTCACTGAAAAACGGGGGGGGATCGAGGCTGTCGGGGATCTCAGCTGGAGGTTGACAACTTCCAAGCCTTTTTCCAGTTCCTCGGATGTCCATGTGACATCAAAATCCTCGAGATTTCCCTCTATCTTCAAAAGATCCGAGCTGAACTCGATAGGTTTGACATTTTGTTCCGCAGTTCGACTCACTCCCGAGACATTGGAGTCATCACAAGAGGTACATATGAGAATTAAGACGAAACAGAGAAGGATACTTTTTGTTTTCATTCTTGCCTCTTTGAATAACGTTGCCTCCATTAAATGATTTATCCCTTCCTTATGTCAATAATATTTAATCATCCTTGCTATGGCTGCTGCCCTGTGTTACAAGAGGAGAACAATGTATTCTGCAGCGCTGCTCAAAGAGGTCCTTAAATTCTGGGCTATAGACCTAAAAAGAATTTGTCCGGAGATAGAAATTGCGGGCAGTCCAGAACGGTGTGATTTCCGGGTGGTTGTCGAGGATAAAAAGAAAAGGCTCTATATTGTTGAAAACATATCGCCGCAAGTCGTCGATCATAAAATACGGATCATACAAACCCTAGAGTTTCTGAAGACGAAGGGCCTCGAAGAAGTCCAAACCTATATTCCTCCAAGTGAAGATTCCTATGTTATTCATCACCAGGACAGCTATTGGCAGTTAGTGCCTTATGTAGAGGGTATTGAGCTCCAAAGGCCTGAGTATGTGTTCGATCGGTGGAGAGGCCGTGTTTTGGCCGATTTTCTGATCCAATTAAACAAAACTTCGGGGGATGTCCCCTATTTTGATAGGAATGACCCTTTTTCTATCAAGAAATATGTGTACGATATGTTGGAAAAGCTCAAGAGACATGAACCAGGGCTCGCAAAAAAAGTGAGGCCGATCTTTCACTTCCTGAAAACTTCGTTTATGGAGATTCATGACCGCTTACCTGTTATATTCACCCATGGTGACTACCATCCTCTCAACATCATCTGGTCGGAAAACAGTATGAAAGCAGTCATCGATTGGGAATTTACAGGATACAAACCTGAAAGCTATGATGCTGCGAATCTCATTGGCTGCATAGGGATCGAAAATCCTCAAGCTCTGATTGGCGATCTGGTCACTGATTTCATCCGAAATCTCCAAGAGGCCAAAGTTTTTTCGGATCAAAGTTGGGAATTTCTGTTGGAGTTTATACTGGCGATACGCTTCGGTTGGCTAGCTGAGTGGCTCCGCCAATCCGATAAGGAAATGATAGACCTGGAAGTTGTCTACATGAATTTACTCGTCGATAATGCTTCGGTTCTGAAAAAAAACTGGAACATCTAGATTTTCACTCCATTCAGCTCAAACATAATCCATTTCTATTCGTGTTCATTTTAAAAACTGTTCGAATCCGGATACTTTCTGTTCAAATGTGAGCATCAATTATCATTAGAGAATAATGCTCCCCTTAGGAACATCTGGCATATAATTTGCTGAACAAAATTCGAAAAGACAGTTTAAAAATGGAGAGAAAGATATGAAAAGTCGTCAAATTCGAACAGTTTCTTTCTACCTCCCACTTTTTATTATCATTGCAGTATCCGTCATCATAGGACAGGAGAAGAAGGGTGTCCTCGAGCCAGAAACTCCCAATGAGGCCAGACTGAACAGGCTTCAGCCACCCGACCAGGTTATGGATGCGATCGGAATCGTTCCGGGAATGACAGTGGCGGAGATCGGAGCCGGGAACGGGCGTTATGTGGTTCAGCTAGCGGTGAGAGTGGGCGCAAAAGGCAAAGTCTATGCGGAGGATATCGACGCAAAAGCATTGAAACATATGGAGAATCGTTGCGCACGTTGGGAGCTGAAAAATGTCGAAACGATCCTCGGGGATGTCATGGATCCAAAATTGCCAAAGGGCGAGCTCGATGTTATTTTTGTCATATCTGCTTACCACCATTTTGAAGATCCGATCAAACTCATGCGGAATGCAAGGTCCGCGCTTAAATCCGATGGAATGCTGGCGATTGGAGAGTGGATCAGGGCCACATCTCCGGAGCAGATGGAAAAACAGATGAATGCAGCTGGTTATACACTCGAACGCATCGAGAGGTTTCTTGAAAAAAACAATCTGTACATATACATATTTCGCTTAGACGCTGCACAATAACAGCATCAAAGGCTTAAAAATTTTGAAACCTTATGAAGGATGAACCACCTGGCCGTCTATTCCCACCTTAAGTTTTTTCACACGGATATTCGTTCCTGACAGCTCCACGGCCCTATCCACAATGTGTTCCAATCCTGAACAGCAGGGAACGACCATCGTCGCTACCGTAAGGGAATAAATCGTGTTGTTCTTGAGGATCTCGGCAAGCTTCTCTACATAGGGAGAGGTATCATCGAGCTTGGGACAGGCAATAATGAGTTTCTTTCCTTTCAATAGGTCTTGATGAAAACTTCCCAATGAAAAAGCTGTGCAATCGGCTGCGATGAGGAGATCGCTGTTGTTAAAATAGGGGGCGTAGGGCGACACAAGGTGCAGTTGAATAGGCCATTGGGATAACTCGGAATTCCCTGAAACTGATTTTTGTGAATCCGCTTCCGCATTCCGCTTGATCTCCCGGGCCATACTCCCCGGACATCCTCCCATCCCGAATTGTGGGGCATCAGACCTCTGTCCGGATGGAGGGCATGTTTCCGGATGGTCATGATCACATCCGATACCGTGTACATGCGCAGCGGCTTCTTTGCCTCTTGTCTTCAGAACATGATCGAATGTGGCCTTGGGATCGTACGCGTCGCTCTCTCTTTCAATGATCTTGAGTGCGCCCACAGGGCAGACATCCAAACAGGCACCCATACCGTCACAATAAATCTCCTTGGCCAAGACAGCTTTGTTTTGGTCGTCCAACACTAAAGCGCCCTCAGCACAGGCCTCTGTGCACAGACCACAACCGTCACATAATTCTCTATCTATCTCAATGATCTTTCTTTTTGCCATTTGCATCTCCTTAAATTGAAATTACAGTCCAAGAGTAGCTTATTATGAAGGGAGAGTCCTTGACCTAAGTCAAAAACAGGTTGAATAATTCAGATCAAGAGATTTCGCCGAGTTCTTCTTTAAGACGCAATATGTCTGCAATATGAATGGTATTGCTTTTGACAGCAATGAGTCCTTCTTCCTGGAGTTGTTTGAGATTGCGGGAGAGCGTTTCGCTGATCGTGCCCAAAAGTTTGGCGAGTTCTGTTTTTTTCATCGGTAATGTGATGTCACAGGATGTTTCACTCGTGCAACTTGACACAAGATACTGGATCAATCGCTGGCGGACTGTCCTCAGCTCCAGGGCCTCGATCCTTTTATTCAAGACAACACATTTTTTTG
>JASFPP010000325.1:0-3563 GCA_050115915.1 Candidatus Aminicenantota bacterium
AACGGAAGGATGGGAAGCGGATCCATGTGTCGATATTGGGGGCGCCTATCGAGATCGACGGAAAGGTGGAGGCTGTCTTTGGCATCTACAGAGACATTACAATGAGAAAACAGGCCGAAGAAAAGATCAAAAACTCGCTCAAAGAAAAAGAGGTGATGCTCTATGAGATCCACCACAGGGTGAAGAACAACATGCAGATCATATTGAGTCTGTTGAGATTGCAGTCGAGGGGGATCGAGGATGAGCGCACGAAGGAGATGTTCCAGGAGAGTCAGAACAGGATACGATCGATGGCGCTTATCCATGAGAAATTGTACCAGAGTGGGGATTTGTCGAGGATCGACATTGCGGATTATGTGAGGGGATTGTCGACGCATTTGGTGTCGGTTTACAGTGCGGAAGGGATGAAGGTAGGGTTGAGCGTGGATATTAAGGATGTTTATCTGGATATAAATAGAGCGATTCCTCTGGGATTGATCGTGAACGAGCTTGTGACGAATGCGATGAAGCACGGGTTCGAGAAGGGGGCTGAGGGGCACATAAGGATTACGGCGAGGCGTGCTGTGAAGAAGGAGGAGGCGAAGAAGGGAGCGATGCGGAAGTTCGAGCTGGTGGTGGACGATACGGGAAAAGGCCTGCCTGAGGATTTCGATATTACGAAGACCGAGTCGTTCGGCATGCAGTTGGTGTCGGACCTGGTGCAGCAGCTCGATGGCGCCATCGAATTCAAGCGGAAGGACATCGGCTCCGCGTTCGTGATTCGGTTTTAATTGGGGTCAGGCACCTGCCTAAAATTGGGGTCAGGCACCTGCCTCCAGGGGTAGAAAAAAAGTGGACCTGGCACCTATTTTTAAGACAATTCTTCTCTTTCTATCCCCGCCTGTTTTAATATCGATAAAAGTGTCCCTCTAGGAATATCCCTTCTATGATGAGGGACAACAACCCTCTTCCTTTTCTCCGCATTGTAGAAAACCATGTGGCTTCCTGAAAAATGATCAAGTTCAAACCCATGCTTTTCCAGAATTTTAATGACTTTTCTTGGGGTGAGAGCAGGTAATTTAGGCAAGTTGGATACTCAGAGTTCCTTCTAGCGTTTCCGAATCATCAATGATTGGCTCTCCATGTTTTTTCATGCTTTCGAGGTAGACTGTTATCGCATCCATTGCCATTTCTTTCGCTTGCTCTAAATCCTTTCCATAAGTGATGCATCCAGGCAGAGTCGGGACAATTACTGTATAGCCTCCATCGGGTTCTGGTCTTAATATTATTCTATATGATAATTTGTCCATGAGTTTATTCCCTCAATATAAAGATTGTGCCAAATCAAGAAAATGTTAGCATAAAATTAATCAGAGCTCAATTTTCAACTTCATAAATAGAGTGGAATCATTTAGGATATGATTGATATGGAGGAAAGATGGACGAATATAAACTGATGATTGGCGGGAATTGGAAGGATGGTGAGGACGTGCGGGAGATCAAGTCGCCCTATGATGCGAGCGGCGTGGCCAAGGTCCATTTTGCGGGAAAGGCCCAGGTGGAAGAGGCAGTCGGGGCGGCGCATGAGGCATTTGAGGTAACGAAGAAGATGCCGAGCCACGCAAGGGCTGATGCATTGGAATTCATCTCGCGGGAGATCGAGAACAGGGGCGAAGAGCTGGCTGTGTCGATCGCCAAATCGGCAGGTAAAGCGATCAAGTCTGCAAGGGTGGAGGCAGCACGGGCTGTCAACACGTTCAAGATCGCGGCCGAGGAGGCCAAGAGGATCGATGGGGAGATCATTCCGTTAGATCTGAGCCCACAGACGGTTAAAAGATGGGGATTAATCAGGCGCTTCCCTATTGGGGTGATTGCGGGGATCACACCGTTCAACTTCCCCCTGAATCTTGTAGCGCATAAAGTGGCCCCGGCTATGGCCACGGGGAATACGATTGTCCTGAGGCCGGCATCACAAGTGTCTGTGACATCGATGATCCTGGCGGACATCATCAAGGATTCGGGATATCCGGCCGGTGGATTTAATGCCGTGCCGTGCGGATATAAGGCGGCCGATGTGCTGGTGGAGGATGATAGGGTCAAGAAGATCACGTTCACAGGGAGTCCGGAGATCGGATGGGAGCTCAAGCGGAGGGCGAACAAGAAGCGAGTGACCCTCGAGCTCGGGGGCAATGCAGCGGTTGTCATCGAACCGGATGCCAATCTGGAGTTTGCACTGCCGAGAGTTCTCCTCGGGGCCTATGCCTATTCGGGGCAGGTTTGTATCTCTATCCAGAGGATATTCCTCCATGCAAAGATCTATGACAAATTTATGGCCGATTTTGTGGAGGCGACGAAAAAACTGAAGATGGGCGATCCCCTGGATGAGAAGACAGATGTGGGGCCGATGATCAACATGGGCGCCGCCGAACAGATCGAGGAATGGATGAACGAGGCCGTCGCAAATGGGGCGCGAATTGTGTGCGGCGGTGGACGGGACGGGGCGATGGTCGAGCCGACGATTCTGGAGAAAGTGAGGCCGGAGCTTCGCATATCCTGGTTGGAGGCCTTCGCACCGATCGTTGTCGTCTATCCATACGAGGACTTCGAAGAAGCTCTCCAAGGCGTCAACAATTCCATATACGGTCTCCAGGCCGGTGTTTTCACCTCCGACATAAACAAAGCCTTCCAAGCTTACGAAGCCCTCGATGTGGGCGGCGTCATCGTCAACGATATCCCCACTTTCCGGATTGATCACATGCCCTACGGTGGCATTAAAGAGAGCGGATTCGGCCGCGAAGGCCTCAAATACGCCATCGAAGAAATGACCGAAATGAAACTCATGGCCCTCAACCTCAATATTTAAAAATGGGGGAATAAATTGGGGTCAGGCACCTACTCCTAGGGGTAACAAAAATTGGGACCTGGCACCATTTTTTTTCAAAAAATTATTAACTAAATGTCAATTACTAATTTACAATTAGATGAACTATTTGTATATTATTGTATACTTTAGGAAAATTTTTAGGTTTTATTGAGAGTCTTAGGCTTTCGTAATTCTCTCATTTGCAGCTTCCATTCAACGATCTTTCCCACTATTTGACGAACGAGGAAAAAGATTTTCTCAATGATGAAGCAGAAAAAGCAAGAATTGGGGGACGGACAAAAATTAGGCGCCAGGTCCACTTTTTCTCCACCCCTGAAGATAGGTGCCTGACCCCTATTTATCGGGCTCTAGCACTTTCGTCTTAAATTCGCCGGTGATCAAATTCATGAACACTTCCAGATTCTGCCCTCTCTTCATCACGATCTCTTTATCGATAAACTGGCCGTTCCTTTTGAACTTGAGAGTGTGCTTGCCCACCGCGATCGGAATCCTCTTCACAGGAGGGATCTGACCGGCGAATTTCCCATCGATAAAAACATCGGCCCAGGGATGAACCTTGATCACGATCTGGAGAGATTCGATCTTCTCCAAATTGTATGTCCGGTCAAAATTTGTTCTAAGATCGACAGTAAATTCCCTTGTCTGGTATCCGGCCTTTTCTATTTTTACCTGGTAATTTCCAGGAGGATACGATCCACTT
>JASFPP010000326.1:0-3521 GCA_050115915.1 Candidatus Aminicenantota bacterium
GGAGGTTAGTCTAATGTCTTATACAAAACTCAACAGAAGTGCCGCTACTCTGACTAAGAACAGAACAGAGGGTTCAGTCAGCCCTTTCAGCGGAATGTGTGTCACCTGCGTTGACGGCTGTATCGGGATGTGCGAGATCGGAAAATCGGCTTATCGAGGTCCTGAGGTTCTCTATCCTCAGCCTTTCGGAATTATAACCGCTGCATCTGAAAAGGAATACCCCGTAGATCTTTCCGACTTTACGATCCTGGGAACGGCAGTAGGCGCACACGGTGTTGCTGCAGACTCCGATGTGGCCACTTTCGAAAAGGTGAACGTGGAAACGACGATCGGTGTCGATAAAAGCATCAAACTGAAGGTTCCCTTTATCGTTCCCGGGATGGGATCTACAAACGTAGCCAAACAGAATTGGGAGGGCCTCGCGATCGGTGTCGCCATCTCGGGAGCCATCCTCACTGTCGGTGAAAATGTCTGTGCAATGGATGATGAATCCGAGATCAAGAATGGCCGGATCGTCCGTTCACCGGATATGGAAAAACGTGTCGGGCTTTTCCAGAAATGGAATGACGGATACGGGACCGTAGCCGTCCAGGCGAATGTGGAAGACACCCGGCTTGGCGTACAGGAATATGTTATCGAAAAGCTCGGAGTCGAAACCGTCGAATTGAAGTGGGGACAGGGCGCAAAGGACATCGGGGGCGAGGTCAAGATCAAGAACCTCAAAAAAGCACAGGAACTCTATAAACGTGGTTATATCGTGCTCCCCAATCCGGAAGATCCCAATGTGATCAGGGCCTTCGAACATGGAAGCTTTAAAGAGTTCGAAAGACACTCCAGGCTGGGTATGGTCGAGGAAGAAACATTCATGGCCAGAGTGGAAGAGCTCAGAAAAGCCGGTGCCAAGTATGTCTTTTTGAAAACAGGCGCCTACAGGCCTGTGGACCTAGCCCGTGCGGTCAAGTATGCCTCTAAGGCCAAGCTCGATCTGCTCACGGTCGATGGCGCTGGCGGAGGAACGGGAATGAGCCCCTGGCGGATGATGAACGAATGGGGGATCCCGAGCGTGGAATTATGGTCGCTTCTGTATGAGTATCTCAAAAAGCTCGACGAAAAAGGCGAGTTCATCCCTGATGTGTGTGCCGCCGGTGGAATAACCTTCGAAGACCAAATCTATAAAACTCTCGCGCTCGGCGCACCGTATTTCAAAGCGGTCGGGATGGCCCGTTCACCTCTTGCCGCAGCAATGGTCGGAAAAACCATCGGCAAGAGAATCAAAGAGGATCAAATTCCTGTGTATGTGGAGCGTTTTGGCAACAAGATCGAAGAGATTTTTGTTACGGCTACAGAACTGAAAAACGAATACGGAGACAAATTCGAAGATATCCCCACAGGCGCACTCGGTGTGCACTCGTATTTCAAACGATTGAACCAAGGTCTGCGGCAGCTCATGGCTGGAAACAGAAAGTTTACCTTGGAATACATCCAGCGTGACGACATTGCCTCATTAACAAGGGATGCCGAAAACATCAGCGGAATTCCCTATGTGACAGACGTTGATAAAGAAGAAGTGGAGGCTATCCTCAACAGCTGATCGTTATTGGCTGTTAGAGATCGTTCTCTGTTTTCGGAACGAGATTTGCAAGAGACTTAAGTCATTAGATTTCAAGCGCGGGTTGGATGTCCGCTTTTTTAGACGGATATCCAACCCGTTTTTTTATGAGTCAAAATCAGGCCTTTTCGAAAATTCAGGCTTTTTCGAAAATGTAGTTAAGCTGTCCGTTGGGGAGTGTATTCGCCACGGTTTTCATGGCCATCCCCTCCTGGAGCTCTTCTTCCGGGAAATCCCCGGCAATCCTGCCGAAGACTTTATAATCTCCGTAATCGAGAACGGCAATATAATAAGGCAGATCGTCTTCGAAGCCGATGGGGGCGTATTTCAGTTTACTGAACGTGATGAGTTTACCCTCCCCAATAACTTCGAACCATTCCATGTTGCTGGTTAAACACTTATAGCATTGCGCCCTGGGAGGGAAAAACATCGTGCCGCAATCCAAACAGCGCGTACCCATCACCTTCCCCCCTTCCAGGTGCGTGATAAAATCATTGACTTTAGTGACAGAAGTATAGCTTACGGTCCCGAACTTCTTGAAACGGTCGTCGATTTCTTTTTTCTTTTTCTCACTCATCATTTACCTCCCCAGGATTGTCACAACACCGTAAAGGCCCACACCACCGATGTTGTGGACCAGGCCGATGGCGGGGTCCTTGACCTGCATCTCCCCCGCTTCCCCCCTGAGCTCGAGGACGATCGTCCGGATCTGCGACCCTCCGGTGGCACCGATGGGATGGCCTTTGGAAAGGAGGCCGCCATCCACGTTGACAGGGATGCTGCCCTCTTTGTACGTTTCTTTGCTTCTTATCAAATCCTTGCCTTCGCCGGGCTCTGCAAAACCCAAGTCTTCATATGCTAAAATTTCCGACACCGTAAAACAATCATGCACTTCTGCCACATCGATATCTTTGGGTGTGACGCCTGCCATAGTATAAGCCTGTTGAGAGGCCAGCTGAGCTACAGACAACCCTGTAAAGAGGTCTCTTCCGCTCATATTGACACTGGCTGAAGCGGCTCCCAACCCAAGGATCCATACGGTTTTTTGGCTAAGAGCCTTGGCTTTCTCTTCGCTCGCCACGATCAGGCAGGAACTCCCATCCGCGTTGGCACAACAATCGCCCACACGGAGCGGGCTGGAGACCGGCCCGGACATAAAATGTTCCGGATCTGTGAACATTTCCGCGGCCACGGGTTTGCGGAACAACGCTTTGTCGTTCACCTGACCATACGTCGCGGATTTCACGCGAACAAGAGCCAAGTCTTCGAGCGTCGTCCCGTATTTATCCATGTGAGCCTGGGCAAACATCGCGTAATAGGCGGGCATCATTGTCCCGAACGGGCTCTCCCACTGGATATCCGCCCCCCTTCCCATCCGTTCCTGGGATTCCGCCGAAGAGATCTCGGACATCTTCTGAAATCCGACGATAGCCACAACATCATGAAGGCCCGACTTGACCAGAGAATAGGCCATCCGCAATCCCATGCTTGTCGAAGAGCATAAACTCTCCAGATAAAAAGTGGGCTGGGGGATGAGCCCGAGATATTCGGCAAAAACGCCCGAGGGCGAGCGCTGTTTGTCATACTCCGGGGCGGAACAGACGATGGACGCATCGATATCCGCAACAGTGATTTGCGCATCCTGCATGGCCTCGCTAAATCCCTCAAAGGCCAACTCTCTGATCGAACCGGGGTAACCTCTGACAAACCGGCTCTGTCCCACTCCGATGATTCCAACTTTACTCATACAATTTTCTCCTTATATCGACATTTTTTATGAATAATGCAGGCTAGATGTATTGCCCTCCGTCCACTTTGATCACTTCACCGGTGATGTGTCTAGCCTTTTCGGTACAGAGAAAGGTCACCAAATAAGCCACGTCTTCAGGCTTTCCCAGGGCATCAAAAACTG
>JASFPP010000327.1:0-3518 GCA_050115915.1 Candidatus Aminicenantota bacterium
TCCTGATATGTATCCCTTTTCGATGACCTCGTTGAGGTTCATCTTTTCTTCGATGGCACGTTGTGCCAGTTGTTCTGCATCATCTTTATTCCCTTCGATGATCGCCTTTTTGACCTTATTCAAAAAATCTTCATTATTCATTGTCTCTTCTCTCCTCTCAAAGTAATCCTTGATTTTTGTCCTCCTTTCCGAAGGAGGTCAAGATGAGTCCCAAGAAAAAGTCCTCTTTCAACGACGATCCCTGTTTGCTTTTGAAGAATCATTTTTCTGCTTCAATACAGGCAATGGGGATCGTCAGTTTGAGCGCCCCTGCGCTTTTTGAAACCCGGTTCAGATTCTCTTCCAATGCTTTGAAGACTTCCCTTTGATCTTGCTTAGGAACAAGCCGTTTCCAGTCATCCAGAAAACCATCCCTGATAAGAGCATGCCTGAAAAAAGTCGTCCCATCCAAGAAACGAAGCCGGAAAGACTCCTGATATATCCCTGTGATTTGAAAACCAGACTGTTCGAGATGCTGACAGATCGTTTCAGCTGTCAATCTGTGTTCGATGTGTTTGGTGAGATCAGCCATTAAATTTTCCCTGTGAAGCTCTTTCAGTGTCTTTTCAAAGATGAGATAGAAGGTCTCCATGTGTCCCTTGGGATTTGTTGTCAAGATGATCTGGGCACCACGTTTGGCGACTCTAAAGCATTCCATAAGGACTTTTCGTAAATTATCAAAATTATTCACTCCCAGGTTGGAAACGATGAGATCAAAAGTATCATCCGAGAAAGATAGCGATGATGCATCTCCTTCGATGAGCCGTACATTCTCTATTTTCAACACGTTCATCTTGTGTTGAGTTCTTTCATGAGCAGCTTTGTGAAGATCAATTCCATAGATGGTCGAAGAATTTCCCAGTCTTTGGGCCAGTTCTAATAATGGGAAACCCGAGCCAAAACCGATATCCAACGCTTTGATCTTCGGCCTGAGCCGGATGTGATTGAGAAGCACCAATCCGAACGGAGCTGACCACAGCGGGAGATCATCCTGCGCAGAAAGCAAAGCACCGGAATCCGCATCTACTTTCGTGTCGAGGTAATCAAGCATAATTAGCTGACGACGATTTCACGATCTCTGACATCCGAGCGATGTATTCCGGGTCAGTTCCGCAACATCCCCCAATGATGTCCGCACCGTTTGTAATGATCTGAGGGATGAATCGCAGATAATCCTCCATACCCTGAGAATAGGCGACCTCACCCTCTTCGGACAGAGAAGGTTTTCCCGCGTTGGCTTGAGCAATGATCGGCAGTGATGTTTTTTCCCGCATGATCTTTACCATCTCGGCCATCTCTTCACTGTTCAGAGTGCAGTTGGATCCCACGACGGATACGCCTTCTCTCTCCATCGTCTCCAGAAATTGGCCGACACTGTTTCCCATCAGAGTGAAAAATCCTTTAGGATTATGGTTGAAGGTCATTGTCAGGAAGACCGGCAAATCCGAAGCTTTACGTGCTCCTCTCAACGCACACAGGGCTTCATTAAGATCATACTGTGTCTCGATCAGCAGGAAGTCTACGCCTCCATCCGTCAGCCCCCGAGCCTGCTCAGCATAGGCATCTTCGAATTCTTCCTCGGAGTATTCTCCATGGGGTTTGAGGAATTTTCCTGTTGGTCCCATACTCCCTCCAAGGTATCGTCCTTCCGGCTTTACTTCGTTTGCAATGAGTGCGGCTGCACGGTTGAGTTCAAAACATTTATCTCCTAGGTCGTGAGAGCTGAGTTTGATAGTCGTTCCTCCAAAACTATTTGTCAGGACGGCGTCCGCTCCGGCATCGTAATAACTTTTGTGGATCTCTTTCACGATATCCGGTTTTTCCTCATTCCAGGACTCAGGGCAAGCCCCCTGAGGAAAACCTCTCTTAATAAGTTCAGTTCCGAATCCTCCATCGAGAAGAAGTTTTCTCTCTTTGAGGAGTTCGAGGATGGAATGTGCCATTTTTTTCCTCCAATTGATCAGTATCCAAGTCTCTATTTACACTTCGGTCAACGGCTGAGCAACCGCTCGACCGATGGAAAAAGCTCTTTTTTTGTGTGGGGCAGAAACAATGCTCCCGTGTATTCGTTGAAGTATCCCGGCTCTGTATTCAATTCCAGATAGGTCATCATTTTTTCGAGTTCGTTCACCCTTTCCCTGTTTTTTTCGGAGAGAAGAATGAGATGAGCTCCCAGCAGAGATGTGTTCCCCAGATAATGGAATTTGGTTCGCTCAAGGTCTGGCAACAGGCCGATACGGATAGCATTTTCAACATCCAGGTTCTGGCCGAAACCGCCTGCGATATAAAAAGATTCGATCTGATCGAAAGACAATCCCGCATGCTTGAGCAATAACGAACAGGCAGAAAAAACAGCTCCCTTGGTGCGGATGAGATTAGCGATATCATTCTCGGTTATGAAAAGAGCTTTGCCCCAGAAGGTGTGGGTGCCTGTTTCTACGAGAAATCCTTTATTCTTTTCATTGTCCACGAGCCGGTCACCGACCTTTTCTACGTTGAACTTTCCGTGGCGGTCCACGTACCCATGGACGAACAGTTCGGAGAGAAGATCTATAAGTCCGGAACCGCATATCCCTTTCGGTTTTCCTCCACCGATGACTCCGTATTCGGTTGTGCCGTCTTCTTGGATTTTTAGCTTTTCGATCGCCCCTGTTGTGGCCGGCATCCCACAGCGAGTGCCGCCTCCTTCAAACGCCGGTCCTGCCGAACAGGCACAGCTCATCAGCCATTCTTTGTTGCCCAAAACCAATTCACCGTTAGTGCCGATATCGACAAACACAGAAATTTTTTCCATCTGGGACACCATAGGGGTGCACAACAATCCCGCCAGAATGTCTCCACCGACATAACTTCCCACAGAGGGTGCGCAATGGACTCTCGCTTCTTTGTTCATGTTGAGATGAAGGTCCCGCGCCCGTAAAATAGGTACACGGTTCAGTGTAGGCACATAAGGTTCTTCCCGGATGTATCGAGGATCGAGCTCCAGCAGGAGATGAATCATGGTTGTATTCCCTGTTAGTGAGGCAAAATAAATATCCGTAGCCTCTCCACCGCTGGCTTTTATGGCCTTTTCCAAGAGATTGTTGATCGTGGATGCTATTGCTTCATGCAGCTCCTTGAGACGTTCTTGTTTTTGGGCATAATTGATCCGTGAGATGATATCCTCTCCGCATCTGATCTGCTGATTGTAGCTGGAGGCCGATCCCAAAATTTTTCCGTTCTGTAGGTCGACAACCTGAAGTGCGACCGTGGTAGTCCCGATATCACAGGCAATGCCGAGGAGATTTTTGTGGGAAGAGTGAGGAACTACATCAAGAATGGTCCACGACAGGCCCTCTTTGAAAAGGATGACTTCGACCTGGCCCTCATTTTCTCGAACAGTATGAGCAAGCTTCTTTAACACCGAATATTCGCAACGAACATCGTCAAGAGGCTGTGCTTTCTTTATTTCGGTCTCCAATATTTTTAAATCGCTGTAT
>JASFPP010000328.1:0-3514 GCA_050115915.1 Candidatus Aminicenantota bacterium
GACCTTAAAAGGCCTTTCTCTGTCTCATCACTCATGAACTTCTCCCTTTTGGATTATTCATAAAAGCTGTTGCCAAATGAATTTCCATAACCATTCTATATCTAATTGGCAACATCTTTTGCCCTACGGACGATCCAATCACCCTTCAAAGCCTTCGTTGTAGCCCCCGTTAGGCGGTAGTGCACTACAGCTTCAGGGGCCACTGCCTCGCCTTTTGAGCGATATCGGCTCGTGAATAATCCAAGTGTATCCGGAATGATTTACGATAGCAGATATTATAAAAATCCAGGATAATGTGCAACACATTTTCTCTATGAATCGAGAGAGACGTATACTACTAAACAACCAGAGAATCTCTAATAGCAAAAAAAAACGACATATAAAGTGAGAAAAAGATCTAAGATTTTGAGTTTAAGATTAAAAACTTAAGATTTGAGGACTTTTAACGCCCGGTTGATGTCCTTTACATCCAGGATAACAGCCGCGCTCTTCCCTTTCGAACTGAGCGCTCCGTAGCAGTATTCGATATTGATCCCTTTATCTCCGAGCTTTGTGGCGATCTCAGCCAGCGCACCGGGCCGGTTCTCGAGATCGACCCTGAGCACATCCCTGATCTCAGTCTCGTAATTCAGCTTCTGCAGGAGCTTCATCGCTTTGCTAGTATTCTTGACAAACAACTTGGCCGTGTCCTGAAAAAGTCCGATAGCTTCGATGTTGATATTGTTTTCAGCCAAATGGCTACACAATTCGCCTAAAGTTGATGGACGATTTTCCAAAACCACAAAAATCTCTGAAATTCTCTCCATGTTACCCCTCCTTATATATATTCTCGGAATTACTTTATTGAATATGCTTTGAGGTATTGCGCACGGAAATACGCACTAGCTTCGCCAATATCCTTGAATTGTAATTCCTGATGCCTGAAAGACAATTTTCCCTGGAAATCACCGATACTTTCGTATTTGTGTCGGCCCATCCAATCTTGGAGACCTTCGAGTAGCTTCTGGATTTCATCCAGGCCCTTTTGGTAAAATAGAGTGCAGACCTGAACGCCTGCTGCGCCTGCAAGGATCTGTTTCACCACATCAGCAGCAGTCTGTACTCCCCCTGATGAAGCCACATCACAGGCCACTCTTCCCGACAAAAGGCCGATCCATCTCAATGTGTGGAAAAAATTGGCTTTCCCAATATGTGATCGTGTCGTCAATGTCTCAACATCGATATCAGGATCGAGAAACCAGTTGAACAGAACTATGGCATCACACCCCGCCTCAGCCAATTGCTGTCCCAAGTTAGACACCGATGTGATCTGGGACTTGAGCTTGATAGAAACAGGGATGGACACAACACTTTTTACAGCCTTCAAAATCTCTATATGATGATTCTCATATTCGACGCTGGGGATGGCGAGGCTGACGGGATGGAAGGACACATTGAGCTCCAACCCATCGGCCCCTGCATCCTGTATCTGCCTCGCAAATCGTGGCCATAGCTTAGGGGTTTGACAGTTGATGCTGGCGATGATGGGGATGTTTACGCTCTGTTTGGCCTCTTCGATCATCTGCGTCAGGTGGAGGGGCGCATACTCCAGTAAACTGCCAGATCGCATGTAATCCAAAGCCTCAGGATGAACAGTGTACTCACTCTTCGGGATATCGCCATTGACCAAAAACTGCTCCTCAAAGATCGATTTCAAAACAACTGCGCCCGCACCCACATCCTCACACTTCTTGATCCCAGAGACAGTTTTGGTCAAATCACTGCTCGAAACAATCACAGGATTCCTGAGTTCTAATCCCATGTATGTTGTGCTTAGATCGGCCATATGGCTCTCCTCCTTCACATCTTCACGAGCAAATCTCACGTTAAAATCTTCGTTTTAGCCCCGCGAGGTGGGGTTGGCTCGAAGTCGTTCACCACATCACCACGGGGGATTCTCCCCTCTTCGCAGCGACCTCAACTCTGGAATGCTTAAGGCTTTGTCATTATAGCAAGAAAACACAAAATAAGCGAAATCGCAAGAATAAAAAAGAATTCATCAAGTATCAGCATTTCTTCTGAGCAAGCCAGATCAATCGAAGATCTTGCCGGGATTGAGAATATGGTTGGGATCGAAGTGATCCTTGATCCCTCTCATGAGAGAGATTTCTTCCTCACTCAGGACATAGGACAGATAGGGCTTCTTAACGACCCCAATCCCGTGTTCCCCAGAGATATATCCCTCCCTTTTTTTACAGTCTCTGTAGAGTTCTTCCCGCACCTTAGCCAGTTTATCCTTCCATTCCTCCTCAGGAAGAGGAACGATCGTTTTGTTCATGTACCGAGCTTTCATAATATGGGTATGGACATTACCATCTGCCGCATGCCCAAAGGTTGGAAGCCAGATATCGAGTTCTTCAGAAACTTCTTGCACGCGCTTGACATGATTGGCAATCTCCGCCCGTGGAACCACAACATCCAGGATTTCCAGTGTGTGAGCTTTTATGGCTTCATAGATCTTGCTGCGGATCTCCAAGACCTGCTCCTGTTTTTTCGGGCTGTCTGCGACAAAAGCATCCAGGGCCTCTTTTTCTAGACAGATCTCTGCTATCGCCTCCGACATCTTGTCCAGATCGTCCTCGCTTGCGGCATCGATGATGATCAAGAGAAAAACGGTCCCCACAGAGACCGGCCATGGCTTCTTTAAAAACTTCGCCGTAATGTCAATGACCTCCCTCGGTACGAACTCCACAGCTAGAGGCAGGATCTTGCGCCGTATCATATAGGGGACGGTCTGGATGGCTTTTTGCAGGTCATCGTAGGGAATGATAAGCGACCGCGTAACCTCAGGAGTGGGCATCAGCTGAATGATCGCCTCGGTGATGATCCCCAGAGTCCCCTCCGATCCGATAAAAAGATTCACCAAGCTGTAACCCGTGCTCGACTTCATCAGTTTACCCCCGGGGCGAATGATCTTTCCCGATGGGAGGACAACCTCTAAACCGCGGATGTAGTTTCGGATCACACCATATTTAACAGCGCGGGCTCCACCAGCATTCGTGGCGATCACACCTCCTACCATAGCACTCTCTTCGCCGGGATGAGGAGGGAAAAACAGCCCGGTTTCCTCGACCGCCACGTAAAAATCATTCAACCTGACTCCCGCCTCCACAACTGCCATCTGGTTTGCGATATCCACTTCCAATATCCGGTCCATCCTTTCCATCGACAAGAGAATACCACCATATGAGGGAACACACCCCCCACAAAGCCCTGATGCCCCCCCACGAGGTGTCACGGGGATATTCTTGCTGTTGGCTAGGCGGAGGACGTCTCCGATCTCTCGAGCGCTACCGGGTTTGATCACAACCTCTGGGAACATGGAGATATCTTGAAGGGAGAATTCATCATGGCTGTAATCGAACATCGCCTCCCTGTCGACAAGCACGTTGTCGTGCCCTGCGATTCGTCCCAATTCGTCAAGGACCTGTTGGTTAACTTTGTTATACACGCCGCTTGTCCTTTAAAGGGATGA
>JASFPP010000329.1:0-3514 GCA_050115915.1 Candidatus Aminicenantota bacterium
TGGCCTTTTCCTTCGGAGTCCTCATCGAAGCGCCCATCATCATGCTCATGAGCGCCTCCACTGCACTCGTAAAAAATCGTGACTCCTACGTCAAATTGAGAAATTTCTCCTTAACTCTGATAGCCATATGTACCCTGATCATGCTCGTCTTTATTATCCCTCCTATTTTTTATTTCATCATGCAGCGCTTGATCGGACTTCCTGCAAATGTCGCTCAACTGACACATCAAGCTTGTCTTATCCTCATTCCCTGGCCGGGAGCCATTGGCTACAGGCGTTTCTATCAGGGCATCCTGATCCGCAGCGACCTTACACGACGGGTCGCTTATGGAACTATAATCCGTTTGATGACGATGTCGGCGACAGCCCTTACCTGTTATTTTTTCTTCCCTCTCAACGGGGCAACAGTCGGCACACTCTCTCTGTCACTGGCAGTGTCTGCAGAAGCTATTGCCAGCCGGATCATGGCCCACCGATCCGTGAAACAACTTAGGACCGAAGGAGCAACAGAGGCGGATAAACCTTTATCCTACAGATACATCACCAAATTCTACTATCCCCTGGCATTGACATCCATCTTGGGATTGGGCGTCCATCCCATGGTGACTTTTTTCATGGGCCAGAGTCGCATGCCCATCGAATCGCTGGCCGTACTTCCCGTAATCAATTCACTTGTCTTCCTGTTCAGAAGCATGGGATTGTCTTTCCAGGAAGTGGGCATCGCACTCATGGGAGAAAATAACAGGAACTTCACGATGCTGCGTAATTTTGCCTTATTTCTCGGTATAACCGTGGTATTAGCGCTCTCGCTCATCACCTATACTCCCCTCTCCTCCATCTGGTTCAACAAAATCTCAGGACTTTCATTGGAACTCACTCGTTTTGCACGGCTCCCCGCACAGATCGCAAGTCTTCTACCCGGACTCACCGTACTGATCTCTTTCCAGAGGTCTATCCTCGTAAAGAATGCAAAGACAGCACCGGTCACGATCGCCACCTCTATCGAGGTCGTTGCCATTTTTGTCATATTGTTTGTGGCCATTGCCGTATTCAATCCTATTGGCGCTGTAGCCGCAGCCACAGCTTATATTTCCGGACGCCTCTGCGCAAACATATATCTCTTAAAGCCCTGCAAAAAGGCTCTCAGTAAAGGATAAAAGTGAATTTGACAAGCGACAGGGGCTGTGATATACAATTTTTTCTCGGTATCCAGTAAAATAAATTTAAAATCTAATGAAAATATTCGCTTTTGTTGGAAATTCGAACACGGGAAAAACACGCTTGATCGCGCAACTAGTCCCTGAGCTCAAAAAAAGAGGCTATTCCGTAGCTGTTATCAAACACTGTGCGCATGGTTTCCAACTGGACACGGCTGGAAAGGATTCCTGGAATTTTACAGAGTCAGGCGCTGAAGCTGTAGCCATGGTGTCCCCCGATCGACTAGCCATTATCAGTGCCATCGAGGACCATCCCCAACCAGAAAACATTGCTCTCAAGCACTTTGAAATGCCTGATATCGTTCTGATCGAGGGTTTTAGGAGGGACAAAGGGAGCAGGAAGATCGAAGTCCTCAAAAAAGGGGTCGCTGAAAAAATCGAGAGCACACCGATAGAGCTATTTGCTGTCGTTGCCGACTTTGATGTCAACACGGATAAACCCCTCTTCCATCCGGATCAGACCGGAGAGCTTGCGGACCAGATTCAAGCTTCGGTCGTCAAACAAAAATCATCCGTCGCCCTGCACATCGACGGAGAATCGATTCCGATGAATGATTTTGTCCAAAAGATCTTCACAAATGCTATAATGGGAATGATAGGATCCCTGGAAGGAATAAAAGAGGATCCAAAGCATATTGCCATATCCCTTTTGAAGAAAGGAGAAAATTGATGAGAAATCCTAAGAATTGGTTGTGGTTCATTCTGTTCGGTTCCCTCTGGGGAATCAATGAAGTGGTGATGGGTGAAGTTCTATCTACGAGTAACGTTCCGCACTATTCAGTTCTTCTTACGGTTATCGCGCTGTTTATTCTGGCGTTGGCAAGAGGGATTGTTAACAGACCAGGATCCTCCACAGCCATTGGATTGATCGCGGTTCTCTTCAAGCTGGCTAATGCCGCTCCTTTCTATTGCCATCTGCTCGGTATTTTTATGGTCGGTTTGACGTTCGATGTTTTCGCATCTTTACTCATAAAGAGCGAAAAAACATCCGCGATCAAAAGCGGCCTCACAGGATTCCTGAGCGCCTACTCCGGGAATGCACTGTTTGCTCTGGTCATCACCTATATCATCCGTTATGATATATGGACAAGCGCTGGATTACCCAAAATCCTCGAGCACATTTTTATAGCCGGTTCGTTGACAGCCGTTTGCGCAGCGATCGCTGTTCCCCTTGGATTCAAGTTTGGGACCACCGGAGGAGTCATCGCTGATAAAAGGCCGAAATGGACCTACGCTGGAACAGTGGTTACTGTTTGTATTATTTGGATTCTGGCCCGCGCACTCGGCTAGATCTTTACAGCTTGTAAAATCTTTAGACTCGAATTTTTCTCCCAAATAACATCATTAGCGGAGT
Organism: Candidatus Aminicenantota bacterium; assembly: GCA_050115915.1. Lineage (GTDB taxonomy): Bacteria > Acidobacteriota > Aminicenantia > Aminicenantales > Aminicenantaceae > WTAW01. The sequence goes on from JASFPP010000329.1 coordinate 2,572, forward strand.
ACGTCTGCTCTGATTCCGAATTCAAAATAACGCCCCCGCCAGGGATAACCGGGCTCTGTGTAGAAAGAGTGATCAAAGATGTTGGTCGCTTTGATATAGGGTTCCACAATACCGCAACGATAAGATGCAACAATATCGATGCTGGTAAAAGCGGGAATGTCCAAAAGCTTGGCGGCATTAAAATCATACCAGGAGGATGAGGAAGAGATCAGGCCGAGAATACTGAAACGGACGTTTTTTGCGAGAAAAAGGACACAGTCAAAGTTGAGATTGTGGTTTGCAAGTGCATCGAGAGGCCGGTCGTCCGTGACATTCTTGTGGTCCAGGTAGGTATAATTGACCGTTACATTCACCCAGCGCAGTGACTTTTGCAGTTGTAATTCGAGTCCGTTTATATAGGCCTCTCCGATATTAAAATAACGGCGTGTCCCATCAGAAAGTCTCATACTGTCGATCATATCCTTGAACCTGGTTAAGAATGCAGAGCCTGTGAGATAGAAATCTTTACTGTAGGTAAAACCGAATTCCCATATGTTTCCTGTTTCGCTCAGCAGGTCCGGATTGCCCGAAGTCGAGGAATACATGGATCGCATCGAGGGGAATTTCGATTTGTGAGAAAAAGACAGATGGAGAGAAAGAGGATCAACAGGTGAGAACCTGATCCCGAGGAGAGGATTGATTTTTGATTTATTTTCGCCTTCGAATTTATCCAGATGATCAAAGCTCAAGCCTCCGATCAATTTCCAATTTGGGGATAATGAAAAATGATCCTCGATACCCAGAGAAAACGTTCCCTGGTCGTATTTGATCCAGGGCTCATCCACATCGTCCTGTGTACGGGCGACATCCTTTTTAAGGGATACACTGGTTTTTAATGTGTGATGGGGTGCAAGCTTGAAATCCAGTAATCCATAGACACCGTAAACAGAATTATCGAAGGTGC
>JASFPP010000330.1:0-3492 GCA_050115915.1 Candidatus Aminicenantota bacterium
CAGGCGTGATTCAATTACGAAGAAAAACCTTCAGATTGCTTATACGAGAAAAGGAGGCAGATCTATGAATAACTTGAAGGCTTATGTCCCGTATGTGTCCAAAATATGGCCACACCTGCTTGAAACGGTCATGGTTCGAGGTGAAGGAACATATGTCTGGGACCAGACGGGCCGTCGCTATCTTGATTTTACAAGTGGAATTGGAGTCACCAACACCGGCCATTGTCATCCTCACGTAGTCAATGCTATCCGCGAACAGGCAGGTCTCCTTCTGCACCTCCAAGCGAACACAGCCTACCATAAGTCAATGCTGCTTCTTATCGAGGCTCTGCGCAAAGTCGTCCCCTCTGAATTACATACCTTTTTCTTCACGAACAGTGGGGCCGAGGCAGTGGAGGCTGCTGTAAAGCTCGTCCGCCACGCCACTGGACGGACTAATATCATTGTATTTCAAGGAAGTTTCCATGGACGTACGCTGGGCACCATGTCCTTGACCTCTTCCAAAACAATTTATAGGGTAAGATACCAGCCTTTGATGCCTGGTGCATTTTTTGCTCCTTATGCCTACTGCTACCGCTGCCCTAAAGCGGAGGCTAACCCAGAAAAGTACGGCTTCGACAAAGGCTGCGATTGGGCTCTAGAGCAAGTGAACTACCTACTCAAGAGTCAAACAGCTCCAGAAGAAACAGCGGCTATTCTGGTAGAGCCTGTGCTCGGCGAAGGAGGATACATAGTGCCTCCAGCTCATTTTTTACAAGGTCTTAGGAAAATCTGTAACAAACACGATATACTGTTTGTCCTGGATGAAATACAGAGCGGGTTTGGGCGTACTGGACGTTTCTTTGCCTTCGAGCATTTTGACCTTATCCCGGATGTTCTCATACTGGGCAAAAGCTTGGCTTCCGGATTGCCATTGAGTGCTATCCTGGCCCGGAGAGAAATAATGGATCGTTGGATGCCTGGTTCCCATGGCGGGACCTTTGGAGGCAATGTCCTTTCCTGTGCGGCCAGTAGAGCCACCATTCGGGTACTCCAAGAGGAGGAGTTATTAAAAAACTCGGCTCGCCTTGGAAAGAAGCTGATGAATCGCCTAAATTCACTGAAGAAAAACCATCCCTGTATAGGTGATATTAGAGGGTTGGGATTAATGGTCGGTGCGGAGTTAGTGATTCCAGGAGAAAAAAAACCAGATGGGAAAAAAGCTAGAGCCATACAAAAACGCTGCCTGAAGAGGGGGCTTATCCTTTTGACGTGTGGAACTGAAGATAACGTTATCCGCTGGATCCCTCCTCTCATCATTAATGAGCGTAATTTGGAGGAGGCCCTAGATATCTTCGAGCAAGCATTGAATGTAACCCCAGAGAGTTGATTTTGTGGATGCAAGGAGGAAACATTTTCCCAGAATCTTGAGAAAATTGAATTGATGATCAAGCTGCAGTTCTCTTTTTTCAAAATAAGACGGAAGAATGAATGAGTAAAAAAGAAAAATCCTATCTCTCAAGAAGAAAAGTCTTGGCTAGAGCTATGACTTTCAAGAACTATGTCGGGCTCGGACTCGGTTCTATAATTGGCGTGGGTTGGGTTGTTGTTGCCGGAGATTGGCTCATTCGAGCCGGTCCACTCGGAGCTATTTTAGGATTTGTCTTGGGTGGATTGATGTTGATCATTATCGGCCTCTGCTATGCAGAACTAACGCCAGCCATGCCTGTGGCAGGAGGAGAAGTTGCGTTTGCCTATAAAGCCTTTGGAGCCGGACCATCCTTCCTGACAGGCTGGCTTCTGTCATTTGCCTATATTGCCTTATGTCCATTTGAAGCTGTTGCCATTGGCTGGCTCATAGAATACATCCTTCCAGAAATAAAATCTCAATCATTGTATACAATAGGTGGTTACTCTGTTAGTCTTTTATCAATAACGGCCGGTATTATTCTTAGTTTATTTATAATTGTCCTTAATTACCGTGGGGTAAAAAATTCAGCCAGGTTTCAGACATTTGCGACAAGTCTTATGTTCATTTTCGTTGCCGCATTTACTTTGATAGCGCTGGTTAAAGGAAGCTTTTCGAACATGCTTCCTCTCTTTGCGGGCAATGGAAAGGGCATCGCAATTTTGGGTTCTATTACAGCCATCTTGGGTATAGTTCCCTTTTTTTATTCAGGTTTTGATACAATTCCCCAGGGAGCTGAGGAATCAGGGAAAAAGCTGAGTCCAAAAAACTTGGGAAAGGCTGTCATTGTTTCCATAATTGTGGCAGCAGTCTTTTATGGAGCAGTAATCCTGGCCCTTTCCATCTGTATGCCATGGCAGGAGACAATTAAGTTTGAAATGCCTACGGCTACTGCTTTTCGAGTCGCTTTCGGTTATGTCTGGGCTGCAAAGCTTGTTTTAATAGCCGCCTTTTTTGGACTCATTACTTCATTTAACGGGTTTTTCATTGCTGCCACACGAGTGCTCTTTGCCACTGGGCGGGGAGGCCTCCTGCCGGAATGGTTTGGAGATGTCAGCGAGAAATATCACACACCGAAAAATGCGATTCTCTTTGTTGGGCTGATTACTCTCATTGGGCCTTTTGTCGGCAGGTCCAGTCTCCTTCCGATTGTCAATGTGGCTTCTTTTGCCTTCATCAGCGGTTGGTTTATTACTTGCCTTTCCTCTGTCAAGCTGAGGAAAGCAGCTCCTAGTATGAGGCGCCCTTATAGGGTCAAAAAGATGATAATTCTTTATTCGGGGGTACTTATTGCGGGAATCATAATCATTTTGATGGTATTTCCAGGGTCTTCTGCCCAGCTTAACTGGCCTTTTGAGTATATTTTATTGGGAGCTTGGATGCTTATGGGATATATAGGCTATCGATGGCAAAAAGCAAAGAGTCAAATGAGTGATGAGGAGAGAGCCTATCTCATTCTTGGGGATTATAGATGAGTCTTTTAGTATGTATAGATAAGTGTTTTAACAGAAGATAAGGTTCATAATCTGGTTAAAGGTCTTGATGGTCCTTATTTGCTGTATATAATCTTTCCATCCAGAATTGTCATCATAACTTCAGTGTTCAAGATCTCCTCCTCATCTATTCTCATTATATCCTTATCGAGCACGACGAGATCAGCCAGCTTTCCAGCTTCAATACTCCCTTTTATATCTTCCTCAAAGGCGGCATAAGCAGCATCATGGGTTAGCATTCGCAAAGCCTCTTCCCTGGTGATTTTTTCCTTGCCATACCATTCTTCTGGCAAACCATAGGGGCTTTTTCTAGTTATTGCTGTGTAGAAGTTGAGAAGAGGATTGCCATCATCAGAAGCCGGATTATCTGTTCCTCCGGCTATGATGACTCCGGTATCCAGCAGTTGTCTGAGAATAAGAACACCCTTGACTCTATCTGGTCCCAATCGATCCTCAGACCAGCGTCCATATTCTCCGATAAAAACCGGCTGCATGGAAGCTATCACTTTTAGCTCTTTGAATCTGGGGAGATCCTTGGGTTGAATTACAGAT
>JASFPP010000331.1:0-3477 GCA_050115915.1 Candidatus Aminicenantota bacterium
CCTTTCTTAAGGGATGTATTAGCACGTGCCTATCTGCAAAACGGAGAGCTAGATAAGGCCGTCATGAAATATGAGCAGCTGATTACCTTTGATCCAAACAGCAAGGATAGACGACTTATGCATCCAAAATTCCATTACAGACTAGCCAAGCTATACGAACAGAAAGGCAGCAAAGCCAAAGCCATTGAGCATTACGAGAAATTCCTTGACCTGTGGAAGGATGCTGATCCTGGGATAGTTGAGGTTGATGATGCGAGGGAGAGGAGGAGGGATTGAGTGCGGAAAATGGAGCATGATGATTGGGTGGGAAGGCGTCAAAAATGCAAAGCTTTAACACTTGTGCTTATTTGCATGAGCATGTTTGCAGCCATGCAATGCAGCCGAGAAACCGATCAAACAAGGATCGTAAAATCTACAATCACCATCCTCTATCCGACAGATGAGAGAGCTCTGGGCCCTGAGTATGATATGCCTGCAAAATTTCTAGTGTTCCTCCCGTTGGTCACATATGGTAAGAACGGAGAACTGGAAAGTCGACTTGCTGAAAGCTGGGAGCACTCGCCCGACTACCGCACATGGACAATTCGCCTCCGCAAGGATGTTAGGTGGCACGATGGTGTACCGGTCACAGCCCACGACATTAAGTTCACTGTAGACCTGTATGCTCATCCTAATGTAGGCTATGGATCATACCGTGAATTATCCATCACCGTTCTCGACGATCACACGTTTGAGATAATCCGTAAAGGAAAGTTCCTGGGACCAGTAGCTGTGCTTGATCCTTATGCTGTCTACTATCCCAAACATCTGCTTGAAGATCTGGATCCTTACACATTCTGGAACTGGGAGTTTTGGTCACAGCCTGTAGGCAATGGTCCTTACCGTTATGTGCGCCATATTCCAAAGACGATGGTGGAGCTCGTAGTAAATCCCGATTATTATAGGGAAAAACCACGGATAGAGCGGCTTATTCTGAAATTTGGTGGGAGTGCCCCATTGACTGAACTTCTAAGCGACAACGTCGATGTCCTGGCAGCCATTGAAGGGACGGATATTCCAAAGATCGCAAACCATCCTCGTTTTAGAGTTTATCACAATATTTGGCCTGATCTCGCTTATTTGGAAGTGATATTTTGGAATAAACGCAGTTGGTTCTTTAAAAATCCATTGGTTCGCCAAGCACTAACGTTAGCAATCAACCGGCGTGAGCTGCACCAATTGTTCAACTTTCCCAAGAATATCCCCATTTTTGATACGATCTTCACATGGCGTCAGTTCTGGCGTGGTGAGCTGCTCAAACCGCTGCCGTACAATCCTGAATTGGCAAAACAGTTGCTCGATAAAGCTGGCTGGACTGATAGGGACTTGGATGAGGTTCGAGCACGGTCTGGAATGAAATTTCGGTTTGTGGCAATCGTACCGGCTAATGGAATGGATAGAGCAGCTGTTTACGTCCAGGAGCAGTTCCGTCGGATAGGGGTTCATATGGAAGTCCAGACTCTTGAACAAAATCTAGTACGTGAAAGGCTTAGAAACAACAATTATGATGCGGCATTCTTTACTTTCCCTAATTGGGATGGCATCGGAGGTCTTATTAAATGGTTTAGGCAAGATTCCTGGATAAGTTACGGAAATCCGCAAGTTGCCCAGTTACTCAATGCTGCAAATGAAACGGGGAACCCTGATGAGTCTGATCGCATTTACGTCAAGCTTATGCCGCTCATGCAGGAGGACATGCCGATAACTTTTCTGTTCCCCTCTGTCTATACAATTGTAGCTCACCGGCGTGTTCGCGGGCTCAACAACGATCTCCAATCTGACCTAATCTTGAATATGGAAAATTTGTGGATTGAAGAGGAGAATAAATAGAGCGTGACCAGAAATCCCTCACCCTCTAGAAGGATGCTGACCCGGGGATCGCTGAGGTTGAAGATGCGAGGGAGAGGCTGGCGGGATTAAAGAACCAGTGAATAAAATGTCGTTTGAATAACTATTCCAACACAATGGAAGAACTCATGGATTCAGCGCACGCTTGGCCGCCTTATCAAGAACTGAGACGGTCCTATGGTATAGGTCTTCTGCTTCCTCGTGAGAGTCTCCAACCGCCGTGATTCCGAGACGTCCAAATTCACCGATGGCAGTCATCATACAAAGGACCACTCCTGTTTGTTGAGATTGATTAAAATGCAAACCCTCTTGGGCAACGGTGTCGAAGACATTTTCATGAGTGAAAGCGCAATAAAGCGGTGATTCTAGGTGGTCACTGGCGAGGAAGTATTTTTCCTTTCCCTGGGCCGTCCGGAACACACCGGCCTCTGCATCATAAATTCCGTCTGTGAGAAACTGTAAAGTTAAAAAGGGATGAGTGGTTCCTCCTTTCCTGAGGTTGAGTTCGATGGCGTAAGATTTCCAGCTTCCATTGCTTTGTTTGACAGATACAAAATCGATGGCAAATCTGCCAATGACTCCTTCTTTGGCCAAATCCTTACCCACCTTTGCCGCTTGTTGCATGATCTCGACGGCGTAAGCCTTGTCGGCCGGAAAACGGGCGCCGATAAAACTTTGGCCGGTGGGACCACCTAGCACCTGATCGTGAGTTGAGAGAAGCTCGACCTGACCGAGGGGAGTGATTCGTAATTGTGCACTTGGGCTCCGATACTCCTCGCCCTGGATCCATTCCTCCACAACTCCTCCATGTCTACTCAGATCTTCCATATACTGGTTGTATGTAATATCCGGAACTTCAAATTTAAAATTGGTGAGCAGACCTTCGATTGCGCGGCGTTCTTCATTCGTACCAGGCTTTGGCAGTCCGCTCAGGTCGATTGAGGCATTCCCCATTCCTCCAACACCTTCATCGTGTTTAACGATCAGCTTTTGGACTTCTGGTTTTTGCGTGCGAATTGAAAGAATCGCGTCAATGACGTCCTGAGGGGTTCTAACATCTTCAATTCCGGCAGGATGTTCGACTCCTTCTTTGGCAAAAAGCTTCCGACACCCACTCTTCGTTCCCAGATGAAAAAATTTCGGGTCGGATCCATACATGGGGATTCCAAGCTTGAGGGACAAATCGCGCTCTAACTTTGTAGTCATAAAGGGCACGAGATGGGCGCGATCGGGATTTATAATGTGAGAACAGATTTCCTGGATGAAATGAGGTCGCTCTAGAATTTTTAAACTCAGGGGGCGTGAGGAACCATCTAAAGGAGAGAGCATAAAAAGTCGCTTTTTTGCATGGCTGAATATTACTCCTGGAAGCAGATGCAGGTAATAATCGACGATGTCCCATGGAATTGCTTGTGATGTCACGTAGACGATTTGAGCTCTCGGTTGTCTCAATAGCAAAAGAAGGAATAGAAATCTTTCTTCATAAGCCTGGAGTAGTGGACCTGGGATGGGGACATCGATGGATATGGAGGGAACGATAACAATTGTCTGCTCATCCTGGCTGATGTGGTCAATGGTTTTCCATAGGGG
>JASFPP010000332.1:0-3450 GCA_050115915.1 Candidatus Aminicenantota bacterium
ATCAATTGGGTCTTTAGCGATCACCATGATTTTTGGATCGATCCCAATGACAGCGATCGAATCGTCGATGGCCAGGACCATGGTGCATTGATCAGCTTGAACCGAGGAAAGACCTGGAGCGGCAATCACAATCAGCCTACAGCTCAAATCTACACGTTGACCACTGACAATCGGTTCCCCTATTGGCTATATGGCTCCCAGCAGGATTGGGGATCGATTGCGGTATCGAGCCGGCCTCTCGGATCTCGCAACCGCCTTGCTTATGAATATGAAACGGCGCGTTCGGAGGCCGGGTATACTGCGCTCAACCCGGATAATCCGGACGTGCTTTATGTCAGCGATCACCACTGGATGTACAAACATGATCGCCGGACCGGTTACGATCAGTTTATATCGCCGAGCGAAGAACTCTATTATGGTTGGGGGACAGCGGATCAGAAATACCGTTTCTTCTGGACCTTCCCTGTGATCTATTCGCAACACAGCGGAACGCTTTACACCGGCTCGCAATATGTCCACAAATCAACGGATGAGGGTGACAGTTGGGAGGTCATCAGCCCTGATCTCACCGCGGCCGAACCGGAGACAATGGAGAAGACGCCTCTTTACGGCCGCGACACATCGGATAACGCTCCTTATTGGGGACCGCTGACCCGCGACAGCAACGGCGACAACTGGAACGCCACCATTTATACGATCGCAGAGTCTCCGCTAAAGGCAGGTCTTATCTGGACAGGCTCTGATGACGGGCTCGTCAATATCACAAGGAATGACGGCGGCTCTTGGGAAAACGTTACGCCCTCAGACCTCCCGGAGCGTACGGTTATCTCCCGCATAGATGCATCACCTTTCGATGAGGGAGGCGCCTATGTTGCGGCAACGCGCTTCAAGGTCGATGACTTCAGACCATTCATTTATAGGACTAATGACTATGGCAAGACATGGACTAAAATAACCCATGGTATCGAAGAAGACGAGTTTGTTCGGGTCGTTCGTGCAGATCCGGAAAAACGCGGCGTTCTATTCGCCGGCACCGAGACAGGCATCTATTACTCGATAGATGACGGGGCGAACTGGTCACGCCTCCAAAGCAACCTGCCGCATGTTCCGGTTTACGACATGCAAATCAAGGGCGGTGACATCGCCATCGCCACGCATGGCCGCGGATTTTGGATCCTCGATGACATTTCGGTGTTCCAACAAATGGCCGATGCACCGGACAGGACGTATCTGTTCAAGCCGAGGGACGCTTACCGCTATCGTCCGCTTCGCAATGTCCCGGCGTTGGCATCTCCTGCACCCTATGGTGTATTCGTCAATTACAATCTCGAAAAGCCGGCTCAGAGTATCGAATTGCGCTTCAAGGAGGCGGATGGCAAACTCATCCGTACATTCAAAGATGTACCGAACAAAGGGGGGTTGAATCGCTTTATCTGGACCAATCAACGGTATCCAGGTGCAGAGGAATTGGAAGGCCATCCAACCCGGGCGAGCCGCAATATCGGCCCGTACGCATTGCCCGGCAATTACCAAGTTGAATTAGTGGCCGACGGCGCAAGCTTCACCCAGTCTTTTTCGCTTGTGAAAGATCCGAACTCCTTGGCCTCTAGCCAAGATCTTCAAGAACAATTCGACTTTGTCTCGGCCGTGCGTGATACGATCACGCATATCAATCGAACCGTTCTGGCGATCCGCGATATCCGGGCGGGCATTTTAGATCGAGCCGCAGCGTCTTCGGATCTGATAAACAGAGTCGAAGACCTGAATGACAAGCTTTATCGTTTAGAAGACGTGCTTACGGCCTACACCGCGGTTTATCGCATGGAATACCACGCTAAGGCGACAAAGCTTGACGACAAGCTGTACAATTTGGCGGGACACGCGCTGCGCGGAGATGCCCGTCCTACCAAGGCTCAAAAGGAATTGCTTGAGGAGCACAAGGCGACCTATAACACTGTGCGCCACGGAGTTCGCCGTTTCTTGGAAAAAGATTTGGCGGCTTTTAACGCTGCGGCGAAGTCTGCGGGATTAGAGACGGTGGCGATACCAGCCCATTTTGGCCCAGGTTTCAACTCCCCTCTATAGAAACTGTACGTCCTCGTAATTTTATTCTGAGCTTGGAGGGGCGCAACAAGCAGCACAGCAATCAAAAAAATCCATTCAAAGCGCTTATTGCAAACCGACAAAGATGTTTTTTCATGAGATGCCCTCTTTCATGAAGAATTTTTTCATTCTTTCCACAATGATTTTTTCTTCCGGTGAACGGAGAGAAAAAGTGTCAATCAACCGCCATTCTTTATTCGTGTAGTAGTCATAATAGTGGACATCTCTTAGAAAGATTGGCGGATCATCCTCAGCCATGGCTCTATCCAGATCCTGTGCGGTCGCACCCAGTTCCTTCTGATCCCATTCGAGCAACACTCGGGGAACGTGGGGCATCATTGGATGTTCATGATAGGATTCATCGTTTGGGATAATGACAACGTTTACACCCTGTATACCACTGAGTTCATCATAAAGATATTCTGCTGTTTTCATCTGTTTCTCGTAGAGCTGATCCCCCTCTTTGACAAATATTTCAAGAGCGATGACAATGCCTACGATCTGTTCTTTACTTATCTTATGCCCCCGTCCCCAACCATGATGCGGGAAGGTGTTGTTGCGGATGGATGCGATAATTTCCTTTCCTTTTTCTCCTCCCAGTAACATCCCTGTATTATTGGGCGCCCCGATGGCCTTCCCGCCACTGAAACACGCAATATCAGCTCCCCTATCGATGAACTTGTGAAGGTTCGAGACAGGAGGAAGTTCCGAGGCAGCGTCCACGACGACAGGAAGATCATGTTTTCTCCCTACATCTACGACTTCTTCGAACGGAATGACTCCCCTGGGGACGTTGTTATAAGAGAAAGTATAAGAGAGGCAACAGGTCCGGTCTGTTATGGCGCTCTCCAACTCTCCTTTGAAAGACTTAAGGATTCCGGCCTGTCCATATTCAACTATATGAGCACCGGGAATCATCCACTGAGGTGCATAAGCTGTGTAATGTCCTCTGGGCATCACGACTTCGTTTCGCATACCTTCAGTATGCGGAAGTTTCAGCCACTTTCCAAGATCACTGCCTGCGATACATCCTGCTACCGCCAATTCGATGGCTGCACCGGCACCGCCTGTGACGTGAGCATCTTTCACTTTGCACAACCCAGCAATTTTTTCGTCGGCTTTGGCATAAAGCTCATGCATATCAACAAAGGTCTTGGCCACCTCGTTCATGGCGTCGAGAACGCGGTCATCAATCCAGCTCCCTCCAACAGGGGTGGACCAATTTTTTGCGTTGATCCAAGACCTCACCCCTAAATCGTCTAATACTTTACTTCTGTATGGATACTCCACTTTTATGTGCCTCCTTTCCAGTCAATCTGGCGCAGTATAACTCTGGTTTTCGATACC
>JASFPP010000333.1:0-3415 GCA_050115915.1 Candidatus Aminicenantota bacterium
AGATCCTGCCTCTCCCTTACCCTCTTCCGATCTCCCCGTCCGAGACAAAAAGGCGCCTCCTTCCACATACGTTCCCTTCAGGAACGGAATTTTCCTTGCGCTGGGCACAGCCTGGGCCGAAGTTCAAGGAGTTCAAGAAATTGTGTGCGGATTTCATGTTTTGGACTCCCCCGGATATCCGGACACACGGAGGGAATTTGTCAGAGCCATGGAGGAAGCAATCAACTGGGGATCGGCAGCATCCTTCAGCCAAAAACGTATCCACATCCAGGCTCCTTTCCTCGACATGAACAAAGCGGAGATCATCAAAAAAGGCCTCTCCCTGGGCGCAGATTATTCCTATTCTGTATCCTGCTATTCTGGGGGGGAGGTCCCCTGTGGGATGTGTGCATCCTGCCGGATGCGGCAGAAGGCATGGGAGCAAGTGGGGATCGAAGACCCCTTAATCCTCAGGCTAAAAAAGGGAGGACGACTATGAGCTGGATTCTGACAGTTAGAGACAAGTTCCAGGCCGCACACTTTCTCAAAGAGTACAAGGGCAAATGCGAGAAAGTGCACGGTCATACATTTCTTGTAGAAGTCCAAATTGAAGTTAAAAGTCTCGACAGAACAGGAATCGGAATCGACTTCACTGTCCTCAAAGAAAAACTGCATGAAGTCCTTCCGGATCACACTCTCCTCAACGATATATTCGAGTTCAATCCATCGGCAGAGAATCTCTCCCATCATTTTTTTCAGGAATTGAAAAAGCACTTTCCAGTGAGGAGTGTCACAGTCTGGGAATCCACAGATGCCTCAGCCACATATTCTGAAGATCACTGAAATCTTCCCGTCCATACAAGGAGAAGGCCTCCGGAGCGGGGAACCGACAATATTCGTCCGAATGACGGGATGTAATCTCAGATGCGCATTCTGCGATACGAAGTATGCATGGGATGGGGGAGAGGATTTTCCGGTGGAGAGAATCCTTGAAGCTGTCCAGAGAACTCGGGCGAAATACCCGGCCGATTGGGTGTGTCTGACAGGGGGAGAGCCTCTCATTCAACCGATCAAGCCCTTCGTCGAACAACTCAAAACCTCACGCTACAAGGTGCAGATCGAGACGAACGGTAGGATTTACCGCCCTCTTGGAGCGGTTTGGTGGACACTCTCGCCCAAACCGGAGACATATGGATTCGCGAAAGAGTTCAGGGCTAAAGCGAACGAAGTGAAACTCGTAGTCAGCCGAGAACTGACACTGGAGGTCCTCCAAAACCTACGAAGGCAATTCCCCGCTCAAACGCCCCTTCTTTTGCAGCCGCAATCCCGGACGAAGTGGAGCACGCAGCGGGGATTAAAATTGCTGACAGACGCCAAAAAAGCGGGAATAAAGAACATCCGCTTGGCCGTGCAAATGCATAAATATATCGGAGTGCGATAGCTCTCACCACGCCAAATGTACACAGAACGGAGCCGCCTGACCAATCCTCATCTCCTGATCTTTCTAGCGATAATCATCGCCCTTGGTCATCAGCTCGTTTTCATGTCCTGGACGTGCGATGATGCTTTCATCTCCTACAGGTATGCGGAAAACCTCAGTCACGGGAAAGGACTGATCTTTAATCCAGGAGAAAAAGTCGAGGGTTTCTCCAACTTTTCCTGGGTCGTTCTTCTGACTCTCTTCAAGAGTTTGGGGCTGCCCCCTCTCTGGATGTCCAAGGTTCTTTCCTTCATATTCTCTCTCCTCATCATCGTGTTCGTTTATAAAACCGCACGCATATCGGGGGTTGGGCAGGGGGGGGCTCTTTGGGGCGCTTTCTTTATAAGCACAGCATCCAGCCTCGCATACTTTTCCATGTCCGGCTTGGAAACCGTCCTTTACACATTTCTCCTGCTCCTCGCTGTTTATCTCAACAAAAAATTCATGGCTTCTCCTTCACAAAAAACACTCCTTCTTCTGTATGTTGTCCTTCTTTGGGCGGCGATCACGCGGCCTGAAGGCCTTCTTTTCCTGTTCTTGACGATCGTTTTTCATACCGGGTGGGGACTTCTCCAAAAAAGACCCGGCGCCAACAAGATGAATCTTGCCATTCCTTTATTCTTTCTGGCTCTTTATGCGGGATTTATCCTTCTGCGTTATCTGTATTACGGAGATATTTTCCCGAATACATTCTACGCAAAACCTTTGGGGACATTCGTCGAGTCCGGATACCATGCCTTTTTCGTGAACTTTACCAGCGGATTGAGCTCAGGGACTTTTTTGCTCATCCCTCTGGCTTTGTTCCTGGTCAACAGGCGATTTCTTTTCGCAAACATCCACCCTCTGCTCTTCTGTTTGGCTCAAGTTTTTTTTATGTCTTACACGGGCGATTGGATGGCGTTCGGCCGATTTTTCTTCCCCGTCTTTCCGGTCGTTATCCTTTTGAATCTGAACTTCTTGAGTGTTGTCCGTATCGGCTTTCTCAAACAAAAAAAAAGATTCCTTGCGCCGCTTACGGCCTTCGCTGTTTGGCTTGTTTTTGCGGGTCTTAACGTGTGGCAAACATCCAAGGCCGTGGAACATAAAGAGAACTACCCCTATTTCGTCATGAACAGTGCTCGACTGAGCGAGCTAGGGAAATGGCTAGCGGCAAATTTTCCGCCCGATACCACGATTGCCCTCCGCAGACAGGGGGCCGTTCCCTACTACTCACAAATGAGGTCATTGGATTTCCTCGGGCTTACGGACAGGACGGTCGCAAGAATGATCTCCGAAGAAAAGGATCTCGCAGAAGAATCCCGTAAAATTGCGACCCACCTCATCCTTAAGAAGCCCGACCTTGTCATCCTTTTTTCCTCCACATCCGATGCTCTCGGATGGCCCATAGATCATTCTCCCTCAAGCGGCAAGCTGAATCATCTCGAGCATCTCATCCGTGAAAGGGCGGTCAAAGAGGGGTATGTCGCATTTCAAGATATTCCCCTGGGCGGCTCAGAGAAAGCCCACCTCCTTGCCAAAACAATCCCGCCCAACTCGTCGGTTAAGTGAAGAAATCCTTAGGGTGATGGCGTATTCACGAGACGAGCCATTACATCCCTAGCTCCAACCCACCCCGCCCGTTCACAAAGGTCGGGGGCAGTGAATCCTCTAAACTGTCTTGAAGGCTGCTCACTGACCCGACCTGCCCGGGCTACAGCGCGGGCTTTGTTGTGAGAAAGGGAGGTCGGCCATACCGGCGCCCGCAGGGCTAAAGATGCTGCCAATAAAGCATAAAGGGTTTTCGCTATGTGTGAGAGAAGCTGGGATGAACGATCCACCTAGTAGGTAGACCAGAGTTTTCCCCACTCTGTCTTGGCGAACTTCCGGATCCATCTGCGGCCTATGGTGGGATACCAGAAAAGGTCATGGTAGACATTGCTCGCAAAGGGGGCCCAGACGATAAGGGGTGAGTGCAGG
>JASFPP010000334.1:0-3414 GCA_050115915.1 Candidatus Aminicenantota bacterium
ATGCTAAAGTACGGCAGCTTTGTCTGAGCGATCTTCTGGACCAGTTTCTTGCATGTGGCAGGATCGATGGGCTCGGGCAAGAACGCGTGGAAAATCGTGCCTCCTGTATATAGAGGCTGGAGGTCCTTCTGGTGGTCGATCGCTTCGAAAACATCCCGCGTCGCATCCACGTTCAGCTGAGAGGAGTTTGTCAGGAATGGATGTTTGTCCGTGCCCGATGTGATGATGCTGTTGTATTTTTGCCTATCCATCCTGGCAAGGCGGTAGGAGGTGGATTCTGCTGGGGTCGCTTCGAGGTTGTACAGGTTTCCGGTCTCTTCTTGAAATTCCTGGATAGTCTGTCGCATAAATTCCAGGACCTCGATGGCAAACTCCTTCCCTTCGGGAGTGCCCACTCCTTTGCCGAGGAAATTCAAACACGCTTCGTTCATACCGCATAAACCGATTGTGGAAAAATGGTTATCAAAATGCCCGAGATACACGAGCGTGTAGGGCATGAGCCCTTTGCTCAGCATGTTGTCGACGACCTCGCGTTTGGTTTCAAGCGACTCTTTAGCCAGGGTCATATTTTTCTTCAGCTCGGTAAAAAATTCCTCCTTCGTTGTCGCCTCATACCCGATCCTGTTCATGTTGAGGGTCACTACTCCGATGGACCCAGTCGAATCACCCGGCCCCCAGATGTTTCCCGGACGGTGAAGGAGCTCTCTCTGATCCAGGTTCAAACGGCAACACATGGCTCGAATGTCCCCCGGATCAAGATTCGTTCCCAGATAGTTCTGAAAGTAGGGGATTCCATACTTTGCGGTCACTTCGAACAGAAGGTCGGATACAGGCGAATCCCAGTCAAAATCTTTAGACAGATTATATGTGGGGATGGGAAAAGTGAAAACACGGCCGTTCTGGTCACCTGCGATCATCAACTCCAGGAAAGCCTTGTTGATCATGTCCATTTCTTCCTGATATTCCCCATAGGTCGAATCCAGTTCCTGCCCGCCGACGACCACAAGTTTGTTTTTCATGTCATCCGGGACCGTGAGGTCGAACGTCAAGTTTGAAAAGGGTGTTTGCCATCCCCACCGCGAGGGGACATTCAGGCCAAAGATGAGTTTTTGCAGGTCCTGTTTCACACTCGAATAATCCAGATTGTCCGCTCTGACAAATGGAGCGAGCAGCGTATCGACACTGGAAAACGCTTGGGCTCCGGCAAATTCTCCCTGCATCGTGCCGATAAAATTCACCATGTGGAGTGTCGCCGTTTCCAGGTGTTTGGCAGGCCAGGAATGCACCTGATTAGGCACGTGCCCGAATCCCTTCCTCAACAGATTTTCCAGAGACCAACCGGCACAGTACCCCACGATCGGGTAGGACAGGTCATGCATATGAATGGCTCCATCCATATGCGCTTTCTTGATTTTATCTGAATAGAGCTGGTTGAGAGCAAAATTGGCAAGAACCTCACCCGAAACTCTGGCATTCAATCCTGAAAAGCTCATAACGCCTTCATTGCTGTTTTCTCTGATCTTCCAATCCAGGTCGTTGATGTAATCTTTGATGAGCCTTTCAAGATTGATGCCGATCTTTCGCGCCTCACGGATGTCCTTATGCCTTTCACGGTAGAGGATGTAGGACTTGGCAATTTCATGGAAGCCTTGCTTCATCAAGACCATTTCTACGATGTCCTGAATCTGTTCGACCGATGGAATGGTATAACCTCCAAATTTATCCTCCAGCACAAATGTCACGATATCCGAAATCTTCTGAGCTGACTGCTCATCGGCCATGCCATTGGATTCCATGGCCTTGTAGACAGCCTGTGTGATCTTGTCCTGCACAAAATCCGTGATTAATCCATCTCGTTTTTTGATCCTTGAGATCGATGTCACCATTCAGAGCCTCCTTCTCCGTTTAAAGTGAGCGCCAGCCCGTGTTGACTCTTCAGTTCAAACGACTGTTTCTCGTCGGCCCTCCCAAAAACAAAAAAGCACAACGGCACTCATCCATATGTTGTGTATTGCCTCCAGGAGATGTACTAAATCTAGTATCAGCGTTTAATAATCTAAAACATGCCTTCTCCCCTTGTCAAGTGTTTTCTGCATTTTTTATAAATTTGTTCTTTTTTTTGTAAAAGCCGCCCCTCCACACCGCCAAATCCAAGGCAAGAGGGATGTTTTTTCTGGATTTTCCGATCAATATATGTCTTCGAAGAGCCCTTTAAATTCATTTTCATCCCTCGTCTATGATAAAATGAGGCGACATCTTTTCACGAGCCTGGACTATTCACGAAGCGATGTCAATTCACCCACCCATTCACAAGGGTGGAGGAAGCAGCTTATGAAATCGACATTTTTTGTGAAGAGTCCAGAAAATGGAAGGGGAGAGCAATGACTCAACTTGACGTTAAAACCCACGCCAAAGAGGAACTCATCGACATCACATCATCTGTTCAAACCATCGTCACAAATTCTCAAGTCAAAAATGGGATGTGTTTGGTCTATGTCCCCCACACAACCGCGGGTGTCACGATCAACGAAAACGCCGATCCCTCGGTTAAATCCGATATCCTTATGGCACTTCGCCATACCGTTCCCGATTCCCTGCCCTATACACACGGGGAGGGGAATTCTCCAGGTCATGTCAAGTCAACGCTTGTCGGATGTTCAGCCAGCCTATGGATAAACAATGGCCGCCTGTCTCTCGGCACATGGCAGGGAATCTTTTTCTGTGAATTCGACGGTCCGCGGAACCGGAAACTCTTTGTGAACATTCTCCCCGGGTAAGACCCCATGCGAATCTGCCCCCACTGTGACTCCGAGATTCCGGACAATCAAAGGGCTTGCCCCTCCTGCGGCGCCAAGTACTGGAATTTTGATGACATCTCTCAAGATGCGGACCGCGATGAAGAGGAAGAGAACGAGGGCTGTCTGTCGATCTTCGCCATACACTTTCTTGTCGCACTGGCTGTTTTTACGGCACTTCTCTTTGCCGGATTTGTCATCCATCTACTCGTCCATTTCGAAAAAAATCAAGTCAAGGTGATATGGATCGGAGCGGCTCTCCTGGCAGCCGCAGCGATATCCGCGCTTATCGCCAAAATGAGGCGGTCTAAAGAGAAGGGGAATAAAGACCAGAGATAGCAAGAGGGCCCTCTTACGAAGGCCCTCTGAGTGTATGATATTATGCCTAAAACTAGGACGTCTTGTCAGTAAAGACCAGCGAAGAGCACATCCGCATGGAACAGCTCGCGGCTTCTCCGCCGAGTTCTCCACTCCACGGTCTCTTTCACATCCATGTAAAACCAGAACTTATCAAAAAGATGTAATTTCTTGACATAGAAGTCTGCGAGGTCATCCATAGTGTCGACGAGGATCCAGCCGGCTTCTCTGCCTCTGTCATCAAAAACAACAATATTAACGA
>JASFPP010000335.1:0-3393 GCA_050115915.1 Candidatus Aminicenantota bacterium
GCGTCCCCAACGCCATCCACGGCTTCCCATCTTTCGCCACGATCGTCGCTGTTATCGGGAGCCGTATCCTCCTCCCCGGCCCATAGGCATCCCCTGACGCCCTGCTTCCAGTCGCCTCGATTCCATTTATAAACACTCCTGGTGTCCCTCCATGACCTGTATGCAAACTCGAAATCCAATTTCCCTCTGCATCTACAAGGGAGTTGTGATTGCTGTCAACGCTTTGTTCTCCCAAACTTGAGGCCAATGATCTCGATCCATCCCCATAACCATCACTATCATCACCATCCTCCTCCTCTTTTTCACTTTTTGGCGACAGATCAATCCCCGACCGGAGGCGTGTCTGCCTGATATACTCGGCCCCCATCCTTCCATATTCCTTCGAAAACAACAACTCCATCGGCATAAGATAATTCACCGGATCGCCCAACCACCCCGTCTCTGCCGTCACCCTCCCAAAAGTTCTTGCCAAAATTTCTAACGCATCTGCTGATTCGGAATAATGACCCATCCCCTTGAGATCGAAGTTCTCCAGAATATTGAGGTTATACCCTACAACGATCCCTCCATACGAAGGCATCACCTCTCCATAGATATCGTGTCCCTTATAATTGAAATGATAGGGTTCCGCCCACCGGATTTCATACTCTGCCATATCTTCAGCGCTTACTCTCCCCCCATGTTTATTGCTTGCCTCGACGAATTTCTGGCCCCATTCCCCAGTAAAAAGATAATCTGCCCCCTCCTTGGCCACTCTCCTCAAATGCTCTGCTACCGCTGGCATTTTCCAGCGCTTCCCCACAGGCACCAAATATCCGTCCGGCATGTAAAACTCACGAGCCGCCTTATTTTTTATGAAATCTTTCACCCCTCCCGGCCATGTCCTTTCAGTGTTTTCCCATGCCGCATACAAGATTCCATACATGTAAGATGTAACCAACACACCTTCCTCCGCTGCCTTAATTGCCGGCTCAAAATAATACGCCCACGGCTTCGTCCCGTGCCGCTTCCAGATACTCTCTAGCGCTTTGACAGTCCCTCCTATTGAAACCTTCTTTGGATCGCCTTTTTCGCCGCGTGTTCCCAACGGTCGTTCCCCGGTCCCATCAAAATGCCAGTATTTTCCCGTTTTTGCTTCATAGATCAACCCTGTCATCACACCAAAATGTCCGAGCATGTGTGGCTCAATGACCTGCTGAAGAAGGACGGTTGTAATGAATGCATCAAAAGCATTGCCCCCATCCCGAAAGACCTTGAGCGCACACTCCGTGGCTTGCGGGAGCTGCGTACTCACCATTACCTTGTCGCCGATGGCCTCTTCCTTCGGGCCCTGATTCAGCAACCGACTCTTCACATCAGCGACTTCTTGTCCAAATCCTATTGATAATAGGATAGGAATTCCGATAGTCACAGTAAAAGTAAATAGTAAAGATGGTGATTTAACGTATCTCATTTTTCCTCCTAAATTCCTTACACTAAGCTTTTTGGGGTCAAAATCAGCCTTCTAAGACCTAATAATGGGTCAAAAACGGAGATAATTCTTTTATTATTAATAGCTTGTTGCGGCCCGACCCTAATAATATACTAAAGCTAGAAAAAATTCAGTAAAGATGATACATTTTTTAGACTCGGAGGATTGAACATGAAACCCAAAAAAGCGATCACGAACTTCTGTGTATTTAATCTTTTATTATTCTTTATCTTCGTATTTTTTGGAAATGCTTTATTTGCCCAAGACCAACCTTCTAAACGCCCTGTCGCCATTGATGATCTCTTTAAAATCAAGCGTGTGGGAAACCCAGAGATCAGTCCGGATGGCAAATGGGTGGCCTACACGGTGACCTCCACAGACCTGGATAAAGATAAATCGGAAACCCGGATTTGGATGGTTCCCGCAGGCGGAGGGGAGCCTCTCCCCATGACCGGCAAAGGGTATTCAGCCAGCCGCCCTTCCTGGAGTCCGGACGGCAAATATCTCTCCTTCTTGGCAGCCAGAAATGGCGGAAAGACGCAAGTGTGGGCCCTGGATCGTAGAGGGGGAGAGGCCCAGCAACTGACTGAAATCCCCCAGGGAGTAAGCAGCTTTAAATGGTCGCCCGATGGCAAAAAACTGCTTCTGATTCTGCGCGACCCAAAACCCGAGGACCTGGACAAGGAAAAGGACAAAAAAGAGACAGAGAAAAAACCGAAGCCCTGGGTTATTGAGAGGCTTCAGTTCAAACGCGACCGCACGGGATACCTTGAAACTCGCTACACACATCTCTATGTTCTGACTCTGGGCGAGAAAAAACCGATCCAGATCACATCGGGAAACACCGACGATTCTCAACCGGCATGGAGTCCCGACGGGAAATTGATCGCCTTTGTCAGCAACCGCACGGATAATCCCGATGGCAACCATAACACAGACATCTGGATCGTCGCCTCTGACAACACAGACAAAGGCCAGACCCTCCTCCAGGTGACCCACAATCCCGGCTCAGACCGATCTCCTGCCTGGAGCCCTGATGGAAAACACCTCACATATGTCACTGCGATCGAGCCTGAGATTATTTGGTATGCAACCAATCATCTGGCCGTGATTTCTGCACAGGGCGGAGATCCCCAGATCCTGACACGATCCCTCGACCGGAATGTCTCTTCGCCCCGTTTTGCGCCCGACGGAAAATCCATCTATTTCCTGCTGGAAGACAGCGCCGAACGGCATCTGGCACGGATCGGAATCAAAGGGACGGACCTCACCCGCCCGGTTTCGGGCCCTCGAAGCGTCCGTTCTTTCATGTTCGGCAAAAATGGCCTTACGGCTGTTCTTCTCAGTGAGCCTCACCTTCCCGGTGAAATTTTTATTCTGGATAAGGCCAAACTCCGGCAGCTCACCCACACGAATGATAAACTCATGGATGAACTGGCGCTGGCAGAAGTTGATAACGCTCAATTCAAAAGTAAAGACGGTACAGCAATCGAAGGATTTATCTATAAGCCTCCTGATTTTAATCCCTCACTCAAGTATCCCACACTTCTCCGAATCCACGGTGGCCCTGTCAGTCAGTTCGATTTCGGCTTTCGATTCGAGGCCTTGCTTTTTGCCGCAAACGGCTATTGTGTGGTCTTGGTCAATCCCCGGGGATCATCGGGCTACGGACAGGAATTCTCTCTCGGGATCTGGCAGAATTGGGGAAACAAAGATTTCGAGGACGTCATGGCCGGTGTCGATTTCGCGATAGACAAGGGATATGCCGATCCCGAGCGCCTGGGCGTAGGGGGCTGGTCCTACGGGGGGATCCTTACAAACTATATCATCACCAAAACCGAGCGCTTCAAGGCCGCCATCACCGGAGCCAGCGAAGTCCTCTATGTGGCCAATTACGGTCATGATCATTACCAGTTCCACTG
>JASFPP010000336.1:0-3393 GCA_050115915.1 Candidatus Aminicenantota bacterium
CGCCAATGGTACAGCTTCGTCTTTGCTCCCTTCCTCGATTGCTTTTTTGATTGCGTTCAAAAATTCTTCATTACTCATTGTCTCTCCTCTCTTATACTTGTAATCCTTGATTTTAGTCCTCCGACCAGAAGGAGGTCAAGCTGAATTCCAAAAAAAATGTCTCTTTCGGTAACGATCCTTTTTTTCTGCTGAAGAGTCATTTTTTTCCTTCGATGCAGGCCATGGGGATCGCCAGTTCGAGCATCCCTTTGCTTTTTGAAATCCGGTTCAGATTCTTTTCCAATGCTGTGAAGATCTCCTTTCGATCTTGCTCAGGTATAAGCCGTTTCCAGTCAACCAGGAAACCGTCCCTGATTAGAGCATGCCTGAAAAAGGTCGTCCCATCCAGGAAACGAAGCCGAAAAGATTCCTGATGGATCCCTGTGATTTTAAAGCCAGCTTGTTCAAGTAGCTGACAGATCATTTCCGCTGTCAACCTGTGTTCGACGTGTGAAGTGAGATCAATAAGTAAATCTTCCCTGTGGAGCTCTTTCAGTGTCTCTGCGAAAACGAGATAAAAGGTATCCATGTGTCCTTTGGGATTTGTTGTCAGGACGATCTGAGCACCGCGTTTGGCCACTCTAAAACATTCCCTAAAGATTTTGTGTGGATTCTCAAAATTATTCACGCCCAAGTTGGACACGATGAGATCAAAAGTGTCGTCCGGGAAAGACATGGATGACGCATCTCCCTCGATGAGCCGGACATTTGCGATTTTCATCACGTTCATTTTGTATTGCGTTCTTTCATGAGCCGCTTTGTGAGGATCGATTCCATAGACTGTCGAAGAATTCCCAAGTCTTTGGGCCAATTCTAATAAGGGGAAACCCGAGCCGAAACCGACGTCGAGCGCTTTGAGATTCGGCCTGAGCCGGATGTGATCGAGCAGCATCAATCCGAAGGGAGCCGACCACAGCGGGAAATCATCCTGCGCAGAAAGCAGTGTCGCATCAACCGGATTCTCCTTCGTGTCGAGGTCATCTAGCATAATCCACTCCCGTTATTCTGGTTGGCTAGCATCCCCACGGATTTCAAAAAATTCTCTTCCCATTCAAGACGACTTTTTCACGATCTCTGACATCCGAGCGATATAATCCGGGTCAGTTCCGCAACATCCCCCGATGATATTTGCGCCGTTCTTTGCGATCTGCGGAATGAACAGCAAATAATCCTCCATGCCCTGAGAATAGGCGACTTCGCCTTCTTCCGAAAGGGATGGTTTTCCCGCGTTGGCTTGAGCAATCAGCGGCAGGGATGTTTTTTCCCGCATGATCTTTACCATCTCGGCCATCTCTTCGCTGTTCAGAGTGCAGTTCGATCCCACGACAGGAACGCCTTCTCGCTCCATCGTCTCCAGAAATTGGTCGACACTGTTTCCCATCAGAGTGAAAAAGCCTTTCGGATGATGGTTGAAGGTCATTGTCAGGAAGACCGGCAAATCCGAAGCTTTCCGAGCCCCTCTCAACGCGCACAGGGCTTCATTGAGGTCATACTGTGTCTCTATGAGCAGAAAGTCTACACCTCCCTCCGTCAGCCCCCGAGCCTGCTCCGTATAGGCCTTTTCGAATTCTTCCTCGGAGTATTCTCCGTGCGGTTTGAGGAATTTCCCTGTCGGTCCCATACTCCCCCCAAGATAACATCCCTCCGGCTTCACCTCGTTCGCAATGAATGCGGCTTGACGGTTGAGTTCAAAACATTTATCTCCTAAGTCATGAGAACTGAGCTTTATGGTTGTTCCTCCAAAACTGTTTGTCAGGACAGCGTCCGCTCCGGCATCGTAGTAACTTTTGTGGATTTCTTGCACGATATCCGGTTTTTCTTCATTCCAGGACTCAGGACAAGCCCCCTGAGGAAAACCTCTTTTAATAAGTTCGGTTCCGAATCCT
The DNA here is from genome assembly GCA_050115915.1 of Candidatus Aminicenantota bacterium. GTDB lineage: Bacteria > Acidobacteriota > Aminicenantia > Aminicenantales > Aminicenantaceae > WTAW01. The sequence goes on from JASFPP010000336.1 coordinate 1,926, forward strand.
CCGTCGAGAAGAACTTTTCTCTTTTTGAGGATCTCGAGGATGGAATGTGCCATTTTTTCCTCCAATTGATTTGTATTCAAATTTTTATTTACACACCGGTCAACGACTGAGCAACCGCTCGACCGATGGAAAAAGCTCTTTTTTTGTATGGGGCAGGAACAGAGCTCCTGTGTATTCGTTGAAATATCCTGGCTCTGTGTTCAATTCCAGATAGGTCATCATTTTTTCGAGTTCGTTCACCCGTTCCCTATTTTTTTCGGAGAGAAGGATGAGATGTGCTCCCAGAAGAGATGTGTTCCCCAGATAGTGGAATTTGGTTCGTTCAAGGTCTGGCAACAGGCCAATGCGGACAGCGTTTTCAATATCCAGATTCTGGCCGAAACCGCCTGCGATAAAAAAAGATTCGATCTGATCGAATGACAATCCCGCGTTTTTAAGCAACAAGGCACAGGCAGAAAAAACAGCGCCCTTGGTACGGATGAGATTGGCGATATCATTCTCGGTGATAAAAAGATCTTTACCCCAGAAGGTGTGGGCGCCCGTTTCCACGAGAAATCCATTGCCTCCCGCGTTATTCACGAGCCGTTCACCGACCTTATCTGTGTTGAGCTTACCATGGCGGTCCACGAACCCATGGACGAACAGTTCGGCGAGAAGGTCGATAAGGCCGGAGCCGCAGACGCCTTTTGGTTTGTCTCCCCCTATCACTCTGTACTCGACCGTTCCGTCCTCTGCGATCTTCAGCTTGTCGATTGCCCCTGTTGTGGCCGGCATTCCACAGCGAGTGCCGCCTCCTTCAAACGCCGGTCCTGCCGAACAGGCACAGCTCATCAGCCATTCTTTGTTGCCCAAAACCAATTCACCGTTTGTTCCGATATCAACGAATACAGATATTTTTTCAATCTGTGAGACTATTGGGGTGCACAACAACCCCGCCAGAATATCTCCACCGACGTAACTCCCCACAGAGGGCGCGCAATGGACTCTCGCTTCTGCGTTTGTATTGAGGCAGAGGTCCCGTGCCCGAAAAATGGGCACGCGGTTTAGTGTCGGCACATAAGGCTCTTCACGGATGTATCGAGGATCCAGACCCAGCAGGAGGTGAATCATGGTTGTGTTGCCGGTTAAGGAGGCTAAATAGATATCCAACACAGCTCCTCCGCTGGACTTTATGGCCCTTTCCAAGAGATTGTTGATCGTGGAAATAATGGCTTCGTGGAGTTCCGCGAGATGTTTGGGTTTTTGCGCATAATTGATCCGCGCAATGATATCCTCTCCGCATCTGATCTGTTGATTGTAACTGGAGGCTGATCCCAGAATTTTTCCGGTCTCAAGGTCGATTACCTGGAGTACTACCGTGGTCGTACCGATATCACAGGCAATGCCGCAAAGTTTTTTGGGGGAAGCGGGAGTATCTATATCAATAATGGTCGCCGAAGGGCCCTCTCTGAAAAGAATGACTTCGACG
>JASFPP010000337.1:0-3390 GCA_050115915.1 Candidatus Aminicenantota bacterium
CGCAACGGCAAAGCCCACCCATGAGGCAATATGCACCTGCTCTCCCATGGCCGCCAGGGTGTACCCGGGCAGGGCCATGGTGTGCTCTCCACAAATCAGGCCGCCCATTCGCCCAATGTCTGTTTCGTAGACCTTGTGGGTACTGCCGTCCCCCTCTCCCCAAACCAGTTTCTCAGATCCTGTGGGCTTTAATTTGCGGTGTTTTCCAAAAAGGGTCCCCTCCCTGTCAAAGAAGAGGAGGGTATTGTAGATGCTCTTGTTGACTCGCTCATTGACACCAATGACCACGTGGCTGCCATATTTCTTTGCCATTTCGCCAATCCTGGCCGTACCCTCCCCTGGGACGTCCACTGAATTGTGAAAGAGTTCCGCGGAAAATTTCATCCCTTCTCCCAGGGTCATATGCCAGGCCCAGTAAGGCCCACCTGGGACGAACACCTCTGGCAGCACGATTAAGTCGGCTCCATTTTCTCCTGCCGTCTCTATTAATGAACAGGCTTTGTCAATGCTGGCTTCTCGGTCCAAAAAGACGGGTGCGGCCTGAACCGCAGCAGCCTTAAATTTCGGAAATATGTCTCCCATAATCACCTCCAGTAAAAAATGGGGCCTTATCTTCCTTCAAGTTTCAGGAGAGCTACTTTTCTATCCAGTCCACCGCCATAGCCTGTGAGCCCCCCGTCTGATCCGATCACCCGATGGCAAGGGACCACGATGGAAACAGGATTCGTTCCAACGGCACGACCCACAGCCCTGGCCGCCTTCGGCCGATCCAGGGCTTTCGCTATTTGACCGTAGGAGCGCGTCTCTCCCCAAGGGATGCCGCACAAGAGATCCCACACCTGGCGTTGAAATGCGGTGCCTCGTAAATCTAGCGGTACCGTGAAGTCACGGCGTTTCCCCGCGAAGTAGGCATCAAGTTGGCTTATGAGTCTATCATTGTGTTCTGCGGCCTCTTTTAGCTCAATTCCTTCCCGCTCCCAGCGACCAAGATAGGTTGGTGATCGCTCCTCAGTTTTTACACAGACGACACCCTTTTTGGAGCTACCAAGGACGTAGGTTCCGAGGGGACTACGATAGTGGGTCAAGAAGAAAATCTCTGGCATATGGTATCCCTCCTCAGGTTTACATATCTTGCATGCCCTGTAACCGTTTGCTCTGGCTTCTTCTCTAGAGCGGAAATATATTTTATTCTCCGGCTTAGTCCGCCTTCCTGCGGGACAATCCGGCCGGCAGTAGATCTTTGTCGTACGGCAACCACTTATTGGCATCATGATGACCTTTCCTTTCAGCCTAGAGAACGGCGGTGACGTCCATCTCAAACAGGGCCTCCGGGTTTGTCATGCTGGTTAGTTGCATAAAAGTGCTGACGGGCGGGTTATCCACCAGGTGTGGCGCATGCTTCTCGTAGTATTCCACCTCTGTCTTGCGCATCCTGGGATAATCCTCCAGATGCCTAAGGAGCATGAAGGTCTTAACCATCTTCTCCATTGAACTTCCGGCCCCTTGCATGGCGGCCCTGACCTTATCAAGGGCTATATTGATCTGCTCTTCAATGAGGTAGGATTCTATTTTACCGGTTTTAGGATCAGACCCGTCACAGCCAGACAGGAAGAGCAAGTGGCCTGCTGAAGCACTGCTGGAGGCTTCTTCGCTACCAGGGTAGTATTTGGTTGCCCAATCGGGTTTCTCTTTATCAATAACGCCAAAGGCCTCCACCTCTACGAGAAACTCAGGAAGTGCTAAACTGGCGACATTAATGACGGTGGAGGCGGGTGGGTTCTTCGCTAAATCCGGGGCATGTTGTCTGAAAAACGCCTGCTCCACCTCACGATACAGAGGGTAATCCTTTATATCTTTGAGCAGAACATAGGTCTTGACCAGATTGTTCATGGAACCGCCGGTTTCTTCCATACCCGCTTTCATCTTTTCTAGGCAAATTCTCGTCTGTTCTTTGAAGTCATCCGTTTCCACCTTCAAAGTATCATGGTCCAGCGCTTCACAGCCTGAGACCATAACCAGGTCACCCACAACCTGCGTTCGGGCGAACTTGGGGTGTTCTTTGGGTACATGAGGGTAAGCCAACTTCTTGCCACCCCAGTATTCTGCATAATGTTTCACGTTCCATTTTGGTTCATCCCTGTCAATAACCCCGATCACATCAACCTCTATGAGGAATTCAGGCCTTGCCAGGGAGGCCGGAACGATGAAGGTGCTGGCCGGCGGGTCTTCCACAAGATTGGGTGCATGTTCCATGTAATATTCCACCTCTGTCTTACGCATCTTTGGATAATCATCGCGATTTTTGATCAGCATAACGGTTTTGACGATATTTTCCATGGAGCTTCCCGCCTCTTCCATGGCCATCTTGACTTTATGAAGCGCCATTTTCATCTGGTCTTCAAATGTGTCCGCCGTGGGTTTACCGTCTATGGTATCCTGGCCCGTACAGCCAGAAACAAAAATGAGATTGCCAACCACCATACTCCTGGCAAATTTGGGTGATTCTTTTGGCACATGGGGATAGGCCAGCTTTTTTCCAACCCAGTACTCCGGATAATACTTCACTTCCCAGTTCATGTCCTTGCCTCCATCATAGAAAATGATTTGCGGGATAATAGAACACTTCACACCTGCTTGCGAAAGTCAGCGTCAGAATCGCTAATTTGAAATATCTTTTCCAAAAGGCCTTGTATGTCAACAGAAAAGTGATCCGAGAAATGAGATGATAGAATGATATTGACAGGACTTGTGAAACTGAATATAGAAAGGATTATTATAATACAAGACTAAGGTTTCATAATATGAGACAGCCGTCAAAAAAGGCCAATTCTACAGAAAAGGCCTTAGAAATCCTACTGTCTTTCACACCCTACAATCAGGAAATGGGGACGGTCGAGATTGCCCAGAAGCTGGGCTTTCACAAAGCAACGGTCTCCAGAATCCTCCACACCCTGGCCAATTATGGCCTTCTTCAGCAGGACGCTCGGAGCAAAAAATTCAGACTGGGCGAATCGGCTATCAATCTGGGATTGGCCGTCAACCAGTCCATCAACAGTGATATGGTGCTCCTGGCAAAGCCATACATCGATGCGCTCCGTGACGCACTCAAAGAGACTGTGGTTCTGGAAGTGGTCTCAGGGAGGAGTGCCGTCATAGCATACATTGCCGAGGGGCCCGGACCGATACGCATCAAGGGCACCGTGGGGGAGAGGCGTCCCGTCCACGCAGCAGCCGGTGCCAAGGCCATCCTGGCTTTTTCCCCCCCTGAAATGAAGGAACAGTTTCTCAAAGAAAAGATGAGACGGTTAACCCCGAACACCATTACAGTCCCAAGTGTACTTCTTGATCAGCTGCAAGAAATCCGGAGACAGGGGTTTGCCATTGATAACG
>JASFPP010000338.1:0-3357 GCA_050115915.1 Candidatus Aminicenantota bacterium
GTTTCTCGCTCCAGTGAAATAGATCGCTGCTGATTGAGAGATCTTGGATCAAACCGGTAAAAGGCCGCAGCCATTCGAGAGCATCTTCTACATCAGTCGCCCAGTATCCATTCGAAACGATTCCAACCTGAAATCCCATGGAAGCCGCTTCTTGGATGGCTTTAAGCAAGACAGCGTAGTAAAGAAATGGCTCCCCTCCCTCGAAGTAGATCCATTTGACTGTGCCCAGCTCTTCAGCCTGTTGCAGAATTTGCCGAACATCCCGTAAGGTCATTGTGCCCTCTTGCCATGGACTCCCCCAGGCAAAGCAGTGGTCGCACTCAAGATTACACTGATACGTTAAAAGCAGGTGAAGACCCGTTAGCTCCATAGCAGCACTCCTTTCATCTCAGATTGAAACCTCAAATCGGAGAATAACTGGATAAATGTATTTCTCGACCTTTTCTGCGAGTCTGTAAGGTTCGATGAAATCCCGCCAATTTTCACCAACGAGCTGCTCGAGTTCTGGTAGCGCTTCTTCCCTTGCGCAGCGAAATTTTAGCCTGGTGGTCGACTTCCTCGCCGCGAGCCTGTTCTGGAGACATGTAAGCCACTGTTCCCAGCGTCGTTCCCTCTCTTTAGATAAATTAACAAAAGAATATCAATTTCAAAATTTAGAGTCAATGAGATTGACTGAGACTAGCTAACATCAACCGGAAGGTTCTGTCAACGCAAAGCGAATATTTCCGGTTCTTAGCAAAATGAAAATGTCCGGTTTTGTGCAAAGCATTCAAGTTTTGTTCGTTTGCGAACAGGCATTGTTTAAAACCGGACAGAGGCCTCCTCTCCAAGAAATCCTCTTTTAGTGAAAAACAGGGCTAACTGATTTCAGGTGGAAATGGCATGTTCCTTGCATACCCTGTGGTGTAGGATATCCTGTGATATGGAGTAAACGATGATAGAAAAAGCGCTCGTGGCCGCGTCTTCCAAACCCATCATCCTTTCGATCCTGATGGGAGGCGAGGACTATGGCTATCAAATCATTCAGAAAGTCAAAGATATTTCGGGGGGAAGCCTCGAATGGTCTGACAAGATGCTCTACCCGGTCCTCCACCGCATGGAGAAGGAAGGATTTCTCGTTTCGCGGTGGAAGATGTCGGATGGGGGGAGGCTCCGCCGCTATTATAAGATTACAGAAAAGGGGAGAAGGGAGCTCGATTTCGAGCGCCGGCAGTGGCGATCGGTGACAGAGGCTCTCGCCAAATTGTGGAAGCCCCTTCCATCCTTGGATTGAAGGCGCATTCGTTCGTAAAGGAGAAATGAATATGTTCGATTTGGAAAAGGCTATTCGTGAGTGGAAGAAAACGCTCTTCCGGAGCGAGAATATAGAGGAGGCCGATGTGGCCGAACTCGAGTCCCATGTGAGAGACGAGATTGCCAGATCCGTGAGGGAGGGCCTTGATGAGGAGACGGCCTTTCGGAAGGCTGTCGAAGATCCGGCATCAGCCGATGCCCTCGAAGCTGAGTATGGAAAAGTCCGGCGTCTGAGTATCGACCGTCCCGCCTGGCATCCGGCGCGGCTCCTTCCATCGTTTGCCTGGAACCATCTGAAGATCGCCCTCCGCAAAATGAGGAAGCAGAAGGCCTATTCGTTCATCAACACCATCGGTCTTGCTCTTGGAATGACGTGCTCGTTTTTGATCTTTTTCTGGGTTCACGACGAGATTGGGTACAACCGCTTTCATGAGAAGGCCGATCGCATCTTCAGGGTCAACAAGACGTATCAGATCGGCAGCGAAACAGAGTATAACTCGTCGACGCCCTTTCCTCTGGCTAGGGCAATCCAGGATAGCTTTGCCGAGGTCATCGACGCGACCAGATTCCACCGGATCAGAGCCCTCATCAGTTTTAAGGGCGAGAAGGGCAAAGAGGACAATGTTTTTTATGAACGTCGTGTCTATGCGGGTGATCCATCGTTTTTCAGAATTTTCACCTTTCCTTTCGCCAAGGGTGATCCGACAACGGCGTTGGCGGAACCGGATTCGGTCGTCGTCACAGAAAGCATCGCCGCCAAGTATTTCGGTACAGAAGACCCTATCGGGAGAACCCTGACCTTTGACCAGGATAAAGACTTTATCATCAAGGGAGTGATCGAGGACATCCCATCGAACTCTGACTTTTACTTCGATCTTTTCGTTCCAACGTCGAGAATAAACGGTCCGGAAGTGCTGGAGGATTGGGGAACGCATTTTGCTGTGACCTTTGTTCTTCTTCAGGATGGCTCTGCCGCAACGGAGGTGGAGAAAAAATTGTCTGGGCTAATCCAGGAGCGGCTCCCCGAAGAAAAAATTTCTTTGGCCCTGCAGCCTCTTGGAAATATCCACTTATATTCCGCGGATGGGAGTGAAGAGGGAATGAAATTTGTCCGCGGTTTCTCTATAATCGCAGCCTTCATACTGATAATCGCCTGTATCAATTACATCAACCTCTCCACAGCGCGCTCTGAGAAACGGGCCAAAGAGGTAGGATTGAGGAAGGTTGTTGGCGCACGGCGAGTGCAGATCGCGTGGCAGTTCTTCGCAGAATCGGTGCTTTTTACTCTGATCGCGCTCGGGGTGGCTCTTTTCTTTATCCAGATGCTCGAGGGCGTTTTTCACGACCTCACGGGCAAGACCCTTGTATTGGTTGATTTGGAGCTGGGCTTGATCGTGGGGCTCCTTCTTATCACCGGCTTCACGGGTTTGGCATCAGGCATTTACCCAGCGTTTGTGCTGTCTTCCTTCAAGCCGGTGCGGGCCATGCGAGAAGGTGTTGGCCGCTCTGGGAAGAAAGCATCCTTCCGGAAGACACTGGTGGTCGTTCAAGTATCGCTGTCGATCATGCTGCTCATCGGTATGGGCGTCATCGAGCAGCAGCTGCGATACATCCGGGCGAGAGATCTGGGCTTCGATAAGGATAATGTGCTCTATATGAGGATGGCCGGTGGCCTCGAGAAGAATTATGAGGCCTTCAGGAACGAATTGCTCCAGAATCCCGATGTGACTGCAGTCGCACGGACCTTTCAGCTTCCGGGGGAGATGTCGGCCATCGTGAGGGGGCTTCGATGGGAAGGGATGGAGCCGGGCGAGAGTGTGGCCTTTGGTGCTATCCCTGTCGATTACGACACCCTGGATCTTCTGGATCTGGAGATTGTTCAAGGACGAAGGTTTTCAAGAGAGTTCCCTGCGGACGAATCCAATTACATACTCAATGAAAGAGCTGTGGAGGTTATGGGATTGGAGGATCCGGTCGGGAAACCATTCTCTCTGGGCGATGATTCCGCTGGCACGATCGTCGGGGTGGTCAAAGACTTCCACTCCATGCCCTTGAATTTCGGTA
>JASFPP010000339.1:0-3353 GCA_050115915.1 Candidatus Aminicenantota bacterium
GCAACAGGATCCTGGTGATCAGTGATGAATTATCTGGGGAAAAAATTGATATCATCGAATGGTCGGATAATCCTATGACCTATGCAAAATCTGCACTGAGCCCCGCAAAAGTAGAGAAAGTCTTCATTCTGAACAAACAGGAGAAGATCTTACAGGCTGTTGTCTCGAAGGACAATCTTTCCCTTGCTATCGGTAAAAAAGGAATCAACGTCCGGCTTGCCTCGAGACTTGTGGGATGGAAAATAGAAATTAAAAACCAACAAAAAACATGATCGCACGCATGGAGATACACAAACGATGAACACAGAAACGAAAAAGAAGACCTCTAAAACTTCAAAAGAGACCTCCACAAAAGAACCGCAAAAGATTCAGATCAGAGAAGGAATGAACATCAAGGAGGTCAGCGAGACTATAGGAATTCGGGCCAAAGACCTCATTGCCGCACTCAAAAAAAAGAGATTCGATGTGGGCGTCTCCGATCCCTTGACTGTCACCCTGATCGCAGCTGTCACTCAAATCGCCAAGGTGGAGATAGATCTGATCTCTCTGGAAGAAGAGATACAAAGACAAGTGGCAAGCAAACCTGAAGACTTAGTGGAGAGGCCCCCAGTGGTTACGATCATGGGGCATGTCGATCATGGGAAAACAACGCTTCTCGATGCCTTCAGGGAGTCCCACCTGGTCCAAAAGGAGGCGGGGGGCATCACACAACACATAGGGGCTTACCAGCTCCTTCACAATGGCAAAAAAATCACATTCGTGGACACTCCCGGCCATGAAGCCTTTACTCAACTCAGATCGAGGGGAGCAAAAGTTACAGACATCGTCATCCTCGTTGTCGCCGCAGACGACGGAGTGATGCCCCAGACGAAAGAAGCCATCAACCACGCAAAGGCCGCAGATGTACCGATTCTCGTCGCGATCAATAAAATCGATAAACCCGAAGCCGACCTCGACAGAACAAAACAGCAACTGTCACAGGAAGGGCTTTTGATAGAGGAATGGGGAGGGGATGTTGTGAGTGTCGACATCTCTGCTACCGAAAAAACGAATTTGAACGAGCTCCTAGAGATGATCCTTCTCCTGCACGAAGTTACGGAAATCAAGGGAAATCCGACAGTCCCCGCGCAGGGAGTCATACTGGAAGCACGGCTTGACGCACAAAAGGGGCCTGTCGCTACAGTCATCATCCTGCAGGGCACACTGAATCAAGGGGAGGCATTCGTTTCCGGGATGTGTTACGGTAAAGCGAGGGCTCTTTTTGATGAAAACGGAAAATCGATCAAAAAAGCGGAGCTCTCCATGCCGGTCGAAGTGTTGGGATTTTCAGAGGTCCCGGAGGCCGGAGACTATTTTCAGGTCGTCAAAGACCCGGAAATGGCCAAAAGGATCGCTCAGTATCGGCTCTCCCAGGTCAAAAAAGAAGAGTCCACTCGGCCAGAACACCTCACTCTGGACCAGCTCTTCAAACAGATCGAGGAAGGGGATGTCAAGGAGCTTCCTCTCATCATAAAGGGTGACGTTCAAGGTTCCGTCGAAGTCCTGAAGGACACCCTGCCCAATCTCAGCACGGATAAAGTAAAAGTCAAGATATACCATGCGGCCACCGGAACCATCTCTGAATCGGATATCCTGCTTGCCTCTGCCTCGAACGCCATCATCCTCGGATATAATGTCAAACCCCAACAAGCCATTCTGGATATGGCGAGAAAGGAGAAAGTCGAGATCCGCAGCTACAATGTCATCTATCAACTGACAGATGACATAAAGAAGGCCATGACTGGACTTCTCGAGCCCATTTCCAAGGAAACTTATCTGGGAAGGGCTGAGGTCCGCCGGATCTTTCACATACCGCGTATCGGAGCCATCGCAGGATGCCTAGTCACCGAGGGAAAAATAATCCGTAATGCTGAGGTAAGAATCCTAAGGGAAAACGAAGTCATCCACAAAGGAAAGATATCTTCCCTCAAACACCTGAAGAATAACGTAACAGAAGTGATGAAAGATTATGAATGCGGCATCGGGATCGAAAAGTTCAAGGACATTCAAGAGGGCGACGTGATCGAGGCCTTCATCATCGAAAAAGTAATGCCTGAATAAGCGACCAAAGAAAGATGGTTATAGGCTTTCTCTCGATGGAGATATATCTCCCCTACTCTCATTCCCTCAAAGAAAAGCGAAAGACAATTCTCAGTCTGAGGGATCGTATTAAAAAAAAATATAATGTGGCATTTACCGAACTCGAATATCATGATAAATGGCAACGATCTAAGATCGGAATAGTCACGCTGAACAATCACAAAACGATGATCGAGACCATCTTTCAAAAGATTTTAAGCGAAGCCGAAGATAGTATCGAGGGCGAGATCCTCAAAACCGAAATCCACTACTTCTGATTGGATTATTCAAAAAAGAAGTTGACACATATTCTTAAAAAAAATTTAAATCTAAAAAACATACAGTATCTTATTGTCAGCTTTTATTCCCCTTCGGGCAAACCGATCTCACTACAAAGCCTTCGTTGTAGCCTGGGATAGGTTGGGTCGGCTCGCAGTAGCTCACTACAGCTTCGTAGCCACGTTCTCGCCTTTCGAGCGACCTCAGCTCGTGAATAATCCCATTTGCTGCATGATTGTTCAATGTTTCCCATTTTGAATCGACTAATATCGGGTTTTCTGTTAAGTGATATTAAAAACAACAGTCTTTATTGATTAATGCGACGGAATAGAGTAAATATATGTTTTCACAAGATAACGATTCCACAGAAAGAATGGTTGAATGGAAGAGAGCCGGAGACAAAAAAAAGTATCGAGCCTCCTCAAGGAGACTCTCAGTCAGATCCTTATCGATACAGTTCGAGATATGTTTGACTCCAGCCTCATCACTATCACTCGCATAGAGACCACAAAAGATCTCAAGACCGCTCATGTGTACCTAAGCCTCTTCGGCCAAGAACATAAAGATCAGATTCTCGAGGCTTTGAATGATAAGACGGGTTTTTTCCGAAGACATGTTGCCTCTCGAACAAATTTAAAGTATAATCCCATGCTAATTTTTTCATACGATCCAGTCCTTGGATATGAAGAAAAGATCGACATGTTGATAAATAAGCAAAATAAAGATGAAAAACCCGGTTGATTCGATAAGTCAAAAAATTTTTGAAAGCGATCGCATTGCCATCACATCTCACCTCCGCCCGGATGGAGATTCCATTTGCACGGGGCTCGCCCTCTATTTCATGGGAAAGTCACTGGGAAAACACGTGGCATTCATCAACAAGGACAATACACCCGTCCCGTTCAACCATTTCCCGGATGTCGAGAACATCACCATAGGCCAAATCCCCCCGAGCG
>JASFPP010000340.1:0-3319 GCA_050115915.1 Candidatus Aminicenantota bacterium
AAAAGGATTTAATTGTATTAGATTAATTAACTTATTGAGGCTCGTCTGCAATTTTCTGTCCCCATTTTTCTGCTTTTCCTTTTTACTTGACAGGGTTTATATCCTATGTAAGAATAGTCTCGGGTGTAAGAGTAAGCCTTGCGAGGGATAAGAGCAAGAAGACGCTGAATATACTCCTCCCAGCGGCGGAAGAGTCTGAAAACGCATGAGCACAGAGCTTAGCAAGGAAAAACTCGAGGCCCTCGCCTACACCGATGAACTAACCCGCCTTCATAACCTGCGATACATGCGGGAATACCTTCCTCAATACCTCGATTCCGCAAGGGATGCCAAACAAAATGCATCTCTTTTCGTCTGCGATCTGGATGATTTTAAGCTCATCAATGACAACTACGGCCATCTTATTGGAGATAAAGCTCTGGTCCACTTCACAAAAATCATCGAAGAAAAAATGAAAAACAAAGGGATGGCTATGCGTTATGCCGGCGATGAATTCGTACTTCTCATGCCAGAAATGCAAAAGGCAGACGCAAAAATATTCGCTCTGGAGATTCAGAATCGTGTCAGAACATCCCCCCTTCAATACAAGGATAAAACAATCAGCCTGGGTTGCAGTATTGGGATCTCCCTATTCCCTGAGGATGGCAAATCCTGGAAAACACTCTTCGAAAAAGCGGATGAGGCTCTCTATGTCGCCAAAGAAATGGGAAAAGGGGAGATCGTTGCCACTCCCGAAAAAGGAAAACTCATCACTCCATCCAAGCTCAACTCGATCTTGCAGGCTCCTTATATCGTGGGCCGGGACGATCTGATCGAATTTTTGGAGAGCCACCTTTCTGAGGAAGGCGATTCCAAAGTCTTTCCTGTGATTCTTGGAGACGAAGGATCCGGAAAAACGAGGCTCATGAGATTCGCCGATTCGATCGCACAAAAAAAACTGACATTCGCTCTCTATGCTAAGGGATATCCCTTCTGGCAGAACGAGATATACGGTGCGGTGTTTGCAGCCCTTGGTAATCTCTTCGAACGACACCCTGGAATCTCCGACCATGTGTTTGCCAAACTCCAAGACGATTTTAAAGCGATCCTAAAGCCCTATCTTCATCAATGGTACACCAAAGAGGTCAAAACACCCGAGGAAGGAGATTCCGTCGATCGTGTCGCACACTTCGAGGCCCTTACCCAGACGATGTTCATCCTGCGTGAAATGGGCGATGGAGCTGTGATTCTCGATGACATCGATCAGATCGACCCCCCATCGTTACAGTTTTTCGATTCCCAATTCAGTCAGGAAGAAGGGGCAAAACTTCACTTCGTATCATCGATATTCAGTCCCGTCTTAACCACCAGTGAAGAAAAACTGCTTCTTCTCAGCGAGTCGATGCCAGAATTGTCCGCCAGCGCCAAAGTCACAAAATTCCCTCTGGAATCACTGGAAGCGGATGATATTCAACAGCTCGTGGCCAAGCTGTTCGATGGAAAAAAATTACCGAAGGAATCGGCCAAAACCTTGCTGCAAAACTCAGATGGAAATCCGCTTTTTATCCTTGAAACGTTGAGTTTTCTTCTCCAAAACGGCAAGATCACTACCAAAAGCGGCATGTGGGACCTATCCAGCGTAAAACCAGAGGATATCCCCTCCGGGCTCAAAGAAATGATCAAAGAGCGGCTGATGTGGATGAACAAAGAGGCCGTAACAGTCCTTAAACTGGCATCTATCCTCGGTGAAAAAATCAATCCCTATCTTCTTGCAGGGATCTCTAAACTCAAGTATCAGCAGGTGTTGAGTGCACTCAGCGATGCACAGAGAAACCTTATCATCGAAGAAACCCCAAATCCCGAGGAATACACCTTTGCTCACAGGATGAGTCGGTCTGTCCTCTATTCACTCATGGATGATAAAGAGCGCCGGATGAACCATCAGCTGGCAGCAAAACTCGAGCAGGAATACTCTACCGAATCACCCGAACGGATCGTGGGAAAACTGGCATACCATTTCCACAACGCGGGCGAACTCGAAAAAGCAGCCGAGATGATCGCTGAGCTAAAGAGTCAGATGGATGCCCTCTTTATCTCCAAGGGCACCAGAAAAATGCTCCAAAAGAGGATCCTCACCACTTCGATGGGGAAAGAGTCTCCTCTTGACGAAGACGACTTGAGTACAGCTGCGAAAATCGCACGCGCCCTCCGCTCCACTTTACAGAATCTCCGTCTATACCCTAAGGAGAACGAAAACGTTACGAATGCACTCGGCCAACTCATGGATAATTTGGAACCATTTCTCGCCGATAAAACGGAAATACTATCTATCTCACTAACTCCAGAGGGAACACTGTTCAACGGTCAGCCCCTACCTCCTAAAATTGAAGACACGAGGCTCACTCAAGGCCTTTATGAGGACCTCAACAGTTTTGCCCTCCGCGGAGTGGTTCTACTCCGCGGCATCACCAGCGATGAAGTGATCCGATTCCTCGAATTATTCAAAAGACGTCCCGAAGAGGTGATAGACAATTGGGATGTTCTTCTGGATCAATCGAAGATATCCCACATCCTTCCGGACCGGAAGGTGTTTGTCGCCGTGGGCGAACGTAAGATCATTCTCGACGAACAAGAGCTCGTTGTGCAGGCACCTGGAAGTGAAGGACAGGAGGCCCCACTAACGGATAGGATTGAAGCCGTAAAGCTTGGCGAAGAGCAGATCAATCGACTCAAACACATCCTTGACCAGTTTATGAAGGAAAAACAAGAATTCCTCAGAGCCCTCGAATCGAATGAATTCAATAAACAAGACCTCGTCGACATCGTGAAACTTTTAAAAAAGCCGGATATTGAAAAACTGGCGAAGGCGATAGAGATCACTGAGGAAGTCCCCCCCCCAACTGTCGTGGAAGAAGAGAAGCCTCCACCTAAAGAAGAGGCTCCAGAAATCACAGAAGATCCAGAGCTTGTCAAAGCCGTGGAGAGGGATATCGCGTTAGCTTTTGAAGAACTTTTTTCCCGTGAATCGAGAGACCAAACCACGCAATTAGCCTGGCTGATCAAACAAGATCCCCAAAAGCTCGCCGATGCCGCCTTCAATGCAATCACTTCTGAAATCCCGTTCAAGTTTCGCCAAGCTGCCGCAGATGTGATTCAGAAAACAGGAAAAGAAGCCACGAGTGCGTTTTTAAGAAAATTGAACCCAGGAATGGCTGCAATTTCTCTAAATAAAGTGATCAAGGTCTCCCACATTTTTGTCGGAAACCCAGATCTCATCCCCGTGCTAAAAGAGATCGCACTCAAAGGCCCCCCGGACATCCTGTCCGCAATCGCTGAGGTG
>JASFPP010000341.1:0-3289 GCA_050115915.1 Candidatus Aminicenantota bacterium
GAGAGCTGTTTCACATTTTTCTGCAGAGAATAGATGGGAGTTCCGCTTTGCAGAGAATAAGCGGCCCGCGGCGGATGAAAACTCAAGTCAAAATAGACCCAGGAGACATCCTTAGGTTCATTCCCGTTGAGATATCCGTTCGCGATCGATTTGCTGAGAGGAGAATTGCCGATTTCAGAATAGGCAAAAATCAGGAAGCGTTTCCGGGTGCATATCCCCCAGCTTCCGTTTTGAAGCTTGATAGCGATCGCTTCACCCGCTTGAATATCCTGATTTAGCAGGTTCGCTTCGGATGTCAGATTGACATATTCCTCAGCCTGTCCTCCATTCTTTTTTAGAAAATCAGCAGTCGATCTGTGACCGTACAGGTTGGCATAATCCAAGGGTGTATTTCCGCCGGTGTCTTTTCTGTTCACATCAAGACCTTTTTGAATCAGTGTTTCTGCGATCTCTTTGTGCCCATGAATGCCAGCCAGGTGAAGGAGACTTCGATTTAGGTGTGCGTCCATAAATCGAAGATCAGCCCCATGTTCAATCAGTGTTTTTGTGATTTTTAGATAGCCGTCTCTGACCGCCACGTATAGTGGGGTTCTGCCGAGGAAATCAGGTGTGTCGAGATCGGCACCCATGCCGATTAAATAGTCGAGGTAGTTAAGATTGTTGTTCAAAGCAGCAAAATAGAGCGGTGTTGTTAGCGAATTGCACTGGATGTTAATATCGGCACCCTTTTCGATTAAAAACCGGCTCAATTTGAATCTGTTGGAGAGGGAGGAATGGATCAAAGGTGTTGCGGCACCGATGGCCCGCGTATCGATCACCGCGCCATTCTCAAGGAGCAATCTCACCATGCCTGTGTCATTCATAAATCCGGCGTAGTGGATGGGTGCCCTCATGTTGCTGTCTCCCACGCGCACCATAGCACCTTTTTCGATCAAGAGTTTGACCATTTCCGGATTGCGACTCATGATTGCTGTGAATATGGGAGTGCGTCCCCTGTCGTCCTCTTCATTCACACAAAGAGGATTCTCATTCAGTAGCGATAGCACTTTCTCGAGGTCTCCTTCAGAGACGGCACGGTGGATAGCCTGTGAAAAACCTCTTGTGCAAATACCGATGATGAGAATGAAAACTGTGAGAAATATCGTCCATTTACGCCACACTATTCAATCCTCCTTACTCTCTTTCTTCCGGCCTTAGTTTTTCGATAATCTCTGCAGACACCCAATAGATATTGCCCTTCCGGTTATCAAGGGAGTGGAAAAAGATATACTTTCCATCCGAAGTTATCCAGGCACAGAAAGCGTGTTGCTTTATCAATTTTCCTAAAGATACGGGGTTTGTCCATGATCCGTCGGCATTCTTATAACTGACGAATAAACGACAGTCACCATGCCTCGGCAGTTTTCCATTGTCGAATATCAAATAACTTCCGTCCGGAGATATCACAGAATGACCGGCTTCAAAAGAAACTGTTTCAGATAAGTCAACGATCGATTTGAAATAGGGATATGACTTGATTGCTCGGCCTGAATTAACATAAACAGTACCATCCATTGTTGCGGATGCATGGATACTCTGCGTTAAATACTGTGGTTCGGTCCAACCCATCCCGGTTTTTTTTATGAAATACATTGGGATTACTTTTTTTATCCCTTCTGGGACTGGAAGATTCTTCGAAGTAAAAAAACAGTATTGTCCATCGGGTGAGAGGGTTGGAAGAAAGACCTCGCCAAATTGTGCAAATAATTCATGAATTTCCGGCTCGATCCATTTTCCGTTTTCAATTTGAGTCGTAAATATTGCTCCGTTTGGATATTCGTCATCTCCGTAACGGTCAAAAATGCACTTTTTGGCTCCGGGCATAAAAATACAGACAAATTCGCTGTATTTATCGACCGATACGATCCCGGGTGCAAAAATTTCCGGCGTTATCCCCGGCGGTTTCTGGCCCAGGTAAGAACCCTTTAGGACTGGAAATTCTGACTTTTTTTTCTGGTATTTTTCTGCCCCCGATGACAGAATAAGTACTGCACCAATACCAATTAACAAAACAAATTTCCTCTTCACTACGATCCTCCTGCTATTTCTAATGATCCGGCTTCAGATCGTTAATGATTTTTGCGTCAACCCAATAAATTTCGAGGTGACCGTGAGCATCGTTGGAAAAAAAGAGGTATTTTCCGTCGAGTGTGACATACGGTTTTTCATCGCTATAGGGAGTGTTGATGCCAGGTCCCATATTCTGCGGAGTTGACCATGTGCCGTCTTGCTTGCGGAATGAGATGTATAGATCCAATTTGCCAAAGCCGCCAGGCCTTTGTGAACAGAAAAGGAGATAACTTTCATCGGGAGCGACGGCCGGATCTGCCTCAGAAACTTCTGAATTGATAGGGAATCCGATGTTTTGGACGTTCACAAATTGTCCCTCATTATACTCTGCTCTGTAAATATCCCAACGTCCGTAACTGCCGTCGCGGTTGCTCATGAAGTACAGGTTTCCATTTTCCGCAAGTGAAGCCCATGCATCCCGCTTTTGAGAACTCACCGGTTCCTCAAGTCGCCTGATATTGGAAAATCCCAAATCCGTCCATCTCGTCATCCATATATCCCATCCTGTTTTGGACTCGCCCATGCCCTCCGTCGATCTATTCAAGGCGAAAAAGAGTGTTTTCTCATCGAGAATTATAGGCAGATCGGGATCGTATGGATTCAGCCGATGGTTAGATGGCCGGGGTTTGCTCCATTTCCCTTCTCGTTCTTCCATCACAAGATACGGATTAGATTCTTCAGCTTGTGGTAACCACCGGTCGAATACCAACACGCGTCCATGATCGAGAAAGACGAGATATCCTTCGTTTTTCTCAGTGCAAACGATACCTGGAGCAAAGATCTCAGGTGTTTCCCCTGGTGGTTTCTGGCCCAGGTATGGACCTGAAAGAACAGGAAAATCATCTTTACTCTTACAGCTTATGAGGAGTAGGATGCTCGCAACTACAAATGATATCCATTTGTGTTTCATTGTTCTGTTCCTTTACTTAAGCTCCTTCGGTTTCAGTTCATCGATGATCTTTGCGTCGACCCAATAAATCTCATAGCGGCCAGTTCTGTTGCTGAAAAAAAAGAAGTACTTCCCGTCGTCTGTAACCAACGGACAGACATCGTTTCCCTCGGAGTTGATGGGTTTTCCGAGATTTTTCGGTGGGGTCCAGGATCTATCCTTCTGTCGGAAGGAGATATAAAAATCATGCTCGCCAAGGCCTTCGGGTTTGTTCGATAAAAAAATCATGTA
>JASFPP010000342.1:0-3274 GCA_050115915.1 Candidatus Aminicenantota bacterium
TCCTGCTTTGAATGATGTCAGCTTCTCAGCGAGGCCCAAAGAAATACTCGGCTATTTAGGACCGAATGGAGCGGGAAAAACGACCACGATAAAAATCCTCGCAGGACTTCTTGTCCCCACAGAAGGCCAAGTATTCTACAGGGATCAAAATATCCAGAAGGATCTCTATGGATATAAGAAACATATCGGTTATGTTCCAGAGCAGTCTGATATCTATCCTCATATGACGGCGTACGAGTATCTTTTGATGGTGGGAAGGCTTCGACACATTAAAGAGAAGCCGCTTAACGACAAAATTATCGCTTTTATGAAGTTATTGGATCTCGACCAAGATATGGATTCGACGATTGCCTCTTATTCCAAGGGAATGATCCAGAAAGTCTTGATCACCTCCGCCCTTCTGCACAATCCCGATATTCTTCTTTTAGATGAACCGCTTTCCGGTCTGGATGTCACAACAAGCCTCATCATAAAGGATCTTCTTGAAAAACTGGCGCAAGAAGGTAAAGTTATTATTTACTCCTCCCATATCCTGGAAGTTGTTGAAAAAGTGTGTTCTCGCGTCATTATCATTCACAAGGGGAATGTGGTCGCAGATGATTCAGTCACTAACCTGCGGGAGCTTATGAAACTGCCAACCTTGGAAGAGATATTCAATCAATTGGTTGTCCAGGCCGATACGGATACGATATCCAAGCAGATGATCGAAGTCATGAAGCTAGGCGCTTGAGAGTAAAATGAGTGTATGCGAATGAGCGCTTACGAAAAAGTCTTGGATTCGACGACGGGGTCGGTCAAGAACTTTTTTGTTTTAGTATGCCACTTTTTCCTCAGATTATTCCAAAACGATGTGGTGCTTTTTGAGGAACAGAAAACACAGAAAATCATTGTTTTCCTTGCATTTGTCGCTATATTCAGCGCACATCTTGCCGACGGGATTCTTCGAAGGTATCTGTTTTTTGCCGATGAAGGGACTTCATGGGTGGAGAAGAGCTATTTTTTATCCTACTTGATGGTACTGATGGGGTTTATCACTGTTCTGGAATGGGATGTTCTTTTTCCTGACCAGAGAGATTTTTCAAACCTGATGTCCCTTCCTGTAAAGCTGAGAGCGTTTTTTTCGGCAAAATTCGCGAGCCTGATCCTGTTTGTAGGAATGTTCTCCCTCGGCGCTAACGTTCTCTCGCTGCTTGTTTTTTATATCTACTTGCCCCGTTGGCAGTCTTCGAATCTGTTGTATGGGCTTCGATTTATGGGTGTTCATTTACTCAGTGCATTTTGTTCCTGTTTCTTCATTCTGTTTTTCTGCACGTTGATAATGGGAGTGCTGATAAATATTTTTGGAGAGCGATTGTTCAGGTCGCTATCTCTGTATATAAGAATGGGGATCATGGTTATTCTCGTTTTCCTCCTGATCTTCTTCTTTTCGGAAACGCTCACCGTTCACCATTCCCTCTCTTCATTTCTGCATATGAAGGAGGAGAATCCTTCCTTTTTCTATTTTTATCCTCCCATGTGGTTTACAGGTTTGTATGAATCTTTATTGGGAAACAAGGACCCCCTTTTCTCCCAGCTTTCAAATTTTGCTCTTTTAGCTCTTGGGATTACGATTTTTACTTTTTTTCTTAGTTCGGCTTTGAGTTACAGGCGATATCTCAAAAGAATGGAGGAGGTGAAAAAGAGAAAACCGCAGTTTGGTCGACTTCGCCGCCGTCTGAGAGGCTTTTTTTCCCCTGTCTTCGTGAGATCCCCCCAGGAGAAAGCGGTTTTTTCTTTTTTTGGTGCAACGCTCCGAAGGAGCATGCTCCACAAGATGCGTCTTGCATCGTTTATGGCTGTTGCTCTGGGACTGATCTTTATCGCTCTCGTTTCCAGAGCCAGCCACACCCGGATTTTCTCTACCTTCGATAGAACACTCTTATCCGTTCCGTTGATATTGGCTTTTTTCCTTGTGGTTGGAATAAGACGAATAGTGAAAATTCCCTATCATCATGAAGCGAACTGGATTTTCCGCATGACTGAAAGTCCAGACAAAAAAAAATACTTTTCCGGCTTCCGGAAAGGCGTGTTTTTAGATGCATTGGTCCCTCTTTTCCTCTTCACCTTCGTTTTTTATTCTTTTCTGTGGGATTGGAAAGATGTTTTGTATCATTGTTTTTTTGGATTGGCCGTATCCCTATTGTTGATGGAGATCCTTTTTGTACGCTTTCGCAAAATCCCGTTCACGAGTTCTTATCTGCCCGGAAAAGAAAAACTGCACCTGTTTTGGATCGTGTATTTTCTTGGATTTCTTCTGTATGTGGCGTTGCTGAGTTCAGTAGAAGCCTATCTTTTTGCAAAACCGTCTCGCTTTATTATTTTCCTCGGAGTGATCCTTTTTATGGGAGTTTTAGTAAGGACCTATCAAAATACTTTTTTTTACAAGAGAACGGAGCTTGTGTACGAAGAAAAACTGGAGCCAGTTATGCTTGGACTTGAGGCCCCAATGGAGTGATTGAGTACACAAACGAAAAAGAGATGAATGTTCGTTTTGATTTAAACGAGGCGCTCACTCCTGATATAATAAAAAAACAAGGGTGATGAATGAAAGGGAATAGGCCCTTCAACTATTTTTCCGATTATCAAATACAACCGCGTTCCTTCAAGGGATGGCTCTCTTCATGGGGAATCTGGATTAAAAAAGGAAGTCATAATTTTTCATCAGCCGTCTGTTTCTCTCTCTTTTTCCATTCACTTTTAGTTTTGCTTTTTCTGATTTCCCCTGACTTTTCCTCTAGCCAATCAGGGTCTACGCATGTGATGGATTCGGATGCGTTTGTGGAGGCGCTCAAAGAGCTGCAACTCGGGTCGATCAAGGAGGGAGCGCGTGTTCCTTTACCGAAGCTGTCCGATGAGGAATTGTTGGACGCGATCGAGCGAAGCAAACTGCCTGATCTCAATTTAAAAAAAGACGAGCGGGCGGAGTTTTATAAAAAACTTGTCCGGGCTTATCTACTCTTGAAGGATAAGAAGCAGAGAGAAAATCCAGATGCTGAGGTGACGCTCAGCGATGTCCTTGCCTACCTCGAGACGCTGGGTGAGTTGGAATTGAGCTCCGGGGATAAGGTCTATCCTTTCAAACGGTCGTCTGGTGAACACAGCTTGAGGTTGCGCGGTTTGGACAAGAAGAGGCGAGACCGAATTAAAAACTTGAAGCAGTTCGAGGATATGGAGAGGCGCAGCGCAAATATCCAAAGGGACGAGGTTCGGGTCGAGACTGAAACAGGGATCAAGT
>JASFPP010000343.1:0-3271 GCA_050115915.1 Candidatus Aminicenantota bacterium
GACTCCGATCTCCTCGGGGAGATAGATCGTGGCGCTCCCGACACCGCCATCGATATCCACATCCAAATCCCGATCTCTTTCACCGGATAAATCCAGTTTCAGCTCTCCAACACCTCCATCGATATCCAGCCCACTTAACTGGATATCCCTCAGGTCGAGGATCCCCTGACCTGCTCCCATTTCGATCTTCAGTTCGTAGGCAATACTCTCGTTGAGACTGATATCCCATTTGTTTTTTGTATCTCCGATCGGGATGCCTTCCGCATCCCCCTGCCTGATCGTTAACTCCCCCTCTTTTCCCTCTGCATGGTAATCGAACTGTGGCTTCCACTTGGTGACATTATAAGTGAAGGTGGCCTCCAGGAGCTCACGAGCGCCTCCATGGACATCCAACTCCCCTGCTCCCATATCCAATTCCAAAACCGCCCTCTCAACGTCGCCAAGCTCAATTGTCTGTGTTTCAACTTCTGTATCTCCTACACCCACACAGGCGGTGGATAGAAAACTAAAGACAAGGATAAAAATTAAGTGCAAAATGTGTTTCACGCGCATGATTCTTCACCTCTTTATATTGACATACGGAAATTCGGTCAAAGAAGTTCAATTCTAAGACAGATCGCGATCAATAGACATACAGAAAAACACAGCCCTCTTCATCCATGATGGGGAAAAAGATACTATTGGGAATGAAATGAGGAGGCGGTTCTTATTCTCTACCCATCCCCTTATCGTACTTACATCAAGGAAGACGAACCGCCCCCGATAGATTCATCCCAATCACCGTGCGCCTTCTCTCTGGAAGATGATCTTCCCTCCGACAACGGTGTAGTCCACTTTGGAGGTCATAATCTCTTCTGGAGGGATTGTCAGCAGGTCATTATTAAAAATTACCATATCCCCAAGGTAACCGACCTTGATTTTCCCTTTACGGTCTTCCATAAATTCCGCATAGGCTGCCCCTAAAGTGTAGAGTTCTATCGCTTTTTCCATGCTGAGTTTCTGATCGGGAAACCAGCCCTCTCCCGCTTCACCCACACGGTCCTTTCTTGTAACCGCCCCGTAAAGCCCTTCGAGGGGATCGATGGGCTCGACAGGCCAATCCGTGCCAAATGCAATATTCGCGCCCGCATCGAGCAATCTCTGCCATGCATATGCGCCCTTGCAGCGTTCGAGGCCGATCCTTTTTTCCGCAAACCGTTTATCCGTAATGCAGTGAGTGGGCTGCATAGAAGCGACAACTCCCAGCGTGGCGAACCTTGGGATATCTTCCGCTATCAAGATCTGCGCGTGTTCGCTCCGGTGTCTGTGGTCTCTCCGGCCATTGATTTCCATCGCCTTTTCGACTGCATTGAGAACCCAGTTGTTACCTTTAGTTCCGATCGCATGCGTTCCCGTCTGAAAGCCCATGGCATCTGCTGCAACGATAAGCTCCTCATATTTTTCATAGGGCATCATGGACAATCCGCTTGTGCTGGGATCATCCTCGAATGGCTCGAACATCAGAGCAGTTCCCGAGCCCAATGTTCCATCGATAAACACCTTGAGATACCCGAACCGGATCCAGTTATTCTCTGGAGGATACTCTTTCCGAAGTTCATCCAGCTTCTTCAGCCTTTCCTCGACCCTATCATGCGGAATCGCCATATTAAAAGTCACCCGGCAGGTGAGCTTGCCCTGTTCCTTGAATCGTTGGAACCGCCTGTATTCTCCGTTAAGCTGTTGGATGCTCGTTACACCTGTCCGTCTGGCTTCAGCGAGGGCCAGCTCCAGAGCCTCATCCATCCTTTTTTGTGTTTCCTCCGGAGTAAACTTTACCGTGCTTCTCACTTTCAGAAGTCTTGTGGCCCCCTCTTTCAATATCCCGGTAGGTTCTCCAGTGACAGGATCTTTAACGACTGTTCCATTGGGAGGACTTTCTGTCTCCTTCGTGATGCCGGACATCCTAAGAACATAGCTGTTGACCCAGGTGGAATGGCCATCTGCGCGGTCCAGAACAACGGGATTATCCGGGGCGACAGTGTCCAGGATCTCTTTGGTCGGCCATTTTTTATCGGGAAAGGTCTCGTGTTCCCATCCTCCCCCTCTGATCAGCTCACCGGGTTTGGCGTGTTCCACTTTGTCCGCCACCATCTGCTGGATCGTTTGAATATCGTGCACATAACGAAAGTCCAGCTGCATCATGGATTGTCCACCTCCCATAAAATGGATATGGGCATCGTTTAGACCGGGAATGACCAATCGGCCTTTGGCATCGAGGACAGAGGTCATCCCCTCTGCGATGTACTGCTCGATCTTTTCATTGGTCGTTACAGCCATGATGAATTCATCTTTTATGG
The DNA here is from genome assembly GCA_050115915.1 of Candidatus Aminicenantota bacterium. Lineage (GTDB taxonomy): Bacteria > Acidobacteriota > Aminicenantia > Aminicenantales > Aminicenantaceae > WTAW01. Next base: position 2,337 of record JASFPP010000343.1, read on the forward strand.
CCACAGCTTCTGCGTGAGGATTGTCTTTATCAATGGTGATGATCTTGGCATTTTTGATAACAAGGTCAGCCGGGGGGCCCTCATACACCTTGCCGCACCCCCCACTGATTATGGCTAAACATAAACAGAGTAAGAAAGTGGATATCTTTTTCATTGATTTATTACCCTCCATGCAAAGGAAATTGCAGCGTAAAATAAGCAAAATATGGGGGACATTTCTCTAATCATCATATCCAAAATAAATCTTTTTTCAACGGATATTTCGGGTCTGATTTCGGCTCGTTATCCTGTCTCGAAAACTGATTCCATATATTTTCAAATATTCGCTTGTTCCGACCGTAAAAAAAACAATGGCAATCATCCGTTGCAGTCCCATAATGCCCTGGTATCCTGTGTAATCCACAAAAAAGAGAACAACGCAGGCTGCTAAAAGTATAATCCCCAATATTTTCTGGCCGGTCCCTCTCCAACCCCATCCCGAGTATTTTGAAAGACGCAAACCGATCCATATGCCTAGCCAGCCAATAACAGCACCTGCAAGAATATCCAAAGGCCAATGCACGCCAACGACAACCCGAGAAAGAGCAATAAGGGAGGCAAACACAATCAAGAGCCATCTTAACCATGTACGATGTGTAGTGAACACAAAAGCCCCGATAAGCATGAATATCATGGCCGCATGGCCGGAGGGGAACGCATGTTGTCCCCAATCAGGTCCGATCAGATGGAAGGAGTCTGGAGTTAGAACTTGAGGAGGACGTGGGACATCTACGATTCGCTTTATTATCTGGCCGAACAGGGTGAACATGATGGCAGCAAGAAGCACAGCCCAAATAAGCCTGGGCTTTCTTCTTATCCAGGGAAGAAGAATAATGAAGGACACCAATCCGTCCGAGAAAAATGTAAGAACCGCCCAAAACATATCGCCCGTATAG
>JASFPP010000344.1:0-3256 GCA_050115915.1 Candidatus Aminicenantota bacterium
AGGCACAGGCTATTTTGCCGCAAGCATCGAACGGTTTCATGCCGATTGGATCTTCATAGCGGTCAAGGCAAACTTTCTCGAATCGTTGATGGAGGAGATCAAGCTGTTCCATAGACCCGAACAAAAAGTTCTTATCGTGCAGAACGGAATCGATAACGAAGACCGGGCGGCCGAAGAATTCGGGAAAGATAATGTCTTCCGATTCGTCATCAACTACGCAGGGATGATCGATGACCTGGGCACGGTGAGAATGTCTTTTTTCAATGCGCCCAATTATATAGGAGCACTCTCTAAAAAGAACGAATCCGAAGCCAAGGCCATGGCCGAAGTGATAAGCGGGGCCGGGCTGGAGACAGTTTTTGTGCCGGATATCAAAAAATACGAATGGAAGAAAACCATCCTTAACGCCGGGCTGATGCCCGTGTGTGCGAGCACAGGCCTCACCATGAAAGAAGCCATGGGGCTCGAAGAGACACGCTTTCTCTGTGAAAAGATCCTCGCTGAATCCATAGCCGTCGCACAGACTATGGGGTACGAATATGAGGAGAATTTCCTGGAGAATGCCCTCTCCTATCTTTCCAAGGCCGGCCACCATAAGCCATCGACATCGCTCGACTTAGAGGCAGGCAATCCCATAGAGTATATTTTCCAGCCCATTATCGACTATGGAAAAAAAACAGGCGTTCCAACACCCTTTCTTGAATCCCTGACAAAAGTCATGCGAGCGCTCGAACATCAGCAGAGGATCCTGTAGCCGTGAAAGCCATACAGCGGTACAGCCATTGCTTTGTCTGCGGTGACAAAAACGACATCGGACTAAAGCTCGATTTTTATGAGAAGGAGGGAAAGGCCAGGGCAGAATACACACCCGATAGGAATTTTGAAGGCTACAAGGATATTTTGCATGGGGGCATACTATCGACCCTACTCGACGAGGCGATGATCAAATCGATCCTCGCAAAAGGGATCCTCACCGTGACGTCTCAGATCGAAGTCAAGTTTAAAAAGCCAGCGATCATCGGAGAAAAGCTTATTATAGAGGGAGAGACTACCGGGGAGCGGGGAAGGCTGATCCTGACTGAGGGTAAAGTGTTTAAAGAAGATGGGACTGTGATTGCCGAGGCCAGGGGAAAATTTTTTAAGGCAGAGGGCAACATCAGAGAACAGCTGGAGAAGTGCCTGGATTAGAGAAAGGAATCGTTTTCCTCTTTTTGGGCACCATCTCAAAATTTCTAATGGCAAAAACAACAGAATAAAGATTAGATAAGAGAAAGAAATATGCGAGAGCTCAAAGTCATCGATTTTCATGTTCATGTGGGACTCAAGGAACACTGGGAAGACTGGGTCAAAGAGTACGGAGAGGCCGCACGATCTGAGTTCTACATCCATTATGATGAGATGATTATCCCGAGAAAGTTTGCCGCCCATCTCAAAAACCACAACATCACAAAAGCCGTCATCCTTCCAGAAATAAATCCCAAAATCACGGGAGTGGTTCCCAACGAGTATGTCTTCGAGTTCTGCCAGGGCCTCGATATCTTTGTCCCTTTCTGCACCATCAATCCATCCTTGAGTGATGACCCAGGAAAAGATTTTGAAAAATATATCCGCATGGGCGCCAAAGGAATCAAGCTTTATCCCCCCTACAGCTTTTTTTACCCTAATGACAGCACTCTGTACCCAATCTATGAAATCGCCCAGGAACATCGGCTGCCCCTACTCGTCCACACCGGCTCATCCATATTCAGAGGATCCAAGATCAAGTATGCTGACCCAATCCATCTTGACGATATAGCGACAGATTTTCCCGAACTTCCGATCCTGATGGCCCACAGTGGAAGGGGATTGTGGTATGACAGAGCGTTTTTTCTATCCAAGCTCCATCCGAATCTCTATCTGGAGATCTCGGGATTGCCCCCAAAGAACCTGCTGAAATACTTCCCCGAGTTGGAAAAAAACATCGATAAAGTAGTTTATGGATCGGACTGGCCCGGTATTCAAAGGATCGGACAAAACATCGCAGCCATCCAAAAACTCCCTCTGGAACAAGAATCCAAAGAAAAGATCCTCTATGGAAACGCTTCGAAAATTCTGGAACGGACAAGAACATAACCTGATCCGTTTAAATATCAGAGGTAAAAAATGGCTCTTTATGCTTTTGAAGGACAAAAGCCCCAAGTGGGAGAAGGCTCGTTTGTGGCCGAGTCAGCCACAGTCATCGGCAGTGTCGCAATCGGAAAGAACGTTTATGTCGGCCATGGTGTTATCCTCCGGGGAGATTACGGCCAAATTATTGTCGGAGATGGAACGGCTCTTGAAGAAGGTGTTATCGTCCACGCCCGGCCCAAAGACAAAACAATGTTCGGCCAGAGGGTGACCGTGGGACACGGCGCGATGATCCATAACGCGACCATCAAAGATTTTGCAGTGATCGGGATGCGCTCAACGATCAGCGATTTCAGCATCGTTGGCGAGTGGGCTATTATCGGTGAGATGAGCCTCGTCAAAAGAAATCAGGAAATCCCGGATGGCTCTGTAGCCGTCGGATCACCCGCAAAAGTCATAGGGAAGGTGACGGCCGAACAAAAGGAGTTCTGGAGTTACGGGAAAGAGCTCTACATAGAGATGGCCGAACGCTACAGAACACCTGGGGCGTTTGAACGGATCGAACCAGAAAAGATAAAAAAATCTTAAGCCAAATTGTGGTTTGAGAGAATAAAAATGTTCTGAGGTAAAGCGTGCTCTACGATCTGCTCCTCCATACAGCCGCAGCCCACCCTGATAAACTTGCCGTGATCTGTGGAGAGAAGCGCTACGATTATAGACAGTTCAAGGATCGTGTGGACCGCCTCGCTTCAGGTCTTCGCTCCCTCAACATCCAAAAAAACGAAAGAATAGCGGTCATTCACAAAAACTGCCACCGTTACCTGGAGATCTATTTTGCATCAGCCAAGATCGGGGCTATACTCGTTCCCATAAACTACCGCCTTTCTGTCGAAGATTTCATCTTTATTCTGGACAACTCACAAGCCCGGCTACTCATAACACAACCGGACCTTGTGCCGCCTCTTCTCGAAGGCAAAGATGTACTTCCGCATCTCGAACGAATCATATACACAAACACTGGTACTGATTCTGCTGCGGAATCTTTTGTTGATCCTTCAAAGCTCCAAGGATCGGATGAAAGAAACCTCGATTATGAGTCTCTTGTCAAAAGAGCATTTGCGGCAGAGTCAGGAGGAACAACCATAGACGA
>JASFPP010000345.1:0-3253 GCA_050115915.1 Candidatus Aminicenantota bacterium
GATTTTTTATCTATTATGAGACATCCGCCATCAATGTTTTCGGGAAGAGATCCATGAAATTTTTGAGGTGGCTCTATCTTCTGCCGGGTGTCATTTTTGCCGGTGTCGCCAACGTGGATAGGCTCTGGGTGTTTGCCAACATATCGGTGGGTGTGTGTTCTATCCCTAATCTCATTGCTATCCTGGCGCTTAACGGTGCCTTCTTCAAGCTGATGTCTGACTTTCTCGAAAACAGAAATCAATTTGCAACTGCGATCATCGATGGAGCCGAAGTTTATATCCGTACGCCAAAAAATTGACGAAACAACGGATAACATAAACCGCATGAACAAAAGAAAACTCGCGCGGAAAAACCTTGCAAAGTGCATAAAACTTGAACAAGAAATGAGGGAGAAATGAGATACAAACTGGACAAAATATCGTTTGAATTGGGAATGATCAACTGCTTTGTCGAAATGGTGTCCTGTGGAGTGAAAAAACTGGCCATCAGCCCCCCTCTCTCTCCAAAAAATTATGATGTGATCTGCCCACACTCTGAGGAGATCGTCAGAGGCTTCGGGATCAAATCCTATCTCGAAAAATCCCTGCTCATCACAGATCTTCAATCAGAGGATTTTACCAGAGGGAAATGGTCCATCCTCTACTACGCAAACGAGAGTGTCCTCAAGGCCTACATGGGATTGAAGGAAAAGAAAAAGAGCATGGAAGAGATGGGCAAGTTTGATGAGCCAGCAAGGAAGGCGATCTCGAGGGAATTTATGCGTCTTTTGAGCTATCCGGATGACAAGATCGAAGAAAAACTGGGGAAACAAGCTCCCTCAGACCCTTTTATTCTTATAGAAACATAAGGAGGTCAGCGATGAAGATCCTGATCATCAATCCCAACAGCAGCCCGGAGATGACGGGTAAAATAAAAGAGACGGCCCTCGGCTTTGCGGCAGGGGAATTCGAAGTCGATTGTTTGCCCACTCCTGGCGCTCCCGATTATATCGAAACATATGAAGATCAACTGAAAGCTGCTCCGGGAATGATACAGTTGGTCCGTGAGAACGCAAAGAGGTATGATGCCTTCATTGTCGCCTGCCATTGCGACCCTAACCTCGATGCCCTAAAGGAGATCACCACCAAACTCGTGGTCGGGATCGGAGAGGCTTCCATGAAAATAGCCTCCATGCTGGGACATAGCTTTTCTGTGGTCACGGATACGAGCCATTCCGTTCCCAATAAAGAGGCGCTCGCAAGAAAGTATCATCTTCACAAAGCGCTAGCATCCGCAAGAGCGCCTGAAAGTGGCATGGAGGAACCGAGTTTTGACGAAAAGATCTTCCATGCCGCAGAGGCAGCCGTCAAGGAAGACCACGCAGAGGTTCTTGTCCTCGGGTGTGCAGGTATGACAGGGCTGGACAAGCGCCTCCAACAGCAGCTGGGAGTACCCGTTCTGGACGGAGTGGTTTGCGCTCTAATCATCGCAGCGGGTCTCGTGAAATACGGTGTGTCCACGAGCAAAGCCCGGCGCTACAATCCAGACTACGAATGAGGCGTCAATCTCAATAAGGCCTGGATCAAACATTTTCCCTCAGCTATTCTACACCGTATCGGTTCCTTTGACTTCTGATGAGAGCTGTGCTATAAATCTTCACTCAATTTATTCCTTAGATTTTTAGTCATATCTCATTCTTCGAATCTCAGATTCAACAGGAGGTTTTATCATGTTTAAAAGATTATCACTTTTTATCTTGCCCGTTGTGTTGGTCTTTTCGGCCTGTCAGAAAAGTGAAGTCCGCGAAGTCACAAAGTACACAATCGAACAGTTCATGAACACAGAATCCATTGGAGGGAGTTCATTCTCAGCGGACGAAAGTCAAATTCTGTATTCTAGTAATAAAAGCGGTATTTACAACGTCTACTCGATTCCGACAACAGGGGGAGAGTCCACCCAGCTCACCCACTCCGAGGACGATGCCATATTTGCCATCTCCTTCTTTCCGAATGATGGACGAATCCTCTACAGAAGCGACAAAGGCGGGAATGAGATCACCCACATCTACCTGCGTAATGAAGACGGAACAACACAGGATCTCACACCGGACGAGAACGCTAAGGCCCAATTTTATGGATGGAGTTTCGATGAAAATAGCTTCTTCTACGGCATGAATAAAAGAGACCCGCGGTTCATGGATATCTATGAAATGGATATCGAAACTTTGACACCACAGCTGGTTTTCCAAAATGACGAAGGTTATTTTATCGGCGCTATCTCAAGAGATAAGCGGTTTTTCGTCTTCGTAAAACTCACAACGGAACACAATTCTGACATGTATCTCTTCGATAGAGAGAAAGGAAAAATGAGACATCTCACGCCACATGAAGGGGATGTGAATTTTAAGCCTCAGACCTTCAGTGCGGATTCGAAGAGCCTGTACTTTTTAACGAACAAGGATGATGAATTCACTTACTTAAAAAGGTACGACATCGCCTCAGGGGAGGAAGAAACAGTCGAAAAACACAACTGGGATATCATGTATTCCACCTTCTCGAGGAATGAAAAGTACAGGGTCGTCGGTATCAACGAAGACGGCAAAACCGTCATAAAAGTCTACGACGTGACTACAGAACAACCCCTCTCTCTTCCCGCATTTCCCAATGGAGACATTACCTCGGTAAGAATCGCCAAGAGTGAGGCCAAGATGACCTTTTACATAAGGGGATCTCGTTTCCCCAACGACCTTTTTGTGTATGATTTTGCGGATCAGAAGTACACCCAATTGACCGACACTCTGAACCCCGAGATCGACCCCGAAGATCTGGTCGAGGCCGAGGTGGTGAGGTACAAATCTTTCGATGGGCTGGAGATCCCCGCCATCTACTACAAACCGAAAAATATTAAGCCTGGAGATAAACTTCCGGCATTGGTGAAGGTTCATGGAGGTCCTGGCGGACAGGCAAGGGTCAGATACAGCCCCTCAGTCCAGTATCTCGTGAATCACGGATATGTCATCATCGATGTGAACAACCGGGGCAGTTCCGGATACGGAAAGACATTTTTCAAGATGGATGATAAAAAACACGGAGATGTTGATCTCGACGACTGTGTGGAAGCGAAGAAATTCCTGATCGCAACGGGCTATGTGGACGAAAACAAAATCGGCATCATGGGTGGCAGCTACGGGGGATACATGACACTCGCAGCTCTCACTTTCAGACCGGAGGCATTTGCTGTAGGTGTAGATCTCTTCGGGATTTCCAATTGGAT
>JASFPP010000346.1:0-3246 GCA_050115915.1 Candidatus Aminicenantota bacterium
AGACTGTCGCTGTGAAACAGGGTATGGGCAATGCGGCCCGAATGCTTCACCCGAAAAAAGCGCAAGAGCTGATCAGGGAAAAAACGACAGAGGCGCTAAAACGTTTGGGTGATTTTAAACCCTTCACTTTTACTCCTCCTTATACCATGGATGTGACATTTAAAGATGAATGGAGGGCGGAAAATACGTCTTGGATTCCGGGCGCCAAAAGGAAGAATAATACGACAATCACGTTCACGAGCGATAACTGGATGGATATTTTACGGTTTTTTAAGTTCGCGCGTTAGAACAAAACGCCCGTAATAATAAAAAAAGGAGCAGCGGAATAAACTTCCGCCACTCCTTTGAAGTTCTGTGACTGTTTCTGTGTCTACTTTTTAACTTGCTCTTCGATCCAGTCTGTGGTGACCGTCTTCGGCCGTTCGATCGCAAGGCCAAGAACTCTATCCCAGATCAGGGATGAGAGGACACCGATCGCTCGAGAAACACCAAAACACACGGTGTAGAAATCATACTCTTTCATTCCGTAGTGAAGGAGGATGACTCCTGAGTGAGCATCGACGTTGGGCCATGGATTTTTAGCTTTGCCCTGCTCTTCGAGGATGGGGGGAACGACTTCGTAGAGAGCACTCACGACCTTGAAGATCTCATCATCGGGAAGATGCTTCAACGAGAAATCTCTCTGTGCAACATACCGGGGATCTGTCTGGCGGAGCACAGCATGGCCGTATCCGGGAATAACCTGACCTGAATTCAAAGTATCCCAGCAGTACTTGGTGAGCTGTTCTTTGGTGGGAACTCCTCCCAGTTCATCCATAAGGTTCATGACCCAGCGAAGAACTTCCTGGTTGGCCAAACCGTGCAAGGGTCCGGCAAGGCCATTCATCCCTGCAGCGAGTGAGTAGTAGGCGTCGGAAAGTGTAGATCCTACAAGGTGAGTTGTGTGAGCGGACACATTGCCGCCTTCGTGGTCGCTGTGGAGTACGAGATAGAGCCGCATGAGCTCCTTGAAAGCGGGGTCATCCGTAACGCCCAGCATATGAGCCATGTTGCCGCCCCAATCCAGGTCGGGATCAGCGGGAATATGGTCGCCGTTTCTGTAGCTTTTGCGGTAGATGTAGGCTGCAACCCTGGGGAGCTTGGCTAGAAGATTCATGACATCTTCGAACATGGGATCCCAGTATTCCATCTTGCTGATACCCTCTCTATACTGCTGAGAGAAGATAGAGTCTTTTTGGAGAGTCAAGATGGCTGTTGAGAACTGTGTCATGGGATGGGTGTCATCGGGAACTGCATCCATAACCTTGATGAGATAATCCGGAAGCTCACCGCGTTTTTTCCATTCTTCAGTGATCTCCTTGACATCGTCCTCAGTGGGCAATTCCCCAGTCATCAGTAGATAGAAAAGGCCTTCGGGAAGAGGTTCCTCTCCGCCGGGGGCCTTGGGGAGCTTCTCTCTGAGCTGTGGAATGTTGTAGCCGCGGAAACGGATTCCCTCATAGGGATCGAGGGCTGAAGTTTCGGTAACGATACATTTCACGCCGCGCATGCCGCCATAAGCTTGAGCGACTGTGACGTCTGAGATCTTTTGATCGCCGTACTCTTTGACCATCGTTCGGACTCTGTTGCGCATGGGGTCGATTTTTGATTGGAATGTTTCTTTTAAAGCCATTAATAAACCTCCTTTTATATGTTTTGTATTGAAAACGTGTCTTCCGCCCTAGATTTGACGGAAAAAGAATATATCACCATGATTCGGCTCTGTCAACCACTTCGTTTGATTGCTAATTTTTGACTGTATCACCCCTTGAAACTGACGAAAAAACACCAGATGAAGGATCAGTAGGTGTCGGGACAAGTCACCGAGCTGAACAGTCAGAGTTAGACCTGTGGGAGGCAGGGTCTGTTTCACGATCGGACCTAACCGTGGACCGGCATATGAACCGATTCCTGATCGCTCGGGCCACAAAATGAATGCCATTCTTGAATAAATATACAGCCAGATAAGTATTATAAATAACCGAGGTTGCAGGGACGAGATTTTTTTATCAACGAGATAATTGACTTTTTGGCTTTTAAGATGTTAATTATGGTTAAAATTTTCTGAAATGAAGGAGATACAAAATGGGTGGACTAGTTGTCGTGCTTATCATAATTGGTGTTATCGCTATAGCCGCTATCGGTATCTACAATGGTTTGATTACGCTGAGGAACAGGGCGGATAATGCTTGGGCGCAGGTGGATGTTCAGCTGCGGAGAAGATACGACCTGATCCCCAACCTGGTTGAGACGGTCAAAGGATACGCCAAACACGAAAAGGAAACCTTCCAGATGGTGACGGAGGCGCGTGCCAAAGCGATCAACGCCCAAACGGTTAAGGAACAGGGAGATGCGGAGAATATACTCTCCGGTGCTCTGAAATCGCTGTTTGCCGTTGCCGAGAGCTATCCCGACCTCAAGGCCAATCAGAATTTCCTGATGCTCCAGGAGGAGCTGGCCGGTACAGAAGGGAAGATTGCCTACGCGCGCCAGTTTTACAATGACACGGTGATGAAGTTCAACACCAAACAGCAGGTGTTCCCTTCCAACATCATTGCCAGCATGTTCCGCTTCCAGGAGAAGGAGTACTTCGAGATCGAAGAGCCCGAAGCCAGAGAGCCTGTTAAAGTGGAGTTCTAGGTCGCAGCCATTCCTCTGAGATCTTAGAAAGAACGCAAATCTTGAAAGAATCCTGAAATGTACGAGCAGATCGCCAGCAACAAGAGAAAATCCTTTTTCCTTGTATTTTTCTTCCTGGTGTTGATATTTGCCCTGGCCTGGTTTTTTGGACAAATCACAGAGCTTGGATCTTATGCGTTGATACCTGCGGTTATCATTGCTGTGATTATGACAATAGGGAGTTACTACAGCAGCGATAAGATTGTACTGGCGGCCAGTCGTGCGCGGCCTGTGAAGAAGGAGGAATTTCCCTATCTCTACAATGTTGTGGAGGGATTGACGATTGCAGCGGGGATTCCCCAACCGCGATGTTATGTTATCGACGACACGGCACCCAATGCTTTTGCCACGGGGCGGAACCCTGAGAATTCGGTGATCGTTGTGACCACAGGCCTGCTGCAAAAGTTGAACCGGGCTGAACTGGAAGGCGTGATCGCCCACGAGATGTCCCATATCAAAAATTATGACATTTTGGTGCAGACTCTGGCTGTCGTCATGGTTGGAGTGGTGGTTCTACTCAGCGATTGG
>JASFPP010000347.1:0-3245 GCA_050115915.1 Candidatus Aminicenantota bacterium
GAATCACTCCCGCTTATAATCTTGACTCCAGCCTTAGCGGCTTTGACGATTATCTCCCGGTGCCGTGCAGCGACTTCAGGGGATCGCTTGTCGGCGTTGGCCACGAGAATCCTCCCCTCGACGACTTCCTTATCCTCAGAGAATCCCAATTTCGCCAGTCGGTCTTCGCGTTCCCGAATGTAGTCTTCGCTGAGGTTACACACAACGGTCGGACATAAAAATGTGCCCTTCTCTGCCATGAGTTGGATCGTTTCATCGGATATCATGGTCCCATGCTCGATGCAGTCCACACCCGCCACCACTGCCCTGTGTGAACTTTCTCTGCTCGAGTGGGCTGTGACTTTGAGCCCATGATCATGGGCGATCTCTACGATCATGGCCATCTCATCATCCGTGAGATCGGGCGCAAATATTTTGACGAGGTCAATCCCTTTATCGATATTTTCCAGCACAGCCTTTCGCATCTCTTCATGCCCATCTGCAAAGATCTCCACTGGCCAGCCCTGTTCGGCTGCATATCGCGACCTTTTGGATGTCACAATTTTCCCCGAGGCATAAATTCGCGGCCCCACGAAAACCCCAGCATCAAAAGCATCCCTCCAGGCTATATCCGCATAGTCCCGTTCTCCAACCATTCTGAGGCCTGTAAAGCCCCTTCGAAGGGCATCCATCGCATTTCGGCCGGATCGAATGGCCGCTGGAAGTATTGCTTCGGTGCCGAGCATATCGTGTATATCCGGCAATAGATCGGAAAGATGCACATGCATGTTCCATAGGCCTGGAAGTACGTATGCTCCCTTTAGATCAAAAACACGGATGTTCTTTTCTCGTGAATCTGGATGGTCCTTCCCTTGTTTTGTTTCAGTGATCGTGTTACCCGTGACAACAACAGTCATGTCTTCCATCGGTGGATTGCCGGTGCAATCGATGACGACACAGTTGGTGAGGATTGTTTTTTTTGTAATTGTGTTCTGCGTATTCGGAAAGCTTATCGTTGAACCGAGTAATATAAACAAGACCATAAAAAGAATTTTAAAATCTGTCATTTTTCTCTCCTTTGATCATAAACATGCTTTGGGCTAATTCCAATCTTTATGGGGCGCAGTCAACATAAATCTGATTATCGCCATGGACATTGCCATTCATCGTCGAAGAAAGAGCCACGGATCATCTTACAGCGACAAAATATCCATCCTCAAGGAAAAGGGGTCGTCGCCCGAAAGCCCTCGAAGTCTTAGACTCAAAGCGTGAAAAGTCTCTTTCATGGCCCGATAAGTGGGGATATTTTCCGTCTCCGGTTTTTTCCTTTTGTTCTCATCGAGTCTGACAAAGGGTGTGACCACATCTTGGATGGATCGAGGCTGTCCGTTTTCCTTGAGCCACACCCATTCGGCATGGAGAGCCGCTCCCAACGCCGCGCCTTCCCCCTCTACCGGCACTGTTTCGGCTTCAAAGACATTGGCGATCGTCTGACACCAGGCCTCTGATTGGGAGAGCCCTCCGGTGAGGCGGATCTCATTGGTATCAAGTGACATACGCCTGAAACCGTCATAGAGGCTGAGCACATGACCTTCCAAAACGGCGCGGCAGAGAATTTCTTTATTAAAATCCTCCAATCCAAATCCGAAATATACAGGAGCGGCGTGGGGAAGGTCCGGCGTTCTCTCTCCACTGTACCATGGGATAAGCAATCTTCCAGCATTTCCCGGTTTCGTTTTCTTGACGATCTGGTTGAACTTTTTATGGGTTAGTCCATACTGTGCGCAAATTTGATTGTATCCGTTCGCGAGGTTGGAAACGCAGAGTAATGGGAGGTAGTGTCCTGTGCTGTCACAATAAGAGGCGATCTCTCCGGTTGGGTCGAAAAAAGGCTCCTCCATGAACGAAAACGCCGTCCCGCTTGTGCCTAGACTGACGCCTATGAGCCCGGGACGAACATTCCCTGTCCCGATAGCGCCGTACATGTTATCACCGGATCCGGCATCCACAGTGCAATCTGGAGAAAATCCATATTTTTCAGCCAGGTTGCGAGATATATGACCGATGCTTTGATCTGACGGTTTGAGGGGAGGAAGTTTGTCTCTCAATCCAGTATCTATGGCATCGATAACCTTGTCCGACCATTTCCCGGTCCTGGGATTCCAGAGAGCCATCCCTGATGTGTCACCCGGTTCCATAACGCGGGCGCCCCCATCTTTTCCTCCAGTAAGAAACCAGTTGATGTAATTATGCACAACGAACAGGGTCGTCGATCTTTGATAGATATCTCTCTCATGTCGGTACATGTGAAGAATTTTTGGGGCTGTGTAACCCGTTCTCTGGCTGTTTCCTACTTCTTGGATCATGGATGCTTTGCCACCCACACTCGCTGTTAATATTTCGCACTCTTCGGCCGTTGAAAAATCATTCCATAATTTACTCCGTGATCGTGTCAGATTCCCATCGGCATCCAGTGCCACTAGGCCATGTTGCTGACCTGAGACAGAAATGGAGCGAATTTGATCCTGTGGAACATCGGATGCTTTCAACCTGGCAAAGATTTTGTGTAGTGCATCTAGCCACATCTGAGGATCGGATTCAGAAAATCCAGGAGCAAGGCCTTGGACCACTCCGTTTTGAGTTGCGTACTCCGGCAGATCCACATCATAGATCACAGCGTCGACATAGATGACTTCCTCAACGCCTGCATCCAGAACAACAAGCTTGCAGCTCTGTGTGGAAACGTCCAAGCCAGCAAAAAGTTTTATTTCCATAACGCTATCCTAGAGGTTCTTGATAGTGCTTAGCCTCCTCCACTGATGGGAATGAATGCGATAAGATCATTCGTTTTGAGTTTATTCCCCTCTTTAATGAAAGACTCTGCAAATTGTTTGTTGATGAAAACCCGCGTTCGCTTTTCGAGATGATCTTTCCAGGGGATGTCAAAATGAGCGATGATGTTTTCGATGGCCTTTCCAGGATCGCTCGGTAGTTCCATTTTGAAGTCTCTCTGACCAGAATATTTTTGCATCAGAGTAATAAACCGGATGGTTACGGTTACCGAATCGGGCGGGATTCTTGATTGCTTTTTTTTCTCGAGTTTATCCATGAATGTGCGTAAATAGAGCTTTCTTTGGAAATGCAACTCAAACCTCATTTATCTAGCACAATGCCCTAAATGAGTCAAGAAACATATGGGCTCAAAAGCCTATGTTCAGAAACATTTTATAGATCCAAAAACAGGGACATTCATGCCAGAACATGAA
>JASFPP010000348.1:0-3224 GCA_050115915.1 Candidatus Aminicenantota bacterium
TGACTCTTTCACGATAATGATTCATTGATTCTTTTGCCATAGTCCTCTCTCAGAAGGGCTTAGATTTGTAAAGCAAAATACTCAAAAAAAACCTCATTCTTAACTACTGTAATTCGATGACAGCCCCTACCTCTTCGAATTTCTTCTTGATCTCTTCGGCTTCGTCCTTTGAAACACCTTCCTTGACGGGTTTGGGTGCGCTGTCGACCAGATCTTTGGCCTCTTTCAAACCGAGGCTTGTCACCTCTCTCACTGTTTTGATGACATTGATCTTCTTGTCACCGATCTCTTTAAGGACCACATTGAATTCGGTCTTCTCTTCCTCGGCCTGGGCCTCAGCTTGAGGCGCTCCAGCTCCAGGAACGGCGACGGGCATTGCGGCGGCAGCTGCACTGACTCCATATCGTTCCTCGAACTCTTTGATATAATCGGCAAGCTCTAAAACAGTCAGATTATCCAGATGTTCGAAGAATTGATCCTTCGTCAACGTCGTTGCCTTCTCTTTTTTTCCTTTAGCGGTTTCTTTTGCATCATTTGTTTGTGCTTTGGCCATTTTAACCTCCAACCCTATTTTTTTGATTTGAGTTGACTCAACATACTGCCCATACTGCTGAATGGGGCCTGCCAAGTCTTTAATAATTGTGTTAATGGATAAGCCATTAAAAACCCGAATTTTGCCAACAGGTCCTCACGAGAAGACAGGTTGGCGACTGTATGAAATTCTTCGCCAGGAAGATATCTCCCTTCCACGATTCCCGCTTTAACTTTCAAAAGCTTGTGCTTCAACGAAAAATCCCTGATCAAGCGGGCCAATCCTACCGGATCCTCCGGAGCAAAAGCGAGAGCGGTCGGTCCGGTAAATTGCTCTTTCAACTCTTCCGGAAAATCCTCTCTTAAGGCTCTCAAAGCGAGCCGGTTCTTGACGACTTTGAACACATAGGAATTATTTCGCAATTCTCTCCGTAACTCGATGGCTTTGGAAACGGACATATTCATAAAGTCCACAAGATAGAATGACTCATAGTCGTCAAAGTCTTTGCTGAGCTCCTCAACAAATTGTTCCTTCTTTTCCCGGATCTCACTCACTTTCTCTTCTCCTATTTCTCAACGACGCTTTCAGCCATCTTCAAAGAGGGGCCCATTGTCGAAGAGATGTGAATATTCTTGATGTATTTTCCTTTGGCGGCAGCAGGCTTGGCCTGGATGATTGACTGTAGGAACGCTTTGATGTTATCGATCAGCTTCTCATCGGAAAAAGATAGTTTGCCCACCGTGGAATGAACGATAGCTGTTTTATCTACGCGGAACTCCACACGACCTGCTTTGATCTCATCAACGGCTCGTTCGATCTCGAACGTCACGGTCCCCGATTTGGGGTTTGGCATGAGCCCCTTGGGTCCAAGGATGCGTCCCAGTTTGCCCACGCTCCGCATCATATCGGGCGTGGCAATAAGGGCATCAAAATCCGCCCATCCTTTGGAAATCTTTTCGATCATCTCCTCTCCTCCGACAAAATCAGCTCCGGCCTTCTCTGCATCGGTGACCTTCTCTCCCGAGGCGATCACGCATACCTTTTTTGTTTTGCCCGTTCCGTGCGGCAGGACAACAGTTCCGCGCACCATCTGGTCTGAGTGTTTGGGATCAACGCCCAGACGGAGGGCAATATCTACGGATTCATCAAAATCGGCATAACTGAGCTTTTTCATCAGAGTAACAGCTTCTTCGAGTGTATACTCTTCTTTTGCCCTCAAACCTTTTGCGCTTGTGTATTTTTTTCCTCTTTTAGTCACCGACAATCTCCAATCCCATATTCCTAGCAGTCCCCTCGATGATCTTCTTGGCCGCCTCGATGTCATTGGCATTGAGGTCCGCCATCTTCATTTTTGCGATCTCTTCCAGTTGTTTCTGATTGACTTTACCCACCTTTTCCTGGTTCGGCGTCCCCGATCCTTTGGCGATCCCGCACGCCTTTTTCAACAGATAGGACGCTGGAGGCGACTTTAGGATAAAAGTAAAACTTCTGTCCTTGAACACGGAAATGATCACAGGAACGATCGTCCCTGCTTCCATCTTGCTCGTTTTATCATTGAACTGCCGCACAAAATCCATAATGGCCACGTTATGTTGACCGAGGGCCGGTCCTACAGGGGGTGCAGGGCTGGCCTGCCCTGCTTCGATTTGAAGTTTTATCATCGCTACAACTTCTTTGGCCATTTTGCCTCCTAAATTTTCTCCACTTGTAAGAATTCCAGTTCTACGGGAGTCGAACGACCGAAGATCGTGACAAGCACTTTGAGCGTGTCTCTTTCGTTGTTCACTTCTTCGACAATTCCGTTAAAATTATAAAAAGGACCGTCGATAATACGCACGGCCTCCCCTTTTTCAAAAGAGTGTTTCGGCTTGGGCTTTTCGGATGTCGTCTCCATGTGCTCGACAATCTGGGACACCTCATCCTTGCTGAGCGGGGAGGGCCGTTTTCCCGAACCCACAAATCCCGTAACCTTGGGGGTTTCGCGGATGACCAACCAGTTCTCATCCGTCATCTCCATCTCGATCAAAATATAACCGGGATAGGACCTTTTTGTGGAGACGACCTTTTTTCCTCCCTTGATCTCAACCACACCTTCTGTGGGGATGATGATCTTGCCTATCTGCTCTTCGATGCTCAGCTCAGCAGCCCTTTGACGGATAGACTCCGCAACAAATTTCTCAAATCCTGAATACGTATGGACAACATACCAATTCTTTTCCATCATTAAACTCAACTCTTAAAATATAGATTGTATCTGAGAAATCACCCATGAGAAGATCAAGTCCATGAAGTAAAGGTAAAAGCCAAAGAATAGAGTGGCGATTATAACCACAATGGTCGTGCTGTAGACCTCGTTTCTCGAAGGCCATGTCACTTTTTTCATTTCCGCTCTGACTTCCTTAAGAAAAGGACCGATACGCTTGTACCATCTCACTTTTTGACTCATTCTTCTTCCTCGTATACTCCCACTTTTTAGGGTGTTTCTCGCTGGTTTCCCCTATGGGAAAAAATCCAACATGTGATATCGAACTTTAATATCTTTTGGCAGGTGAGGCAGGACTCGAACCCGCAACCTTCGGTTTTGGAGACCGATGCTCTAGCCCGTTGAGCTACTCACCTACCTCTTTATTTCCTCCTCGTTTGTCCTTGATCACGCGTTCAACCTCATACGTCATGAAATTGAACTCAATAC
>JASFPP010000349.1:0-3206 GCA_050115915.1 Candidatus Aminicenantota bacterium
AGAGGCTGTACTTGAAGAGGCACAAGAGACCCCTGAAGAAGAGGTTAAGACTTCTGAAGAGGCGCCAGAGACAGAGGCCTCCGTTGAGACTCAAGATGACAAAAACGAGAAAGCGCCTGCCGAAGAACCGTCTGTTAAAGAAATGAAGGAAAGGTCTGGGTCACTTTCAGAATCCCTTGAAGAAGCGGAGGACAGCCTTGAGAGCACAGGCACGGCTTCTGAAGAGCCGGAGGAAACAGCTGACGACAAAGACAGCAAGGAAACGGTAAGTAAAGACAATACATAGATCTGCTGAGTGCATTATGTCCTGGGTCCGAATAAGCCAGTCGGGCCTCTCAGGCATATGTGTCGTTTAACAGAGACGGACTCATCAGGCCAAAAGGGTGTAACATGGAACTCGATCTTACACTGTTGAAGAAAGTTCCTCCACACAGTCTGGAGGCCGAGAAAACTGTGCTGGGGGGGATTCTCGTCAACAATACAAACCTCAATGTTGTTCTTTCCATTATCTCGCCCGAGGATATATACAAGGATTCGAACCGAAAAATCCTGGATAAAATCATTGCTTTGGTGGACAAAAGCCTGCCCGTGGATCTCCTAACGATCACAGAGGAGCTCCAGAAGGCGGGGGAACTGGATGAAGTCGGGGGCGCATCTTATGTCTCTTCTTTGATGGACGGCGTTCCGAAGAGCTTGAATATCGAATACCATGCACGAATCATCAAAGAGAAGGCCCTTTTGAGACGGTTGATCCTTTCGTCGGCCAAGATCATTTCATCCAGTTACGAACAAAAAGAGGATGCGGACCTCCTCCTGGATGAGGCTCAGTCCGCGATCATCGAGGTCGCAGAACAGCGGGTCAAGCCGGGCTTTTTGCCCATCAGCGCCCTGGCCCCTCCGGCCCTGGAAACCATAAACACGCTGCGCCACAGGGAAGAGGCCGTAACGGGCATCCCTTCAGGATTCAGAGACCTGGACGCGCTGACCGCGGGCTTCCACAATTCCGAGTTCATCGTTGTGGCTGCCAGGCCATCCATGGGGAAGACGGCGCTCTGTCTGAACATCTCCCAGCATGTAGGACTCAAAACACCGTATTCTGTGGGCTTTTTTTCTCTTGAGATGGCCAAAGAACAGGTCGCCATGCGACTTCTCTGTGCCGAAGCGCAGATCGACCTTCAGAAAGTCAGGACTGGGTTTGTCAATGATAGAGAGTTCGAACGGCTCAAGCTGGCGGCAGAGGTTCTCTCGCAAGCAAAGATCTATGTCGACGAAACGCCCGCCCTCACTGTCATGGAGATGAAAGCGAAGACAAGGCGGCTGAAGATGGAACAACACCTCGACATGGTGTTTATAGACTATATGCAACTCATGCGTGCGGGAGGCCGGTTTGAGAACAGAGTGCAGGAGATCTCCTACATCTCGAGGTCTCTGAAGGAGCTTGCTAAGGAGCTTCAGATCCCCGTTGTCGGCATTTCACAGCTGAGCCGCTCTCCCGAAAAAGAACGCCGCGCCAAGCCGAAGCCCCAACTGTCGGACCTCAGGGAGTCTGGGGCAATCGAACAGGACGCCGATGTGGTTATTTTTATATATCGCGATGAATTCTACCATCCGGATGATGAGACCAAGCGTGGTGTAGCGGAGATTAACATCGCGAAACAGAGAAACGGGCCGACGGGTGAATTGTCGTTGGCCTTTTTAAATAAATTCGCCCGTTTCAACGACCAAGAGTTTCGTGTTTTTGAAGAGTGACCATGTCGGAAAAAACCAAGATCGCCCCCTTTTTTCAATTCTTCGAACAGATGGGGGAAGTCGGTATCCTTCTTTCCAGAACATTCCAGAATTTTTTCAAAAGGCCCTGGGAGGGAAAAATCTTTCTCCAGCAGCTGGAAGAAATAGGCGTCCGCTCGTTGCCTGTCGTCTCGCTGACCGCCGCTTTTGGAGGGCTTGTATTCGGGCTTCAGACATATATGGGGTTTCACAGATATATCGGGCCGGGTTCAGAAGCTTACGGGGGCCCGATCATCTCGCTCGGCCTCACCAAAGAGCTGATCCCCATCCTGGTCGGGCTCATGGTCACGGGACGTGTGGGGTCTTCCATGGCTGCCGAGATCGGGACCATGAGGATCACCGAACAGGTGGATGCTCTTTTCACCCTGGGAGCCGATCCCAACCGGTATCTTGTGGTTCCCCGCACAGTGGCTAGCATCATTATGCTTCCCTGTTTGACCCTTTACGGGGACCTCATCGGAGTTGCTGGGGGTTATCTGTACAACGCGATTATGGGAGTGAACCGCACTCTTTACTGGCGGAATACGATGATCTATCTCGAACTGTGGGACGTCCTCACCGGTCTCATCAAGGCGCTCGTGTTTGGATTGGTGATCGCCACCATCGGATGCTGGCAGGGTTTGAAAGCAGAAGGGGGTGCAGAAGGCGTGGGAAGGGCCACAACCCGGACCGTGGTCATCGCCAGCATCTGTATTCTGATACTCAATTTCTTCCTGAGCAGGATGTTACCTGTATCTCTCAGCCAATGATTCAAATCGTAGACCTGCACAAGTCATTCGGGGGCCATAAGGTCCTTGACGGACTGAACCTGGACATAAAAAAAGGTGAAACCGTCGTTGTTATCGGACAGAGCGGCTCCGGCAAAAGCGTCCTTATCAAACATATGATCGGAATTCTCAAACCCGATAAGGGCGAAATATTCATAGATGGGACCGAGATCTGCTGTCTGTCAGAGGATGAGTTTTATAAGCTTCGGAGGCGGTTCGGGATGCTGTTTCAGGGTGCGGCGCTCTTCGATTCCCTGACGGTTGGACAAAACGTGGCTTTTGGCCTCGAGCGGTACCGTGATTTTTCCGAAGATGAGAAAGAGAAAGCCATAAAAGAGAGCCTTGCCATGGTCGGGCTCAGAGGGATAGAAGATCTGATGCCTCATGAGTTGAGCGGAGGGATGAAAAAGCGGGTGGGGCTGGCGAGAGCTATCGCCTATAGGCCCGAGATCATACTCTACGACGAGCCTTCAACTGGGATCGATCCGATAAGGGCCGATGCTATCAATGACCTGATCATACAGATGAAAAAAGATATGGGTGTCACCTCGGTAGTGATCACACACGACATGGTGAGTGCCTATAAAATTGCAGACAGGATTGCCATGCTGTATGAGGGGAGGATCATCGAAGAAGGAACCCCGGAAGAGA
>JASFPP010000350.1:0-3188 GCA_050115915.1 Candidatus Aminicenantota bacterium
TTCCTCTCCCGTTCGAAATTCCGTTCCCCTGAACAGGATATAGTGTTCCAGGATATGCACGAGGCCGCTTGTCTCATCGGATTCGTCTTTGGATCCGATATTAAATGCGAAGGAACAGTTGACAAGAGGGATCGAGTGCCGTTCATAGAGAAAAACGCGCATACCGTTGTCGAGTTCAAAAGACTTTGTTGTCGGTTTTTCCTGGCTGAGAACAAGGGGCGAGATGAGGCAGACAGAAAACAGGACGATTGCCAGGCGGCATAAAGATATGAATATAGGGCGGGCGGGTTTTTTGTGTTTTCTCATGTTGTTTCTCGAATATAAAGTTTTTGAAATTCCGAGATTCCCTGCTTGTCACCGAGCACGAGGAGTGTGTCTCCGGTGCCTATCTGGATGTCCGGAGAGGGATTGAAAACAATGTCCTCACCAGGCCTCTTTGATGCCACAACGATCACATTGGCCTGTTTGCGGACATCGCTTTCTATAAGACTCTGGTTCACGATCTTGGAATTCTTTTTAACGACGAATTCTTCCATGGAGAGAGAGAGCTCCTGACGTCTTATGATAAGGTCAAAAAAGTCGACAAGCGTCGGTCTGATCAATCCCTGGGCGAGTTTCAATCCGCTGAGCTTGTATGGACTGACGACTTTGTTCGCTCCGATCTGGAGGATCTTCTTTTCTGCCTCTTCCTCCAGCACTTTGGAAAGGACAAATATCGAGGGATGGAGCAACCGGACTGTAAGGACGAGATAGAGATTATCGGCATCAGAGGGGAGGAGGGCCGCCACGGCTTTTGCTTTTTTAACGCCCGCTTCGAGGAGAACCTCTTCGTTGCTAGCATCGCCAATTATGCCGATACAATCACATGTTTCTTTGAGTTTTTGGATCGTCTCTTCATTGATATCGATGACAACATAGGGGATTTTTTCTTCCTCGAGCCTTTCGCAGACGATTTGGCCCATCCGGCCGCACCCACAGATTATGTAGTGATCCTTTATTTTTTTTAGCCTGTTTTCCATGCGTCTTCTCCGCCAGAATTTGTTGATTCCTCCCTCATAGATGATTTCGCCGATTTTTGTGAAGGCAAATATGGCTGTTCCGACTCCCCCACAGATGATCAGAATGGTGAAGAATTGACCGACGGGAGATAGGGGTTTGACTTCGTGAAAACCGACCGTGAAGATGGTTATTGTCGTCATGTACAGGGAATCGAGAACCGTCATGTCCTCGATCAAAATGTAGCCCAGGGTGCCGATTATGATGATGAGAAAGAGTAGAGCGGCGGGTTTCCACATGACATTTCCATCTTACAATATCACCCATGGTCTGACAAGAGACGTTGTCTCTCGATAAATCAGTCCCAAAACCGTGATGAAAGCTATTCCGAGTTTTCCAATTGGTGGTTTGAAAACACGCTCAGTTTCCCCGGCGAGGAAACTTCGCTCGGACGTGGGGGCTTCCCTCACATCTCCTTCCAGGAGATGTCCCATGCCCGTCCAGCCCTTCTCACGGTTTTCTCCACCACACAATTGGAAAACTCAAAAACGTACAGCCTATGCGAGCCATCACGGTTATGGAGATGTGTCTTCTCTCGAGTGAAGATTGAATTTTCAGGGCAGGTGTTATATTATCCGGATGTATATTAAAGAGAGGAATAGAGAACATGGCCAAGCAACGCAAAGAGAAGATATTGGTTGTCGATGACGAAGAGAACATCCGCAAATCGCTTAAGATGATCTTGGAGTATGAGGGCTACACCTTTCTGGAAGCGCCAGATGGAGAGGACGCTCTTGATATCGTTGAAGAGACGATCGGCCTGGATTTGATCTTTCTAGATATAAAACTTCCGGGTATGGATGGTTTGGAAGTGCTCGCCGAGATCAAGAAGAAGCCCTACTCACCGGAAGTCATTATGATCTCAGGGCATGGAACAGTCCAGACAGCGGTGGAGGCGACCAAATTGGGGGCCTATGATTTTATCGAAAAGCCCCTTCACCGGGAGAGGGTGCTTCTCAGCATAAGGAATGCGCTGAGTCAGAATAAGCTCATCCGCGAATGCCAGGATCTGAGGAAAAAGGCCCAAAAGAAGCAGGAATTTATCGGCGAGCATGATTTAGTCAAGCAGCTCTGGAGGGAGATCCTGAAAACCGCCCCGACAAACGCAACGGTTTTGATCTTTGGGGAAAGTGGTACGGGAAAAGAGTTGATCGCGCGTGCCATACACAGCCATAGTCTGCGCGCTAAAGAGACGTTTGTACAGGTGAACTGTGCGGCCATCCCGGAAGAGTTGATCGAAAGCGAGCTCTTCGGTCACATGAAGGGAGCCTTCACTGGCGCAACAGAAAAGAAATTAGGTAAATTCGAGATCGCGGATGGGGGAACGATCTTTTTAGACGAGATCGGAGATATGAGCCTGAAGACCCAGGCGAAGGTCTTGCGTGTTCTCGAGGAAGGCGAAGTGCAAAAAGTGGGCTCCAGCAAGATCAATAAGGTGGATGTGAGGATTATTGCCGCTACGAATAAAGACCTGAAAAAAGAGATCGAGGAGGGGAATTTCAGGGAAGACCTCTTTTTTCGCCTCAATGTAGTTCCCTTGTATTCCCCGGCTTTGCGTGAGCGAAAGGAAGATATCCCTCAACTCGTCGAATATTTTTGTAAGGTTTTTGCGGATGAGAACAATTTTAAGGTAAAAAAGTTTTCCAACTCTGCCGTCGAAGCCATGACAAAATTCCCCTGGAAAGGCAACGTGAGGGAGTTGAGGAATGTTGTGGAACGATTGATAATCATGACAGAGGACGATATAATAGACAGGAAGGATCTACCCGAGCATATTAGAGGCGAGGTTGATGTTTTTCTTCCTGATGTCCGGAAAGCGAAGAGTCTGAAGGAATTTAGAGACATCGCAGAAAAAGAGTTTATTCTCTCCAAGCTCGAAGCGAACAGCTGGAACATCTCACAGACAGCAAGAGAGATCGATACGCCACGGAGTAACCTCTATAAAAAGCTCGAGCAATATGGCATAAAAATAAAGGCTGGAGTAGGCGAGGTGGTTGCTCCTTCTTCCCATCAGAGGGGAGAGGGGGAGGAAAGTCCGAACTCCAAAGGGCAGGATGGTCGCTAACAGCGACTCCGAGCGATCGGAGGAAAGTGCCACAGAAAACATACCGCCCTTGTTAACCGGTTAAACC
>JASFPP010000351.1:0-3186 GCA_050115915.1 Candidatus Aminicenantota bacterium
TCATTCCGCCTAATAGAAACTGCCAGACTACCAGCGATTCAAGGCCCGGCGAAAGGATCGATATGTCCAAGCGGTTTTTATTGCTCGTCTTTCTTTTGTGTCTTTCCATCTATTCGCTCCATTTTGCATGTATAGGGGAGTATTCCTCTGTCCGCAGCGAGGCAGCTGGTATTATCGGTGCAGAGGAAAAACAGGCCATCCCCGGCAAAAACGGAATGGTCGTCTCCGTGGATGAATACGCTTCCCGGGTTGGAATCGATATTTTAAAAAAAGGCGGCAACGCCGTCGATGCTGCCGTAGCTGTGGGATTTGCTCTGGCCGTGACCTTCCCTTCCGCGGGAAATATTGGAGGCGGTGGCTTTATGATCATCCGGTTTCCGGATGATAGAGAGCCCGTTGCCCTCGATTTTCGGGAAAAAGCCCCTGGAAAAGCTACCGCCGGTATGTATCTGAATGAAAACGGTCAGTATGTGAAGAACCGCAGCCTCTATGGATACCTTGCAGTCGGTGTCCCGGGAACGGTTAAGGGATTCGAACTGGCCCTAGAGAGATACGGCCATCTGGAGTGGAAGGATGTGATCGCTCCTGCCATAGAGCTGGCTGAAAGAGGTTTTAATCTGACCGCTAGAAGGGCTAGGGGATTCAACTCTGCACGCAAAAGATTTCCCCATGCAACAGAAGAGTTTATAAAAATCTTTACGAAAAAGGATGATTCAGATTTTAAAGAAGGAGACCGTTTTACCAATGTTGAGCTCGCTGCATCTCTGAAGCTCATTGCCGAGAATGGATCTGAGGTTTTTTATAAGGGTGAGATCGCGGAAAAGATCGCTAAAGACATGGCCCGGAATGGCGGTCTGATCACAAAAGAAGACCTGAAAATCTACAGCGCTCTCGAAAGAATGCCCATAACAGGGACATACAGAGGATTCACAATCATATCCATGCCTCCTCCAAGCTCGGGGGGGACGATCCTGATAGAAATGTTGAATATCCTGGAAGGATTCGATCTGAGGCAGATGGAGAGGTTTGCACCCAAAACCCTGCACCTTATTGCTGAGACTATGAAATTCGCCTATCTCGATCGTGCCAGACACATGGGAGATTCCGATTTTGGAGATATTCCGGTCAAAGGATTGATCTCCAAAGCCCATGCTGCAGACATCCGAAAAAAGATCCATCCGGAAAGAGCGATCCCAAGCTCGGATCTAGGCCAGGAAATTCTAACACAAGAAGAAGCCAAGGAAACGACCCACTATTCCGTGATCGACAAGAACGGGCTGGCTGTGGCGACAACATACACTTTAAACGGTGGATTCGGAGCCGGTGTTGTCGTTCCTGGGACTGGCATCCTGCTCAATAACGAAATGGCAGATTTTAATATGGTTCCAGGTTATACGGATACAGAAGGATTGATAGGCACCGATCCGAACCTCATCCAGCCCCACAAGAGAATGCTTAGCTCTATGACGCCTACGATCATCCTGAAAGATGACGAAGTTTACATGATCACGGGCAGCCCGGGAGGCCGTACGATCATCAACACCGTCTTGAATGTCGTCATCAATGTCCTTGATTTTAAAATGGATATCCAGAAGGCTGTGGATGCTGCGAGGATGAATCATGAATGGATGCCCGATGTGCTGAATATCGAACGAAAATGGATCCCGGATGATGTTATCCAAGCGCTTCGTTCTATAGGCCACACCTTTAAAAAAACCTCCCACCTCTGGCGACAGGGGGATGCCCACAGCATATTTGTGGATTCCCAAACCGGACTCTATTATGGTGCCGCGGATAGTCGTTCAGAAGGAGCCGCGATCGGCTACTAAACGTCCAAACCATAAAAGTATAAATACAAATTGTCTTATTAAGTGCGCCAATTGATTGGTGTAGAAAACCGTATGGAGGGCTCCATGTGGGCATAGTGCTTTTCCTAGAAGGAGATGGGAGGGGAGCCTAGAATCGAGCGATGTTTCCTCGCTGGGATAGCTGAGCGGAATGTCGTTTTCAAACCATCAATTGGAGCACTCGGGACTTCAGGTATTACGGATTGGCGACATACGGTCTACCCTATGCGTCTTGCTTTTCGGGGCTGAGTTCTGTTATAACAAATCCAGAGGATCGATCCCAATTCTTTTCAATTCCATACCCGCTTTGCGAGACTAAATAAATGACTGGAGTTATAAGGAGGCAGGTGTGAAAAATCAAAGGCTTGCGCATAAATTATTTGTTTGGATTGGTTTTTTACCCTTAGTTTTTATGCTGATGCTTTTTTCCGCCCAGGAAGGAGAGCAAGAGGTTGTTATACCACGCTCAGTGGAGGGAGAGGGAATTTTCATAAATTCTGTGCGACTTCTTATCGATGGACAGTCTCCTCCCGAAGGAAGCGCCTGGGATTCTAGCCACAATATTTACTGGGAACAGTCGGATACTTACTTCATCATCGACCTGGGAGGGGAGTTTTTTATCCATGGAATTCTTCTTCAAGTGGATGGAAACGATAACTACCGCATCGACTACTCCCTGGATGGTTTGGATTACGTTTCACTGTTCGAGATAAGGGAGGATCATGGGGATATTGCCTCAGGAATGGACACGATGAGCACTTTCCCGGAGGATCCCCATTTTGTGCCCGAATTGGAGTTCGAACCACTTTTAACCAGATTTATCAGGATCTCTGCGCAAGCTGGAGATTCAAAATTTGCCATGTCCGAGGTCCAAATTTTCGGGGAGAGGGGAGAGAGCGGTGAAATCCCGGAGGGAGTGAGCAAGATCATTCGCCCGGTTGAGATTATGGGTACAGGAGAGTTCGAAAACGATGCGAATCTGATCATCGATGGCAGGATCCCTTTTGAGGAAAGTGCCTGGGATGACGCACAAAATGTTTACTGGATGGATGCTGATGTTTCCTTTGTCATCGACCTCGGCCAAATCTATGAAATCACGGGGATCGTGGTCCAGGTGGACACAAACGATGATTACAGGATCGAATATTCGGTCAATGGCGATGATTATGTCATCCTTACTGAGATTTTAAGCAGTGATGGCGAGGCCCTGGAAGGGATGGATACGATGAGCTCTATCCGTGAACATCCGGAGTACATCGAGGTCCTGGAATTTTTTCCGTTGAGAGCACGGTACATAAGGATTTTTGCTGCGAATGGGGATGATCGGTTTTCCATATCT
>JASFPP010000352.1:0-3156 GCA_050115915.1 Candidatus Aminicenantota bacterium
TATATCAATATGTTATAAAGATAAAAAACGCGATAGGCCAGTCTTTTGGGACACTTACAAAATCAGGAGGGGAAATCTGTGTGAAAAAAACCTCAACCACTACCCCTTTTTTCGACAGATTCTCTGCTAATCGAAAGTTTTTCGGCCTTTCAATAGTCAACAAGAGCAGAAATCTGCTATTTTGAGCCATTTCAGCCACATACAACATGTGGACATTTCCTCCCAAAAGCGCTATCCTGTGAACCCTCAATGAATCTGGCGCCAAATTAATCCAAAACATAACCCTAATCTGTCAGAGTAAGTTATGGGTATGTGTCACCAGAAGGTCACAAAAGTAAAGCCTCTTAGGGATTTATTTATTACCTCGGAGGCTTTTTTGTTCGGGGAGGTGATCCCGTGAGTGAGGAACAGGCCAAACGGAAGCTGGCGGCAATTCTCAGTGCGGATGCAAAAGATTACAGTCGCCTTATGGAAGACGATGAGGAGGCTACAGTCAGAACCATCAAGGCATACCGAGAACTAATGATAAGCCAAATACAGAATCAAAACGGGCGAGTTGTGGACGCAAAGGGAGATAATCTCCTGGCTGAGTTCTCAAGCGTTGTGGACGCGGTACGTTGTGCTGTGGAGATCCAAAGAGAACTCGGGAGACGAAATGCGGAACTACCGGAACATCGAAAAATGGAGTTCCGCATTGGTGTGAATCTCGGAGATGTCATCAAAGAGGGAGAAACCATTTACGGAGACGGCGTCAATATCGCAGCGCGGTTGGAAACCCTGGCTGAGCCCGGAGGGATCTGCATCTCCGGCACCGCCTATGATCACG
This sequence comes from Candidatus Aminicenantota bacterium, assembly GCA_050115915.1. Classification (GTDB taxonomy): domain Bacteria; phylum Acidobacteriota; class Aminicenantia; order Aminicenantales; family Aminicenantaceae; genus WTAW01. Next base: position 827 of record JASFPP010000352.1, read on the forward strand.
TTGAAAACAAACTGGGGTTGGATTTTGAATATCTTGGAGAACAGGCAGTCAAAAACATCAGAAAACCAGTTCGACTATACCGCATAGGGAAGGAGAGCGTCGATTCAGATGTTGAAATGGACAAAGAACTGCCCTTACCCGAAAAGCCCTCGATAGCCGTATTGCCTTTTGTAAATATGAGCGGGGATCCCGAGCAGGAGTATTTCAGTGACGGCATTAGCGAGGATATCATTACTGCCCTCTCCCGGATCCCTGACATGTTTGTGATCGCCCGTAATTCGACCTTTACTTATAAGGGCAAACCAGTCAATGTGCGACAGATGGGTCGGGAATTGGGGGTGAGATACGTGCTAGAAGGCAGTGTCCGCAAGGCAGGGAAGCGGGTACGAATTACTGCTCAGCTCATTGATGCTACAACAGGACATCACCTGTGGGCTGAGCGTTACGATCGCTATTTAGAAGACGTATTTGCCATACAGGATGAAATAACATGGAAGATCTTGAAAGCCCTCGAATTGAAGCTCACGGGTCGAGAACAGACTCGGTTGTATGCTAGGGGCACTGAAAATATCGACGCATACTTGAAAATTTGGGAAGCACGGAGTCATTTAGAACGCTTTGATAAAGGGAGCAATCTGCTCTCACGCCAACTTTGTGAGGAAGTTATCGCCTTGGAGCCAAAGTGGGATTTGCCTTACTGCACCCTAGGATGGACCCACTGCTTGGACGTAGGGTTCCGATGGAGCGATTCTCCTGAAGAATCTGTTCAGAAGGCGTTTCAATTGGCACAAAAGGCCCTTTCTCTGAACGAATCGCCTATTGCCCATGCTTTATTGGCTTCTATATACACTATGGCAAGACAGCATGACAAAGCCATAGAGGAATCAGAAAAAAGTATTGCTCTCGACCCCAATTCAGCGGACGCCCATGCATGGTATGCATATGCTTTGATTTATGCTGGAGAACCGCGTAAAGCCATTTCGTTACTTGAGACCGCAATGCGGCTAAACCCTTTCCCTCCAAGCTGGTACTTTGGAACCCTAGGTGGCGCTTATCGTCTACTGGGCCATAACGAAGAAGCCATCCAGGCATACAAACAAGCCCTCTATAAAGAGCCAACAAATCTATTTGTACGCCTTGGGCTAGCGGTTGCTTATGCCACCTCAGGACTTAAAGAAGAAGCCCAAGCGCAAGCACAAGAAGTCCTGAGGATAGAACCTTCATTTTCCCTTGAGTATTTTGCTAAGACACTTCCATATAAGGATCATGCGGTGACAGAGGCTGTTGTTGATGCCCTCCACAAGGCGGGGCTGAAGTGAGATGAGGCTGTGCACTACATCTTGCGGTCGGTCTTTATAGTCCAAACGTGCAGATTTCTTGATAACCTTAACCTGCCAACCTAACGATTCCGTAGTAGGTTACAACTGCTATACTTGAAAATTTCGGCCTTTCAAAAGTCAACAAGCAAGATCCTTGAATCCTGAGGCATTTTGACTTCCTACAATATATAGACATTTCCAGCAAAATCCGTTATTTTTTGAATACCATGTGCATTGGGTCCAAATCACCCAAACAAGAAGGCATTACCATACCCTTTCCCCCAGCGGTATCATCATCTTACCAACAAGACCAGCTTTTCAGGAGGTTGATCATATGGGTTCATCAAGACATGGACGTACGATTGAGTTCATGCTGGCGGTCGCGCTTCTGCTAGCTGTGTTCGCTGCCTGCACCAGCATCCCCACGGTCTTTCCACCGCAAGGGATCACACTGTCACCAACGCCACTCTACGGGAAGTTCATCTGGCGTGATCTATTAACAGAACACCCGGCAGCGGCGAAACACTTCTACGCCGGCCTGTTCGGATGGCAGTATGAGGAGAAAACAGCCTTCGGTGAAGCCTACACGCTCATCAAGTCCGACGGCCAGTACATCGGGGGTATCGTGAAGGTGAAGCGGCCGCAGCCCGACAAGCCGGTCTCGCAGTGGCTTGGCTACGTCTCAGTGCCCGACTTGGATAGAGCGGTGGCGCGGACGAAGGCGGCAGGCGGTCGTCTGGTGGATGGGCCCACAGATATAGCGCAAGTGGGCCGCGGTGCAGTAATCATCGACCCTCAGGGCGCGCCGATCGGCTTCCTGCAGACTTCGTTCGGCGATCCGGCGGATACGGAGCAGCCGACGCTCAGCCATTTCCTATGGACAGAATATCTCGCCCGAGACCCTCAAGAGGCCGTATCGTTTTACAGCATCTTGCTCGGCTATGAGACCGTGGAGGAGAATGAAGGCGGTGAGCCTTATTACGTGCTCAAGAGGGGCCGAGCCCGCGCCGG
>JASFPP010000353.1:0-3155 GCA_050115915.1 Candidatus Aminicenantota bacterium
TGAGAGAGATGGGGCCGGCGTTTATCCCGCCACTTCTTGACTCGAATATATCTAAAAGCGGCGTCGTCTGACTTAAGGCAGGAGTTTTTATGCCGACCGCAAAAATTTCAAGACAAACAGACGTCTTATCGCTGGCTCGATTCCCTGAAAAGTTATGGAGCTGGCAGTAGACACCCATATCCTCCTGATTATTAAAGTTGTTTTCTGAATTCACCATAAACTGACTTCCCCCGAAGGAGAACGCTTTAAACATATTGGCGAGGGTTTGAGCGGAGCCTGCCTGGCTGTGATGGAGAAGGAGGGCACTGAGACGCGGGGTGGTGCTCTTTTCTGGAACAGATGTGTTGGTTTGGAAGGATGTAAAATCTTTGCCCGTCTTGTTCTGGAGCAGAAAAAACAATTTGTAATCCCCCGGGATAATGGGAAGCACATCCTGTATAGCGAAGAGCTGTCGCTCGTGGGTTTTGTACTGCTCTGGCGTGATACGGAGTGTCATGTCTTCGGCTTTTTCGAACACGGGATTTCCCGACATGTCTTCCAGTTTGAGGATGATTTGAAAAACGGCATAATACTGATCTTCATGAAAGGCAAAACTCACTTTTTTTGGCTCTATGGCCCAATGAATGTAGGACTGGCCAAAATTATCGAAGACCTTGACCGTATAATTGCTTTCGAAGAAATTGTGGGAGTACTCTGTTTCCACATAATCTTTGTGGGTGAGATAGGTACGGGCATAGGCGTCCGGGAACTTCTTCTCAGCCAGAGATTGCACATTGGATAGGATCATGTTTGAAGAGGAGATCATCGTCATGTTTCTTGATCCCTCCCCGGGGAGGTAGCTGAGTGATGCATTGGCCAGTTCAGCGGAAATTTCTCTTATGACGCTGAAAGCCTGTTCACGACTGAGTGCCCTTGCGGCATACTGGGGCGAGATCAGTTTGTCGGGCCCCTCTCCAGGATTGTACAGGCGATATTCTCCGATTCCCTGGGGCTGGTAAAAAATAAGATAAAAGAAGGATGGGAGGCCATATTTGACGTCCCCCTTGTAATACCATAGCTCCAGAGGGATGATCTGGGAAACCGTGTCGTAAATCGTCCTGCTGATGGGAGCACCGAGAAGGAGATAAAAATAACCCCTATCCGTCCGGCTTCCCTTTCTTGAGCTCTGGCGTCCGAAGTTTGCGTCAGAAAACCGGACTCTTTTCATATACTCCTCATAAAACTCGTTCTGGGGCGTATCGGGCATGGAGTCCCGCTGTTTCCAAAAAACCTGGATAAAACGGGTTCTTTCTTCAGGCTTGAGCAATAAAAAGATCTCTTTTTCCGTTTGGGTGATAATCGGGTCCACTGTTTCCAGCCAATCCTTGTGTTCTGGAGCAAGATCGTCCTTCTGAGAGAGGAGGGGACAGACACAGAGAAGGAAAATTATGGGCAGAAAGAGTGTATTTTTCATTTTTGGGCCTGCTTATTCAAATTAACACAATGCCGAATAAGTTTCAATGGACACAAAATGGAGGAAATTATTGGGAAAATAAAGGGTGTTGTATTTTCGCCCATTTTGCTTTATAAAATATAATATAGGAATCAAGAAATTGGATTATCCAAAAATTTGAAGAAACTTTACATTTCTGTCTAGCGTATGGAACTGTTATCTTGTTGAAAGTAAATGAATTCCGGGAAAAAAGGTTTTTGGCACAAAAATTGCGGTTAGATTTCTGGATAAAAAAATTTCGCGATATAAAGGAGGTGTCTAAGAAGTAAGATTATCTTAAAAAACTTTAAGGTTAAGAAAGATTATCTTTCTTAAGGTCAAAGGAAAAAGGAGGAAATATGAGAGCTAAGTCAATAATTTCTTTACTTGCGTTTCTGCTTATCCTTTCCCCTCTCGCTTTTTCTCAATCCAGAGAAACGGGCGCTATTGTTGGAACGGTCCTCGATGAAGAGGGTACTCCTCTCCCTGGCGTGACGGTCACATTATCGAGTCCTGATATCATGGGAGAAAAAACGGCTATCACCGATGCCGACGGAAGGTACCGCTTTCCCGCACTCCCGCCCGGAGTCTATCAAGTCAAGGCTGAGCTGCCGGGTTTTGCCACTGTCGTCCGTGAACGTATCAGACTTTATACGACGGTCCGGCTGACAATTGACCTAGCGATGAAGACATCCGCGATTGAGGAAGAGGTCACAGTTGTGGCCGAATCTCCTACGGTCGACGTAAAAACATCGGAGACCTCATCGGTCACGCTATCGGATGAAATTCTCCGCGCTATGCCCACAAGTCAATTCGTATCGGATATCGTGAATCTGGCTCCTGGTGTTGATGGAAACGTAGCTTTCGGCGCCACGAGCTCAGGCCTTTCTTACCAGGTCGATGGTGTGGATGTGGGAGATCCCGAAGGAGGGACTGCCTGGGTCTTCCTGGACTATAACATCGTCGAGGAAGCGAAAATCATGGGAGTAGGACTGAACGCAGAATATGGCGCTTTCACGGGAGTGATCTTCAACACGATCACCAAATCCGGCGGGAATGAGCTTTCCGGCCACGCAGAGATAATCTTTCAGAGCACGAACAAGAATGGTTTCTGGACAAAAGACAACAATCAAGCATATATCGACGAGAATCCGGATTTGACATCACCCCTTCGAGGCCTGTGGGATTCCAGTGTCCATCTCGGTGGTCCGATCAAAAAGGATCAGTACTGGTTTTTTCTCGGGCTTCAGTACTACCGCTCCAAAACGAGGCCGACCGGGCTTCAGGAACCCCACTGGAGAGACTACAAACAGCCGAGATTCTTCTTAAAACTCACGTCACAGTTGAGTTCTAGGATCAACGTGACGGGATGGTTCGAGCTCGACGTGTACAACGGGATAAACAGGGCAACTGGAGTGACGAGCCCTGTTCCCGAAACCGGAGTGAAGCAGACATCTCCGGAGTGGGTCGTCAACCTGGATTTTACGGCCGTGTTGAATCCCACGACTTTTTTCAACATCAAAGGATCCTATTTCTGGGGTTACTACTATCTCGATCCACAGGGAGAAGGCACACCTGTGTGGAGTGCAGAAGACAACAGGTGGTATAACAACTGCTACTACTGGTACAAAGCGGACAGAACACGCTTCCAGGCCAACGCATCGATCTCCAACTATGCGGAGGA
>JASFPP010000354.1:0-3127 GCA_050115915.1 Candidatus Aminicenantota bacterium
CGTTTCCTTTCAAACATTCTTTGACTATCCTTTCGGTTTGCACTAATCACACCTCAGTAGACGAGATCCGTTTCCAAAAAGTTCCGTCTGCATCACATGAAATAGAGGGGACAGGGGAGATGGCAGAAGAGGTTTTGAAACAGCTTATATAGAAGCCGAATCGTGTTTCTTTTATGGGGAGCATTTTGGCTTCCTCCATTCTAATTTTCAGGAAGAAGAGTGTCAAATTTTCTTGGTCGATAAAGAAATATTGACTTCGGAAACGAGTTATGGGACCATAACTTGTTTTTCAATTATAACGATTGTTTCTATAATTTATTCTCGAATTTAAGGTGTGAGATAACCTGGTTTATTCACGAGTCGAGGTTACCATAGATGCGAGGCGTTGGCGTATGAAGCTGTGGTCGTCCACTGCGAATAGGTCACAACGAAGCAGATGCCGACCCAACCTAACCCGGTGAGATCGGCTCGCCCATAGGGTAAAAAATGTCGATGACTATAAAAAAAGTTCTGATAGAATAGTTTTTTCAACAATGTCAGGATAAGCTCCTGACATTGTTGAGGTTATTGAGCATCGACATATTTTATGAATAATTCAGGTTAAAGGGAGGTGCTAAATGGAAGGTATTGTCGGATACGGTGCATACATTCCCCGAAACAGGATCAAAGTCGAAGAGATCGCTAAAGTTTGGGGGGCGGATGCGCCCAGCTACAAAAAAGGCCTGATGCTCGAGGAAAAATCAGTCCCTTCTCCAGACCAGGACACCATCACGATGTCGGTGGAGGCGTCCAAAAATGCTTTAAAGAGGGCACTGATCGACCCTCAAGATATTGGTGCTGTGTACATTGGGTCCGAATCACATCCCTATGCGGTTAAACCGAGTGGAACGGTGCTGGCCGAAGCCATCGGAGCCACACCGGATGTGCACACCGCAGACCTGGAATTTGCGTGTAAAGCCGGGACCGAAGGCATGTTTATGGCCCTGAATTTGGTCGCATCGGGTGTGATCAAGTACGGACTCGGGGTTGGTGCGGACACATCCCAGGGGGCTCCCGGCGATGCCCTCGAATACTCGGCCGCTGCCGGTGCTGCCGCCTTCATTTTCGGCAAGGAAAACCTGGTCGCCAAGGCCCACGAGACATATTCCTACATGACAGACACGCCTGATTTCTGGCGTCGTGAATACCAGTACTATCCTCAACATGGAGGCCGTTTTACGGGCGATCCCGCTTATTTTAAACATATCATCGGTGCCGCCAGAGGTATTATGGATAAAGCCGGGATGGAACCAGAGGATTTTCAGTATGTGATATTCCACCAGCCCAACGGAAAATTTCCCTTCAGGGTGGGGAAGATGCTCGGATTCAAAAGGGAACAGATCGAACCTGGCTGGCTGGTTAACAAACTCGGAAACACTTACTCGGGATCCTCGCCTTTAGGCCTGACGTCCACTCTGGATATCTCCAAACCGGGAGATATGGTATTGATCGTCTCCTATGGATCGGGAGCGGGGAGTGACGGTTTTATATTCGAAGTCACAGACCGAATCGATGAGGTGCGCGATAGCGCACCCAAAACAAGAGAGCTCCTCACAAGAAACATCAACTACCTGGAATATGGCGAATACGCCAAGTTCAGGCATAAGATCAGGAAGGCAGATTAGGAGGACAAGATGAGAGAAGTTGCAGCAATCGGTGTAGGGATCACGAAGTGGGGGGAGCTCTGGAAACAGTCTTTTAGAGACATTTATGTCGAGACAGCCCTCCTTGCTTTGGAGGATGCGGGTGTTGACCGGGTCGATTCCATGTATGTGGGATCCATGTCTTCGGGGCTTTTTGTGGGGCAGGAGCACATCAGTGCACTCCTGGCGGATTATTTAGGCCAGTCGCCCGTTCCGTCAACTCGAGTAGAATCGGCATGTGCTTCGGGTGGCCTGGCTTTAAGGCTTGGCTACATGGAAGTGGCTTCAGGGATGAGCGATGTCGTTCTGGTCAGCGGTATCGAGAAAATGACTGATGTGGGTGGAAATGAAGCGACATACGCTCTGGGAACAGCCGCAGACCAGGAGTATGAGGGATATCACGGCATCACCTTTCCCGGGCTGTATGCCTTGATTGCCGTGGCCCACATGGGAAAATATGGCACAACTCGGGAACAACTGGCCATGGTATCTGTAAAAAACCATAAAAACGGGGCCAAAAATCCTGTGGCCCAGTTTCCCTTTGAGGTCACGGTCGAACAGGTCCTCAATTCCGTAATGGTGGCCGATCCGCTGAGAATTCTGGACTGCTCCCCCATAACGGACGGGGCGGCGGCGATCGTGCTTTATCCTGCTGATCTGGCAAGAAAATATGGAAAGCCAGTGGTTAAGATCATTGGCACGGGTCATGCGACAGATACCATTGAGCTCGCACAGAGGACAGACGTTACCTGGCTCAATTCCACTTACCTTGCAGCCAAGAGTGCGTATGCCATGGCGGATAAAAAGCCCGAGGATATCGACCTTGTGGAAGTTCATGACTGTTTCACCATCGCTGAGATCTGTGTGACAGAAGCCCTCGGTTTTGTAGAAAAAGGAAAGGGCGGCGAGGCTGTGGAACAGGGAGTGACAGCCATCGATGGGAAAATTCCCGTGAATCCCAGCGGTGGACTCAAATCCAAAGGACATCCTGTGGGGGCATCAGGAGTGGCCCAGGCCGTGGAAGTGGTCAAGCAGCTCAGAGGGGGCTGCGGCGAACGGCAGGTTCCGGATGCCCGGATAGGGATGACACAGAACATGGGCGGGAGCGGGGCGAGTGCAGTCGTCCATATCTTTGAGAGAGAATAGGAGGAGGATCAAATGTCGACACCAGCAAGATATTGGAGAGAGATTCCCCAGAGGTATAGGCTCGAAGCCAACAAATGTAAAGGCTGTGGAAAGATAAATTTTCCTCCCAGGCTGATCTGCAATGCGTGCCATAGCCAAGATATGGAAGAGACAAAATTGGCAGAGACAGGGAAGGTCCTTACTTACACCATCATCCGAGTGCCCCCTCATCAGTTCGTGGACCAGGCCCCCTACGCTGTCGGAATCGTCAAACTGGACGATGGCGTTAAGATCACAGGCCAGATCGTCGACTGTGATTT
>JASFPP010000355.1:0-3072 GCA_050115915.1 Candidatus Aminicenantota bacterium
ACACTTTGAAGAAGAACTTCGACAACTCAGAGAAAAACTGCTTCGTATGGCGGCTTTGACAGAAGAAACCATCACTTTAGCTGTGACCGGATTGAAAGATAGGGATGAAGCTACGGCCAATAAAGTCTTTGAAGAGGAAAAAAAGATCAACGTCTTAGATGTCGAAATAGACCAGCTCTGCATGGAGCTGTTGGCCCTTAAACAGCCCATGGCCAAAGATCTAAGGTTTATCACCTCAATCAACCGTATAGGTAGCGAGCTTGAGCGTATTGCGGACCAATCCGTCAACATAGTCGAGCGCACCTTGCAACTGCTCAAACTCCCTGCTTTAAAACCTCTGATCGATATTCCTCGTATGGCTGGTTTGGCTCAGGACATGGTGAGAGATTCCATCACCGCTTTTGTTAATAAGGATGCAAATCTGGCGGCCGATGTCTGCAAGCGGGATGATGAAGTGGATAATCTTAACGATCAGATTTTCCGTGAGCTTCTGACCTATATGATGCAGGATCCCAAGAATATCGAGAGAGCGCTCGATCTGATCTTAGTCGGGCGCCACCTGGAGCGGATTGCCGACCATGCCACCAACATCAGCGAGGATGTTATCTACCTCGTGAAAGGAAAGTCTATCAAACACCATTGTGAGGCGCGTGAGTTCACCAAGTTGCTCTCCGATTCACAATCCAAAGACGGGAATACCTAAAAGGCGAAGCCTACTCAGCTTTTTGTTTTCCCATACCGTCGTCCCCAAAAAAGACTCAAATAGGTCTCTCTATTTTTCGATATATGTTGGAATGGATTGAATAATTTTTTTAAGCTCTTCCTCATCCACCCGTTTGGAAGCCTCTTTGACACTTATCCATTCCCGGGTGCGGAAAAAATCTTCAGGCCACTCATCAAATATTTTTTCCACCTCTAAAAGAAAGACTTGGACTGAGCACGTACCCCCCCATTTCTTGTAAGTATACGTTCCAATCGTTTCGTTGATGATTTTTCCGGTTATCCCTGCCTCCTCGAAGGCCTCCATTTGAGCAGACTCTTGGGGAGAAAGCTCGGGCTCGACGATTCCCTTGGGAATAACCCATCTTTTACCGCTCCTGGAGGTGATGAGTAAGATCTCCACACCGTCCTTTCCCCATCGGAAGGGGACAACACCGGACTGATTGTACATCCAGTTAAAATTATTCAATCGATCCATTGTATTGAGCTATTCTCTAGGAAATATCCAAAGCCCACTGGAATTTCCATCGTTCGAAAAAAAGTGCTGAAAAACTCCTGTTCATTCGGGCTCCGAAGGCAATCCGTTCAGCGCCAGATTCTTGTTTTTGTACCTGTCATCCTGTGTGATTTCTCTGCCGAGCCAGGAGGGGGGAGTAAACGCATCCGCCTCATCTTGCGTTTTGAATTCCGCTTCCGCCGTTTGTAACCCTTCGAGTGTGCCATGATAAATGTCGAGTTCGATGATCAAGTTTTCCATAGGTATTCGGATTCTCTTTTTCTCCACACGCTGTCCTTCTGTTTTTGGCCAGAGATCATCAAACTGCTCGTCCAGGAGCTCAATCTCTATTTCGTGCCTTGTCATTCCTTTACCGCTTTTTATGGTCAGAAAATTGGCCTGCCCTTTTTTTCTTAACCTGACTTCAGTGCCTTCTTTGGTCATGAGCAAGTAGCCCTGAGAAATCTCCTCAGATGGAAAAGATTCGACATTTTCCGGCGCTTCTTTAACAAGAAACTTCCGTTCAATTTCGTAGTTAAGCATTGCCCGATTAAGCTTGTCCATTATATCATATCATCCTTCGGGAGATGTGCCATGCCCATCCAGCCCTCAATCGATTGTCTTCACCATAAAATTAAGACATTTAACAACAAAACGGATGTTTCTTGATTTGCGTAAATCTCGAACAAGCTGATAGAATGACAGTCGCTGGGATAAAATCTCAATAAGGATCCCTACGATCATGTCGTTGTTGGAAAAAGCCATTCATCTTGCTATCCGGGCTCATGAGGGACAAAAGGATAGATATGGGGAAGCGTTTATTCTGCATCCGTTGCGAACGATGATGAGGTTGGATACAGAAATGGAAAAGATTGTGGCTGTGCTCCATGATTTAGTGGAAAAGAGTGATCGAACTCTGGAGGATTTGCGCCATGAGGGATTTTCTGAAGAGGTCATCGATGCTGTGGATTGCCTAACAAAGCGCCCGGGTGAGGATTACGAAGCTCATATCGAAAGAGCCAGGATGAGTCCACTCACTCGAAAGGTCAAGATTGCGGATTTAGAAGACAACATGGATCCGAAGCGGATCGTCGATTTTTCCGAAGATGACAAAAAAAGGCTTGAACGTTACCACAGAACCTGGGCGGAATTGAAAAAAAGTTGAGGTTATAAAGGGGGAGTGCCGAAGAACGATAGGCTTTATTTCCCCAAAATCGGCCTTTTTGTGGGTTTTTTTCGGTTTTTTGTGTAAAATTAATACAATATTAACAAGAGATTTATATATTTCCTAAGGGATATGGTGTGGCTTAACATCGAGTATAGAATGATTTTGGCGAGTTTGGGAGGGAGAAGACAATGAGAACTCTATTTTTGGTGAGACATTCGAAAGCCGTGACCAGAAAGGCAAATCTGCCAGATTTTCGAAGGACACTGGTTAAGGCCGGAGAGAAAAAGTCCATGAGCATGGCCAAGAAGCTTAAAAAAGAGGGCGTTTTGCCGGACCTTATCATATCGAGCACAGCCAATAGAGCTCTTGAGACGGCGCATCTTTTCGCCCGGAATCTGGATTATCCCACACATGAAATCATGGTGAAGGATGCTCTTTACAACGAGATGAGCTCTGAGGCGCTTCTCTATTTGGTCCGCCAGGTCGAGGACAGGTACAAATCGATCATGCTTTTTGGTCATAATCCTGCGTTTACGGATTTTGCTTCCTTTTTAGTAAGAGGCTTCGACCAGAACATTCCAAAGACAGGGATCGTCGGTATTCAGTTTCCAAAGGATAGTTGGAAAGAGGTTTCTAAGGGGAGTGGAAAGCTGGAATTTTTTGAATATCCCAGACGGTTGGAAAAGAC
>JASFPP010000356.1:0-3058 GCA_050115915.1 Candidatus Aminicenantota bacterium
CATATATCAAAACCTAAATCTCTATCAATGACCTCTACATCTCCTTTTCCCATTTGCTTGAGAATATCACGCAAACGTTCCCATGTGGCAACATGAAGATAGCCTGTATTTTCGAGGTTAGTGAGTAAAAGATTGGGAATTGCTTTTTGTAAGTAATCGTATGAATCATCGCCAGTCTGATTCTCAAAGCTAATTACAGCAATGGAGTTCTCAATCTTTGGAGCAGACACAATTTCTTTTTCTGGAAGAAGTTGCCAAATGACTATCCCGATAACAACAATAGCAATAAAAATAAGAACAGGAACAACCGCTTTTTTAAGGCTGAACTGAACAGTAATCTCTCTTGATGTGATGGACTTTCTCTCTGGAATAATCCTCTCTGTCGTAGGGATCCCTTTCTCCATATCCGCAAGCTCTGTCCGCACCTCATTGGCACTTTGATAACGCTTATCCTTCTCCTTTGCCAGACATTTCAGGATTAGCTGACTGAGATCCTCAGGAAGCTGCAAGTTGTATTCTTTAGGGTCTTTGGGTTCCTCGGTTTTGTGCTTCACTGCAATGGAGAGCGCCGTGTCTCCCTCAAATGGTACGCGGCCGGTCACCATCTCATAGAGGATCACTCCCAATGAATAGATATCAGAGCGCTGGTCCGCCTCCTTTCCCTCAACCTGTTCGGGTGACATGTATTCGGGCGTGCCAATCATCACGCCGGCACCGGTGATCCCTTTTTCTCCCAGCGATCGGGCGATCCCAAAATCCATGATCCGGGCGTTGCCATCTTTATCGATCATGATGTTGCCCGGTTTGAGGTCGCGATGGACTACTCCCAACCTGTGCGCTTCGGTGAGTCCATCACAAATCTGCTTGGCTAAGGAAATAGCCTTTCCTACGGTGAGTTTCTCCGATCGCCTGATGAAGCTTTTGAGGTCCTCACCCGACACATATTCCATCGTGATGTAGTATGAGCCCTCTTCTTTATTGAGGTCGTACATTCGGCAGACATTTCTGTGGCCGATCTTTCGGGCAAACTTGAGTTCGTTCTGGAAACGCTCGATCGTCTTTTTATCCACGGAGATCTCAGGCTTTATGAGCTTCAGAGCAACCTTTTCTTTGATCTCGGTATCCTGAGCCTTATAGACCTTCCCCATACCCCCTTTTCCCAGTTCTTCAATAATCTGGTACCTTCCCGCAAAGGTAGAGCCTGTGGTGAGTTCTTCCCTGGGTGCTTCTATAGTCTCAGTATGGGCAGGAATATCCTCAGAAGGTTTAAGCGGCGTGGTACATTTACCACAATAAATACTATCTTCGGGATTCTCATGCCGACACTTGGGGCAGATGGTAGTCATAGTTTTCCCCTTTTCATGTGGCTGAGGAAAGATTATCAATAAATCAGAGGGGAGTCAATGGAGATCGTAGAATTTTCCTTTTGACCAAATTTGGAGTGTTGTCAAAATAGTGTCCATGAGTTTCCAAAAATATGACGGTTTTATGACGACTTTTTTACTGAGAATGACTGAAAATTATTGAAAATTACTGAAAGAAGAATTACGCAGAGATTATTGCAACTTCTTGATTTTAAAATAGAATATGGGGAGATTAGATGGTGGAGCTGATGGGATTTGAACCCACGACCTTCTGCTTGGCAAGCAGAGGATCTTCAAGTTGGATAGATATCAAAGCAATGGGCTAATTATGTAAGTGAGGACTAACGTTTTTTGTTTCTATCAGCCTGAAATCAGATCGGTGGGGATAGAGATCCCGGGACTCCTAAGCCCATGCACATATGGATTCTTTATGCTACAAGAAAACATTCAGCCCTCAACCTCCCCCTATAATCAGCGAACTTCATCAAGTCTCAAATATTGCACATTTTCACGAAATAGGCCCTTCCCCACCTCTGTAAAGTGTAACATCAAAACAGGGGGTGTATAGGTTAGCATTCATTTAGGGATTTTTGTTACACTTTTACTGTCTCAACCCCGCCAACTTCTCCCTCGCAACCTCAGAGAGGCCAATGTCCATGAATACATGTGAACACAGCCTCTATTCTAAGTACATAAATAAGCTGCCATCATTCGGATCATAATAAAAACGCTTTCGCTGTCTAAAGTCAAGTTCTCCAATGAGAGTATCTCTAACGGTTAATCCTAGGGCAGTAGCAACAAAAATGCGAGCTTTGAAATTTTCTTCTTTTTCAGAAAAATTGTATTTATTTAGTTCTTTATATATCTCAATGCCTTTGGTCAATCCTCCTTTTATTCTGAGCGGAATATTTTCTTTAATATACGGCAAATCTACACCATTCACTAATCCTCTGAGTGTAAATTCGGCTCCTAATGTGATCAATTCATATTTACGAACATGTTGAGGAATCTTGTGCAGACTTTTTCTAAAAATCTCAATACCTCTTAAATAGTTATTTTGAGCTTCTGGCTTAGGATTAAATCCCATCATTTCTAGAATTTTATAGACATGAATGTGCTGAATGCTGCTTTCCATATTCTCGATTGTTTTTGTTATTCGAAAGGCATTTCTATAAAAAAAAGGATGTCCTTGACAAATGTATAAAACATGCAGAGCTTCATGCGCCAAAACTTCTTCTGTAATATTTTTATCGTAGAATACAATCCCAATTTGTAATTTACTTGGTAATAACAAGTATTGAGCTCTAACGTTTTCTGAAACTGTGCCGTTTTTTCGATTTGGATCAAATTCTATGGCCAAATTTTGTATTTCTTGAATATCTTCAAATATGTTCCAAGTTTGGTCACTCACTTTAACAGGAAGTTCTTCCCGATTTAACCTCTTGGTTTGGTTTAGTGTTATGTGTTTCTCACTTTTACTAAAATTATTCACGCTTGAAAAATTCGCAATGAATAATGAAATCAAAAAGAAAATGGCAATTGCCAAGCGAAATAAAAATTTTATTGAATTCATGTTTTTTTCAACCACTTTCTTTATTCGAAAATTCCGCCTTCCGCAGTCATCTATCCAATTAAGGCGACTCAACGCTCTGATAACCTGCATTAATCAGGAAGTCAGGTCTTTAGAGTTACTG
>JASFPP010000357.1:0-3054 GCA_050115915.1 Candidatus Aminicenantota bacterium
ACGCCTCGGCCAGGCTGTCATAAACATTCCAAGATTCGGGATTGAGCTCCACATTCAGTTTGAAAACTGCGATGGCCTCCTTCATTCTTCCGGTGCCCATGAATCTGTATCCCATCGCATTGAACTCGCGCTCCTCAAAATACAGTTTATTCTCAGGGTCGGATTTAATATCTCTGTACTTTACCAAACCAGCTTCAATACCGTCAGTGTTGATTGCCTGTTCGATACGATAGGCCGCTGAACTGCTGATCATTTGTTCCATTTGATCAAGCCGATTGCGTATCATGGCCGCATCTCGGTCTTCGATGTCCAGAAAGGCCTGGTAGTAGTGCCTTGCTTTCTCGAAGTTGCCCATCCCTCTATAGATCTCGCCAAGCCGCATGAGCGCATTTAATGATTTAGGGTATAGGTTCAGCTGGTGTTCAAAAAGTGTGATGGCCTCTCCTATTTTTCTTTGCTCAGTCAATTTGTCCCCTTCAAACGTCAGCATCAGCGAAGGAGGATCGACTTTAAAACTGTATTCCTCAGAAAGCTTGTCATAATAATCGACGATGTCGTTCACAGTGTTCGTCTGGAAATCCTTCGGCAGCTTATGTCGGGCAAACAATGTCCTCAATCCTTTTTGAAAAGGCATAGGTGCTATGAAGTAACCAGAGGGTTCCCTGAATTCCACTTTATAGCGGAAGCCCTCTGGCTTTTCCGATTCCAGAATGCGGGCAAGTTTTTCCGCATACTCCAGGTCTTGTGGGCGCTCATTTGTTTCACATTTTATGTAAACAAAGCTCTTCAACGAGTCGGTCTTCTTGAAGAACTGTTCTGCTTTGGGATAAAGAAATGCCGCATTCTCTGGGTTCATAAATGGATTTTCCGATAAGAATGCGTTAAACAACCCAGGTTTGGTGATGAGGGTATACAGGCTGAAGACAGCCGCAGCTTGGGGGCCGGCAAGAATCCGGAAATTTTTTGTTCTATAGGATTTGTCGACATGAGGAATTAGTTCTTCCTCAAGAAACCTCAAGAAATTCTCCGCTTTCCCGGTTCCGCTGCGGCCTCTGGTCTCTACGGGCAGGAGATCCCTGTACCTATGGGTGTTGGCCACACCTATGATGATCACAGGAGGAATCTCCCCTGTCCCACCGAGCTTCTCAGTGATAATGGCCGCATCCGCAAAGTAGTTATAGATGTCCACATACAAAAGGTACATAACAGGATAAGCCAGTTGGGTATCCTCATATCCCCGGGGAAGATGGACGAAGAGAAGCCTATCTTCATCCAAAATTTGAGAATGAATCACCCTGTATTTGCCCAAGACAATGTCATCCCCATCCTGCTGTGCAAAGCATAAATCCTGTCCGGAAAAGAATAACAAAATGAGCAAAATTATGATTAGTAAGTAAATCCATGTGTTTTTCATCCATCCCTCCTCATTTTATCTTGATTCATCCGGTTTTAATTCCTTGATGATTTTTGCACTGACCCAGAAAACATCTTCACTCCCATGGCCAGGTTGGTTGAGTACATTCAACTTTTTTGTGAGCGTAATGGGAGTCTCAGAATAAGTAGGGAGAGTTCTGCACATACTCGAGAAAAATAAATATTTGCCATCTGACGAAACAATCGGACAGGCTTCTCCCGATTCCTTGGTATTCACTCCTTTTCCCAAATTTTTAGGCTCTGACCATTTGCCATTTTTAAGACGATAGCTGATGAACAGGTCCCCCTCTCCAAGGGTTCCGGGCCGATCGGATTGAAATATAATGTAGCTTTCGTCAGGGGCGATAAAGGGGTCGTTTTCCCAGTGCTCTGAATTGATTGGTGCTTCCACTCTTTGAGCTTCGCTGTATTCCCCATTTATAAGCAGAGATCTATATATATCCCCTTTATTATTCTCTGCCCTCTCATAAAAATATATTGTGCCTCGGTTTGATATCGTGGGATAGGCTCCTTTGAGATGGGGCAAGTTTTGTGGTGTCCCCCATCCTGAATCGGTTCGCTTGATGATCCAGATCGTCCAAAAATCCAAAGCTGGGCCATTGCCGGAGGGAGGCGAGCCACAACTTATAAGTATTGTATTGCCGTCCGGCGATAGCGAGCATTTTCCATCATATTTCCCCGAGAAGGGGGTAACTTGCGGGGGTGTCCATACTCCGTTTTGCTCTCTCATGGTCAGGATAACTCCGTGGGGAGGACCCAGCAGTCTGTAAAATACTTCCTTGCCATTAGGAGTAAAACTGACACCATGTTCGTTGTAACCCGTTGAGACAATCCCTGGAGCGAAAATGGCCCTTTGTTCCCCAGGCGGATCCTGACCGAGGTATGGCCCCTTTAGGACGGGAAATGAATTTTTATTTGAACAGCCGGGTATAAGAACAATGAAGAGCAATAAAATAGAAAAAAAGCGTTTGAGTTCGGACATTATCGCTTTATTTCTCCCTGAGTGTAGAAAAACGTGTCTCCCGGATTTTCCGAGCAGCAAATATTCTCCAGATTCTGGGTTCTTCGCTTGATCTGTGAAAGAATCCTTCTTTCCAGAGGTTCTTTACCCATAAAGAACACAGCCCCGGGATTTAAACTCACCGATTCGAGATAGGCCTCTCGGATCACATTCCCCTTTTCCGGGCCGATTCCATCCGGCGTGCCAAGGAGCAAGATATCGACAGATGGGAATCGTTCTTTAATGAATTCAATAGCGGTGACATCTTTTTTAGAACAGATATAATCGTCGGAAACCCCCGAAAGCCAGAACACGGTCAATCCATCGCATTCGATGAAATACCCCTTTTTGTTCTGATAGGATGGAACAACCGTTACTTTTAGATCTTCGACTTCCAGGGTTTGTCCTTGTGTTGGGAAATAAGAATGGTCAAGTTTCAGGCCGGAATAGTAGCGATCGAACGTTTCATTGAGAACAAATGAGAGCTGTTTCACATTTTTCTGCAGAGAATAGATGGGAGTTCCGCTTTGCAGAGAATAAGCGGCCCGCGGCGGATGAAAACTCAAGTCAAAATAGACCCAGGAGACATCCTTAGGTTCATTCCCGGTGAGATATCCTTT
>JASFPP010000358.1:0-3037 GCA_050115915.1 Candidatus Aminicenantota bacterium
GTGCTGAACTCGAAATGATACATCCCCAGGATCTCATCGTTGAATATGGAGTCCTGCCATCCCCTCCCGCCTCCGCTTATAAGACGAACCTTTCTTTTGTTATACAGGAAGCGATCGACACCGCTGATCGTTCGTCCCATATTTTGGCTTTTGTAGCTCACCCATCGAATGATATTCCATATATGAAACAGGGGCTTTGCAAGTTCGGGGTGAGTTAGCCCCAGCTTTTTAACGATCCCATTGTCTCCTTTGAGGACGGAGATGATATCTTCCTCCTGGCCCATAAAGCCTGCGCCCGATGAACCTCCGGGCCGGCCGCTATCTGTGATCTCTGCGATGGAGCGGCCTGTGATCCGTCGTGTGTAATCCAGTTCGATTGGGGAGTGCAATCCTGTCCGTGCGAGAGTCGGAAAATCTGCGGCATCGACTTCCAGTATCCGGATTTTATCCCAATCCTTTTCTCTATAACCCAGGGATTCACCTTTTTTAACTGTCACGGGTATCAGTGTAAATTTATTATCTTTTGTGATGGCGACAACAACTTCTGTTCCATCTTCCATCGTGTGGGGCGAAGGAAGATCCGGGCATCGGTCATAGGTGTTGGGAAAAAACTTAAGGGATCCTTCGGTTTCTTTCTGAGCGTTGGTCTGTGTTTTTGGAGATGTAAATAGTGCTGCCGGAGATATTGCGATGAGTATAGCTATCATCAGCCGGTCAAAATTATGTTTAAGGGCCTTCATCCATAACCTCCTTTTTAGCACTGTTCCATATTATAAGTGTCAAACTCTAATCACACAACTTGTTCGACTTTGAAAATAAGGGAGGACGTGTTTTTCTCTGGGAGAAACAGCCCCTTTATTGGAATTCGATTACTCCGTACTTCTCGAGCAATTTGACAATATCCAGGATTTCCGGTGAATGAGCCTTATCCACTCCGGCTTTGTGCATGATATCAGTTATAGTCTGGGGTTTGGCAGTGGGGAAGGGCAACCGAAAGAGAAATTTTCCCTGGGGGATCGTCAGGTTGATTTTTCTTTCCTTCCGGTCCCGTCCCTTGCCGATCCATATGACAACACTGCTGAAGTGGGGGTCGTACCGTGCTGTTGCAAACCTGGCTCCCGAGTTTTTATTTTCGCGAATTTTTTGGGATAACTCCCCCTCAGGCTGTTTGTGTTCCAATAAAGAGGCAAGATCGACATCCATGACAATTTTTTTCTTTTTCAGAGAATACCTAAAATACGGGCGCTTTTTTTCGTACACTTCCTGTTTTGACAGGATGCCCAAAGAGGCCATGGCCTCCAGAAAATCCTGGGCAGTTTGAATATGAAGGTTCACTCTCGATGCAGCTTCTGAGGCAGAGATGTCCTTGTAATTCACGAGAAGCCTGAAAATCTCCTCTGCATAATCTTTTGAGAAATACGCGCCAAGCTTACGAGCTGTTTCGAAATCCATTTTTATTTTGTACCCGACTTCAATTCGACGAGCATCCTGCTTTCCAATCCCTTTTTGTAGTATTCCACGAAACGCTTGAAGACATCACCCAGAGATTCGCACAGTTGGTCGAAGGTAAGCTCTTCTCTAAACCTGTTGTAGTCATAGGCTGAGATGTGGATGGAGATATTGCATTCGTTATCAAAGGAGGCATAGCTAATCTGCTGGAGATCGGGCTCTTTTAAAGGACTAATTCCCATGGAGAAGGTGAGTATAACGGCGTTTTCCTGTATGATCGATTTGGCGATTTTTTTGCCCCCCATGAACCTCGCAAATCCTCTGATCTCGTCCTTTGTGTACTCTGCCTTACAGGCTGAGTAGGGGCGGTCTGTGAATCCGTTCTGTGCCTCATGCACGTGTTCGGCTGCCAGATTTAAGAGCCTTCGGGCATTGGATTCCAATTTTTCGTGGCCATAGAACACACGCCAGGTTAATAAAAGTGCTCCGTAGCCAATGATGACGTGGATGATGTAGGTCTTGAATGACAAAAAGGAAACGAAATGATGAGCCATGCTGTGCCATGTCCCCGTTCCGAAGAGCAGGCCCATAAACAGGTAAGTGGTCAGTTTTGTCCTGCGGTATTCGATGATCCCAAAGACGATGAAAAAACAGCCGAAAGCGAAGGCAGAATAGGGAGGATTTCCCGTTATAATGGCCTCGATCAATGCCAGGGATAAAAAGACAGCCACAGCATACGGCCCGACCCTGCCTATCGGTCCGCGAAGTTTCGATCGACCGATCATTTGTAGGACTCCTTCTCCTGATGGTCCTTGTTTTTTGGAGGTGTAGTTTTGGATTTAGGAGCTTCGAGGGTCTGATGGACAATCATTGCCTTTACTTCCCCGCTGTCTCCTAACACGAATGATATCTTATACTCACTCGATTTGTAAATCCAAAGCCCTTTTTGATCGGGCCCTTTAAGTGCGACGACCTCTCCCTCTGAATCGACAACGGCAAGATTCTCATCCTTAAAGATAACTGTTAATTCTGCGCCTTCCATAGGGATTGGATATTTGCCGAGGTAGGGCTCGAGATTTTTCGGAACATCGGGACCGACCGTTTCTGTTTCGGACTTTTTCGGGAGCCTCGTCTGGATGAAGAGGGACAACCCATCGACGTCTCCCGTATCGTCTTTGCTGAATCTCAAGGTTATTTGATTCGAAAGTTGGCAGACCCATGTTCCTTTGTCATCGGGATCATCGAATGCCAGGACCATCTTTTTCGGAATATCCAAAGCCAGTTTCCCTCTTTGTTCGAGCACTTTGATTTCGCCGAGTTTAGGATGAGTGTATTTTCCTATAAAGGAAGCGTATAGGCTTGTGCTTTCTTGAGCCTCATCCTCTCCCGGCGACTCGGACTGAGAATCAAAAATTTCTGTTTTGATGACCGGTAAAAGAAGATGGGAAGGGTATTCTGCGGTGTGGTATATCCTTTGAACAGCGGAGACGTACTCCGCTCCCATTTCACTGTGGCCTCCGGTGTTCAGATTGCGGGAATACTCGGGAAAAGAAGACGACGCAATTTCCATTCGAATACGCTCGCCTTC